>JBPCQW010000608.1:0-19666 GCA_050997715.1 Hassallia sp.
ACAGGCAGAATTAAGGAAGGTTACGCAGTTGGTTTTCAAGCTACTCAAATTCTACAAGAACTAGAACTTCCTATTGAAACTTGGGTTATACCAAAGTGGCAGAAATCAGTTGTTAAATTTGCTCAACGTGGTAAATTAAAATTGGGTTTATGTTTTGTTTTAGGGTTATTCGCTTTCCCCTTTGCCCTAGTTTTCATTGTGTCGCTGATGTTGTGGCGCGTGGTAAAATCTCAATTACTGCGGCGTTGATGGTTTTATAGCCATTTGAAATTTTAGGCATTTCTGTATGATAAATCAACGCCAAGCCGTCACATTGATAAAAGCAAAAATATCACTCTCAATCAAGATTTTATTCTGATTCTAAAAACAATGATTCTAAATCTCTATATCCACTAATTACACGCGTAACGTCAATTCCATCTTCTCTTGGATAATAAAAAATAATATAATCTTCAATACTAAATCCCCGCAGATTAGGAGATAATTGCTCATAACTCTTTCCTATATTGGGAAATCCAGCAACTAGTTTACATTTGTGACGAATTGCATCAAAAAGCTTGCTGGCAGCATTAGGATTATTTTGAGCAATATAGTCACAGATAGTATTTAAATCTTTAACGGCTTCATCAGAAAAAGAGTAATTACTCATCTTTGCGACTCAGCAATTTTATTTATTTTTTCTTGTATTTGAGCAAATACTATCTCCCCGTCTGTAACCTGTCCTCTAGCAATTTGTTCGTTACCAACCCCAATTTTTTGCCGGAGTTCTTCTAAGCGTTGTTCTCGTACTTGCAGCAATTTAAATGCTTCGTTCATCACTTCCTCTGCATTAGCATATCTCCCGGCTTGAATTTGGGATTTAATAAACTGCTCATGCTCAGGTTTGAGGGAAATATTCATAATCACATAATCTTAGTTGATGACTTATTCAAATTTTATCGCTGATTGACTAAATCAATGCGCGATCGCACTATCGAAAGGCAAATCAAACGCAAATACAATTAACGACAACTACCTACAATGTAGGAGAATTTAAGTGATCGCGCTTTATACGTATAATTTCTGCAAGGAAGGCTACAAAAAATGAAGAAATCAGATACTTCCAACAAATCGCAGACTGATTGGGAACGATTGGATGCTATGAAAGATGAAGAAATTGACCTTTCCGAATGTCCGGAAATTACACCGGAGATGTTCGCTCGTGGGGTTGTACGTCGTGGTTTGAAACCTACTCCCAACAAGGTACAAGTGACATTGCGCCTTGATAATGATGTCTTAGAATGGTTTAAGGCGCAAGGACGTGGATATCAAACGCAAATGAATGCGCTGCTTCGAGCATACATGGAAGCGCATAAGTAACTATTTAAACTAGAGTTTCTCAATTGCTATCTTTGGAACGATAAGTCAGAGCTATCAAAGTTTTAGTCAGGCGATCGCTCTCCTACATCCTACTTTCTACAATTTTTGAGAATCTTTATATATAAACCTAACACGATTTCCTAACCAATTAAAACTCTGCGCCCCTCCGCGCTTACTTTGCGCTCCTCTGCGTTTAACAACAAAATACACTACCCATGTCCTTGAGATTTTCCAGGCGATCGAGTATGATTTAATCGCCTCACTAATGCTAAACTCTCTCAAGTAGTTAAATATTTATAATAAATTATTGTCAATGAATCAGTATAAGTCTATTTGCAAGCTTTGGTAGGCGAATACGTATCATTTACCATTAATTAGATTGGGCTAAATTACAGAGTATTTAGGTATACAGAATGTTTTATTTTGGTATTGAGCATGAAGTCGCTTTTCTCAACAACGAAGGAAAGTTTGCCGATTTTTCGCGGACAAAATTTGCTGATTTCAATCAAATCGTTGAAAGATTACCTACATACCCCAACGACTATCCCCAATTGCGTGTCGGGGATGCTGGCATTAAACAAAAAAGATGGTATATTGAGGGGTTTGAACGATTTGAAGATTCAGAAAATGTCATCGAATGCGTTCCTAAAGGCATTGAAATCAGAACAACCATAAATTCTACTATTCAAAGCGCTATAAATGAATTGTCAGAAAGTTTTCGTTTATTGTGTGAAGGTGCTAGTAGCTTCGGTTTTTCGCCAGTTTTAGTTAGTTTTAATCCATACAATGCTGTTTTTAAGCCGCAACCCCCATTAAATGATTATGAAATAAAAAGGCGTCAAGCTTCGCCAGAAAAACAAACGGCACACATTCCCATGTTGACTTATGGTCCCGATTTAAATATATCAGTTGCCGGATTATCTACTGAAGGTGTAATTGATATTGGCAGAAAGTTAACTTATTACAGTCCTTATATTGTTCCGTTTAGTTATAGTTCTCCTTTTTATCAAGGTACTTTGTGGAATGGTTTATCGATAAGGACATTTATTAGAACCGGAAAAAGACCGGCGGTGATGGTATTTGTAGAAAAACGCGAACAACTGATTGATAGCGTACCTTCATTAACGAAAATAGCACGCATTCCCGCAGAAGTCGGTAGAATTGAATTTAAGGCTTTTGATAGTTGTGATGATTTTACAATTTATGCTGGGTTGCTGGCATTATTAAAGGGTTTGGTATTAGATAAAACTCTCTTAGGTAGAGCAACCATACCCGACGCGGATAAACATCAAATATCAGCTAAGGAAGGTTTTGACAACGAAGATATTCTAGCGATCGCTCTTCAAGTTTTGCAAGCATCTGAAATTGCACTCTTCAACGATCCTGATGTTCAGTTGTTAGCACCGCTGAAAGTTATGCTGCAAAAGCGCGAAACACCTGCTCATAAACTAATTCAGCTTTTTAACCGAGTAGGTTCCATAGAAGAAGTACTCTTGCAAACTTACAGCAGAATTCAGGAGTCAGGAGTCAGGAGTCAGGAGTAAAACAGGCTTTCTACTTGGCTTTTAGACTTGGCTTGTGTACTTCACCAACTTGAAATCTACTGTATTTATCCAGCAAAGTTGAAATTTAGCCTAGAAATCGATTTTAGGAAGTTCCTCAAATAATTCCTGAAAAATTGCATAATTTCAACTATTGACTTAGCGCAACTTCAGTATAAAATCTTCGTGTTCTCATTATCCTAGAAGTTATGCGGATTTTTACGCACAGTCGTCGCTGGCTACTTTTAACCCTTTTTATCATTGCAGTCATTGCAGCGTGTACGGTTCCTAGAAATCGTGAGCCAACAACACAATCTAATACAATACAACCGAACACAACACAACACAACGTAGTAATTTTCGTTGCCGATGGATTGCGTCCGAGTGCCGTTAATGGCATCGATACCCCAACGTTGCAAGCAATTCGGGAGCAGGGAGTAAACTTTACTAACACTCACTCTCTGTTTCCTACCTTCACCACTGCTAACGCTTCGGTGATTGCCACCGGACACTACTTGGGTGATACGGGTGACTTTAGCAATACGATCCAAGTTAAAACTCCCGTCAAAAGTGCCAAAAACACTTTAGTTCCCTACTTGGAAAATAATGCTGTTTTAAAGGAAGTAAATAAACAGTTTGGTGCTAATTATCTCAACGAAGAAAGTCTACTGGGAATTTCCAGAAGAGCAGGTTTCAGCACTGCCGCTGTCGGAAAAATCGGACCTGTTTTCATTCAAGATATTACCCAAGAAAAAGGCGAATCTACTATCATTGTTGATGATGCGACTGGTACGGAAACGGGAATTCCTCTTAGCCAAGAAGTTTCTACACAGCTTTCTAGCCAGACACTATCGCTTGCAACTCCAGCACGGGGAGACAACGGCAAAGGAGGTGACAGCAAGACCCCAGGTGCCAAAGTTGCGAATACAGTTCAGCAGCAATATTTTGCCGATGTTACCACCAAAGTAATTTTACCACTGTTCAAGCAGCGACAAAAACCTTTTGTTTTAATTTACTGGTCTCGCGATCCTGATGGTACACAGCATACTCAGGGCGACAGTCTTAACCAACTGGTTCCTGGCATTAACGGTCCCACTTCCATCGCAGCCCGTCAGAATATGGATAAGAATCTGGCTCAAATTCGCACCGCTCTCAATGAATTGGGTTTGTCAGCGACTACAAATATCTTTGTTACCGCCGATCACGGGTTTTCAACTATTAGTAAGCAGAGTGAAAATAGTTATGCGAAAACTCTTTCTTACCCAGGTGTACCAAAAGATTTTTTACCACCAGGTTTCTTGGCAATAGATTTAGCGCATGACTTAGAGCTACCTATATTTGATCCAGACAACAAAAATGCTGCTGTCGATCCGAGTAAAGGGCAGTTTTCTAAAAATAGTTTTATCGGTAAAAATCCGACAAAACCAGATGTAATTGTTGCTGGTAATGGCGGTTCTGATTTGATTTATCTGCCCAATCCGGCAAACAAAAAAGCGATCGCGAAAACGGTTATAGATTCGCTGCTTAAGCAAGATTATGTCAGCGGCTTGTTTGTGGATGACACGTTGGATGTATTTCCTGGTACGCTGCCTTTTAGTGCGATCGCTTTACGAGGTTCAGCACGTACTCCTGTTCCCTCGATTTTGGTAAACTTTCGCTCCTTTGATACAGGTTGCGGCGATCCCACAAACTGCGGGGTAGAAGTGTCGGATACACCCTTACAACAAGGACAGGGAATGCACGGTAGCTTCAGTCGTGCTGATACTTACAACACAATGGCAGCGATTGGTCCTGACTTTAAACAGGGGTATCAAGACCAGGCTCCGGTAAGTAATGCAGATGTGGCACAAACTCTAGCAAAAGTTCTCAAGGTCAATTTACCTCCTCAAGGTAAATTAGTTGGTCGGGTGTTAAGTGAAACATTAATTGGTCAACCTGATAATGTTACATCTAAGTCTTTTACACTCCAATCTTTACCTAATACTACTGGTTTAAGAACCATCCTCAAATATCAAACGGTGGGAAGAACTCGCTACTTTGATACAGCTGGGTTTCCAGGTCGTACCCTTGGGTTGTAAATAAAAAATAGGACTTACGCATCTTGCATAAGTCCTAATAAACTTTTATTTTGAGATCGTGTAGCTCAAAATAATTTACTAAAGTTGTGTAGTTCTACTACGGTTTGGCGGTACCAACTTTTGCTTCCACTTTCACGCTTTTTACACCCTTGACTTCTTTAACAGCGGGTTCAATTTTATTGATATCCGCTTCAGATGGTACTGTTCCTGTAACGGTTACAACACCATCTTTATCTTCAGCTGCTAACTTGCTGCCAGGAATCTTTTCTGTTAGTTTGCTGTTGACTAAGCTTTTCGTGTCGGTTCCACCTTTCATCGCGTCGCCATTTTTCATTGCGTCGCCACCTTTCATTGCGTCGCCACCTTTCATCGCATCACCAGTCGTCTGAGAAGCCTCTTTTGCTGGTGCGCCAGTTTCAGTTTCTGAACCAGTTTTAGTAGCTTGTTGACAGCCAAGAGTACCGACTACCAAAATGCCAGTGATTAGAAATGGAATTAGCTTTTTCATTTTTATCTCCTAATTGAGCAGTTGAGGCGATTAATTGACTTATCTGAGATGTCGAGGAGCGAATGTTAAAAAACAATTAAAAGCGAAATCGCATAAACTCAGGTTGTCTAAATTGAAGCTAGAACAACTTCTAGATTCTTACAATGTGTGAGGTAATTTCTAGAAATGTAAATTTAACTTCGGTTATGGCTATCCACGGCTAAGGTGACTATAAGGGTTGGCTGTTTGTCTATCAACTTGACTTTTACTCAAGGGTAAACTTTGCCGTCCCACAGCGGTGATTTAGATTTTACCAGATTTGGGCACAATTCGATCATCCGCCCTAAAAATTTAATATTGTGGCGGCAGTCATCTTCATTCTCCTAGTAAAAATACTTAAAATAAATAAAGATTGTTACATAATATACTGTTATTAATGGCTAAAGGCTAATAGCTAATTACATTAGCCACTAGCCTTACCAAATTATCATGTAGCGGAAAAATTGCTACCTGACTTCTGACTTTTGACGAAGCTGTTAGCTATTAGCCTGAATTTGTCCTTACTAAGATAGTGAAGTCCGATCGCCTTCATCCGTTTACCCAAATTAAGGGTTAAACTTTATACTGCAAATTTTGCGCGATCGCACTTCAGTAAACTAATAGCTAACTGCTTTGATTTGTGTGCATTGAGGAGCGAACTTTAAATGCTTCCATCCCGACGGTCAACGATAATTACCTTGGCATCATCGTCATAATTCCCTGTGCTATCGACTACACGATTAGCCGACTCTACATAATCAGCGCCTCCTGCCATACCAGGTGCATTGTAAATGCCAAACTCCTCAATACCCCGGTTTTGCAGAATACTTTCAGCGCGAAAGATTTCTTCTTCGCTGCCATCGACGATTACGAGATAACCACCACCAGACACGCGATCGCTGTAAATTTTAGCTCGTTCTTCGGGAACTCCCAAACCAGCCAACCCACCTAACAATCCGCCTGCTGCTGCGCCAATACCAGCACCAGCGGCGGCTGTAACTAAAGTTGAGGCAACCTCACCCGCCAACAATATCGGTCCTACGCCAGGAATTGCTAAAGTACCTAATCCAACCAGTAAGCCAGTGATACCCCCTAATACAGTACCCGTTATGGCTCCGCTTGCGGCATCTTCATCAGCTTTATTGCCAACGTGCTTTTGCGTTTCCACACCAGCAATATCATTATTGCGATCGCCATCTTTGGCAATTATGGAAATCTTACCCATATTGAAGCCGGCATCTCTGAGTTCAGTGAGTGCATGTTCGGCATCACGACGGCTAGAGAATACGCCAACCGCACGCTTGTGAATGCCTAAAGCCATGTTTACTCCTCCATCAAACAACAATAAATCTTGCACAAATACAAAACTTTTCTTTTTGTTTGCGCCTATATTACTGTTTTGCCTTGTTTTCGCGTAATTTCCATCATCCCCAAGTCTGGGCTGTTTATCTATCAATAGATGGGGAATGGAGAGAGGGGGAGATGGGGAGAAAGAATTGTCTCCAAGGAGTCCCCCCTGCCCCTTGTCCCCCTTGTCCCCCTTGTCCCCCTTGTCCCCCTTGTCCCCCCATCCCCACTACGGACTAGCAGGTGCCGAATTAACTGGCGTACTTGGCGGAATTTGTTCAATTGGAATCAGCGCTTCCATTACCGCTTTAGCAATTGGTGCGGCAACGGTGGAACCAAAGGCATTTTCTCCTTTTGGCTGATCCACCAATGCCAAAACTACATAACGAGGAGATTCCACCGGCAAGATACCGACAAAACTGGTGATTTTTGCATTACTGAGGTAGCCGCCGGCGCGACTGGCTACTTGAGCCGTGCCAGTTTTACCAGCGATGCGATATCCGGGAATTTGTGATGCTTTCCCAGTTCCTTGAGAAACTACAGTTTCCATCATTTCGACAACTTTTTGGGTTGTGGCGGTGGAAAAAATTTGCCGTGGTGCTGGGAAATTAGGTGAATAATGCATATGTCCTTTGGTATCAATCAGCCCACGGACTATATGAGGTGTAACCAGTTTGCCACCATTTGCTAAAGCTCCGTGCATTTGTACCAGTTGTAAAGCTGTTAAAGAAAAGCCTTGACCAAAAGATGTAGTTGCTGCTTCGATTGGTGAGGCGGTAAATTCTTCTTGGCTTTTTAACTGACTAACTACTTCAAAAGGCAAATCTGTTTGAATACCTTGCCCTAAACCTAAGCGTTCTAGCCAGTTGTAGTAGACTGAAGGCTGCAATCGCTGAATGATTTGCACCATGCCAATGTTGCTAGAGTGTTGCAGAATCTGAGCGATGTTTATTCGCCCGTAACGTTTATTTTCAGCATTTCTGATAATTCGGTCAGCAACTTGAATAGAACCTGGGTCATTGAACGTATCATCTGGTTTAATGATGTTATTTTCGAGAGCGATCGCCACATTTAAAGGCTTGAAAGTCGATCCCGGTTCATAAAGATCCGCCACTGTCCAGTTTTTGAACAATGAAATATCAGCTTTTGAATATTCATTTGGATTATAAGTAGGTTGAGAAACTAGGGCAAGGAGCGAACCATCCCACGCATCCATAACAATTACCGCTCCGCGTTTTGCTCCAAACTTTTTCATCTGTTCTTTAAGAGCTAAACGAGCCGAGCGTTGCAACCGACTATCAATAGTCAGTTGCAGACGTAAATCATCAAAATGCAAAAAGCCTTCCGGAGCATGATCTGGCATTAGCGCTCCATTACCTGCGCGACTCATTCGCACCGTTTGCCCAGAACGTTCTAACAACTTTTCTTGACTATATTCCACACCAGCCTGACCGCGACGGTCAACATTAACATAGCCCACCACATCAGCAACCAAATCTTGCTGCGGGTATAATCGGGAGTATTTTTGAATTAACTCCAAGCCATCTAAATGTAAAGAAGAAATGCGATCGGCAAGTTCTTCCGGCAGAGCAGAGGAAAGTACAATACCGCTTCTTTTACTTTGAAAAATTTTCTCTAAATCAGTAGCGTCTTTATCTAGTATTGGCGCAAGTTGGTTTGCTATATCTTCTTGAGATTTGCCAAATAGCTTAGGATGAGCATAAACAGTATACACAGGACGGTCGAGCGCTAAAACATTGTTAGTGCGATCTATTACTGGACGACGGGGCATAAAAGGTCGCAAATTCACCATTTGCTGGTTTCGTGCCTTCTGCGTTAACTTTGGTCCACTAACAATTTGCAGCTGATATAAGTTCACAGCTAAACCAAGACCTGCCGCAACTAATATGCCCCACACCACAAACAAACGCGACTTTGTGTTGGGTGTTTGGTCTTGGGTGCTAGAAGCAATTTTTTCTAAAGCTCGCGCTGAAGCCTTTTGCTGCTTTTTGAATCCAGATGAAGGCAAATTTCTAAATTTTATTCTGCTTGGTGACTTTCGCATTCAGGTTGTCCAATGCATGGTTGGAGCGTTGATGGTTGGAGCGTTGATGGTTGGAGCGTTGATAGTCGGCATTGGGAATTGGGCATTTCCCCTTTCCCCCTCTTCAAATTCCTACTAACCACGCTCCCACTGATCGACTTTAATATCCCAGCCCAGAGCCGCTTTGCTCCTGTGTTTGAGAATTTGGCGATCGCCCAGCGTCTCCAACAGAAGGCATTGAGTTGAGATTATGAGATGCCGGATTAATGAAAATCGCCCTAGCGGGAGTTGGCGCTACCAACCCGGTTGATGGTTTTTCGCCTTCTACAGCCATTTTGTTTTGCAGCACCTCGTTGGTTGTTGTCAACTGTCGATCTTGGCGTTGCAAGTTTTGCAGCTTGTGGTATGCCTGACTCCATAATTCTTGAGAATAAACTGTCCAACCATAAACTACTAGCGTTGCTGCCACTAACAAAAATGCCACAATTGAGGAATTACGATGTATGGCGTGGAAGCGCAGTAACCATAAAGGTGGTGACTCAGAATTAGGCATTATGGGAACCCGCTCTTGATTTCCCCTTGGACTTTTGGGTGTCGCTCTTGAGCGATTTTGCTTTGGTAATTGTTGTTTGCCCAATTGACCAGGTGCGGGCATAACCGTTTTATTTGTGTTTGAACGCCGTTGTCTTCTAGAGGGCATTGGTGTGGAACCATTGCGCGATGACTCAAAACGCGCAGAAGGCGATTTCCCTGAGGGCTGGGTAATACGCCCAAACCAATTACCCTTTGCTGCAACAGATGATTTGCGACCGACAGCCATAACTTTTACTTTTGCGAGGAAAAGAAATACTATATTTTTGCTTGCTTGTTTCTTGATTGCTAAAGTTTAAATTACCTTTTAAGCAATCAGCACACATTACACACTACACCCTTAATAGTCTTCTGACAGGTAGCTGCACCATTTTTACATTAAGTGAAGTACCAAACGTGTCAACAGCATCTACTGCTTGCTACAGGCGGGCTGCGCCAAGCCTCACTCCTGACAAAAACACAATTTTTGCCCTTAACCCCTAACCCCTTTGTTTCACAGAAAGTTCACATCAGTATGGCTACATCAAAGTAGCTTAGGCAAGATGCACTCCCAGACGAGGATTTTTGGTATGATAGCGCGGATCGCTACCAAATTTGCTTTCTCTACCTTCAGTAATAAATTTATCTTCTTCTTGAGTTAAGACAAACTAATCAAATTGCTCTAAGATACTTACCCTGAATGAAAAAAGAACAAAATATTTGACATAAATCTGTAATAGGAAGCATTTAAAAAAAAGCAACAAATACGGTATGGTATTCAACAGGCGAAAAATAGTGATTGCCATAATTGGTGAAAGAGGAGTTATGAAAATAAAAATCTTTGGTTTTGCTGCAATGTTAAGTCTGGCTGCTCTTCTGGGAGCTTGCAGTGGCGGTGGTGGTGGTACCAGCGAACCAGCTGCAACTACTTCCCCCGCAGCCGGTGAGCCTGCTGATGGTGGTGCTATGATGAGTCCTGGTGGTGCTATGATGAGTCCTGGTGCTACTCCTAGCGCAACTAAGAGTCCTTAGATTATAGTCTTACTCGCAGAAGCTCACAAAACAGATCATTGGCAGCGCTCCTCACTACATCACACATAGTTGAGTAAGATCAAGCATTGTATCAATTTTCTGGTGGATTCAAAGCTTGAAGTGCCTTAAGAGCGCACAAAAATATTAGTAAGTACTACAACAAGAGGAGGACACTAGTAAAGACGGTCTTCACCGCCACTAAGTGTCCGCCCATATTTTTTTGTAACCGATAAATTTTTGGTTAGAGATTAACTGTAAGCCGAATAAATCAGTTGTGTCCAAGAATTAGACTTACTTTGCGGGTAAAATCCTTTACAATCTCTGTTGAGCATGGCTAAATGATTCAATGGTTGGCTTGAAAGTAAGCCAGCGCGGTCTTCTCCCAAAGGGAGAGGCTAGCACCAAAGGAGTCTCCCCCATGAGCGACTTCTGAACCCGTCCCTTGCGCGTCTCAATTATGACAAGAGAAGGGTGACAAAAAATTAATCACGCTCACTGGCAATTGCTGTTGTGCATTTACCATAGTCTATTTCTGATAGGAATTATCGATGAAGAACAGATGTGACATGTAACGTATGCACAGACCAACATGCGTAGTAAGGACTTACAAAGAATTAGTAATGGAAAGATAACTCTGTAATGAGGCTTGACGTTGCAAGATTTTTATGGATGAAGATTTATCGGTGGAATAAAAGCGCGATCGCCTGAAAACGAACAATGTCAAGCACTACGTAAAGATACTTATAAAATAAAATTTATTTAGACAAAAATAATAACAGCAATTCGCACCCCAGAGGTGAGAAGATTAATTGAATGGAAGTAGCAGTACGCAAAAAGTGTTGTATATTACATGCTAAATAATCAGATGGGGAGGGTGAAAGCAAAAAAAGCCATAATATTTTTTGTGGTTAGCCTCAGCACTAGTGTAGTGGTATGGTTAGTTAGCGATCGGCAAGCATCAGGAATCGCATTACCTGAGCCATCCGATACACCCGAAGAGATATTGCGAACAGAGATAATTATAGAAGCGCGATCGCCTGTTGATGGCAAACCCTTAACTGCCGGCGAATATGCAGAACTGCTTACCCAACTGCAAACTAGCCCACCACCAAAACTGACTCCCAAAATTCGCGAACAAGTTTTCTTGCTTCGCATCCGTAAAGCATTACTTCAGGTTTTTCCATTTTTAAACTTGTAACGTTAAATTTCTATAGGACTATCGCAGAGGAAACAGAAGAATAAGGATTTTAGAGGTATTTTGCACTCATTCCTGTTCTATTTAAGCTCGATTACCCGAAGACTAGAACCACATATCCTTTTTTATTTATCTCTTTATTTCTCTAGCTTCCTCAAAGCCGAAGGAAGAATTAATTGGTGAACTACTAAAAAGGTGGCGACAAAATCTGCAAATAAATGTAAAGAATATATATAGATATTAAAAAAGTCGATTTACTCAATCACCATATTTCACGTAGGTAGCTTCATGTCAATCACCACGATCGCTCCAGAACAGGTTAACCGCATCGTTGGAAACCAACATCACAATCCCTTTGAAGTACTTGGTTCTCATCTCATCGAACAAAATGGTAAAAACGTCTGGGCTGTGCGAGCCTACCTACCGAATGCAAGTGCAGCTTGGGTTGTCCTTCCTGAAGAACGTAAGGAATATCCAATGGAAGCAGTACACGATCCCCACTTCTTTGAATGCACGATTGAAGTTCCAGAACTGGCAAACTACCAGTTACGCATTAAAGAAGGAGAACACGAACGTGTCACCTACGATCCTTACGCCTTTCGTTCTGGGGGCTTGACAGAATTCGATTTGCACCTGTTTAGCGAAGGCAACCATCACCGCATTTACGAGAAAATGGGAGCGCACCACAGCGAAATAGACGGCGTGAAAGGCGTTTATTTTGCAGTTTGGGCACCCAACGCCCGGAACGTTTCCGTACTGGGAGATTTCAACAACTGGGACGGACGCAAGAACCAAATGCGGAAAGGTTCCACCGGCATTTGGGAATTATTTATTCCCGGACTGGGAGTAGGAGAGCATTACAAATATGAAATAAAAAATTTTGAAGGACATATTTACGAAAAATCTGACCCCTACGGCTTCCAGCAAGAAGTCCGTCCCAAAACCGCATCCATTGTCACCGACTTAAATACCTATAGTTGGGGTGATGAAGACTGGATGGAAAAACGTCGCCATAGCGACCCCCTCACCCAGCCGATTTCCGTTTACGAAGTGCATTTAGGCTCTTGGTTACACGCTTCTAGCGCGGAACCCGCCAAGTTACCCAATGGTGAAATTCAGCCCGTAGTTACTGTTTCTGAACTAAATCCCGGCGCACGCTTCCTTACCTACAGAGAATTAGCAGAACGACTGATTCCCTACGTCAAAGACTTGAGATACACCCATATTGAAATGCTACCAATTGCCGAGCATCCTTTTGATGGCTCTTGGGGCTATCAAGTAACCGGATACTTTGCCCCCACCTCCCGTTTTGGTACCCCGGAAGATTTCATGTATTTTGTTGATCAATGCCATGAAAACGGTATTGGCGTGATTGTCGATTGGGTTCCTGGTCACTTCCCCAAAGACGGACATGGTTTAGCCTTCTTTGATGGCTCTCACCTTTACGAACACACTGACCCCCGCAAAGGCGAACACAAAGAATGGGGTACTCTTGTGTTCAACTACAACCGCAACGAAGTCCGGAATTTTTTAGTAGCAAATGCCCTCTTTTGGTTTGACAAATACCACATTGACGGAATTCGTGTTGATGCTGTCGCCTCGATGCTTTATCTTGATTATTGCCGTGAAGAAGGCGAATGGGTAACTAACCAATACGGTGGTAGAGAAAACATAGAAGCAGCAGATTTTCTGCGTCAGACAAATCACACTATTTTCAGCTATTTTCCTGGCGTTGTCTCAATTGCCGAAGAATCTACCTCTTGGCCAATGGTATCTTGGCCCACTTATACAGGTGGACTGGGCTTTAACTTAAAGTGGAATATGGGTTGGATGCACGATATGCTGGATTACTTCAGCATGGACCCTTGGTTCCGTCAGTTTCATCAGAACAATATCACCTTTAGTATGTGGTATCACCACAGCGAGAACTTCATGTTGGCACTGTCACATGATGAAGTGGTGCATGGTAAGAGCAATATCATCGGCAAGATGCCCGGAGATAGATGGCAGAAGTTAGCGAATGTGCGTTGTTTATTTACCTATATGTTTGCTCACCCAGGCAAGAAAACCATGTTTATGAGCATGGAGTTTGGGCAGTGGAGTGAGTGGAATGTTTGGAGTGATTTAGAATGGCATTTATTTGAGCATGAGCCGCACCTACAGTTAAAACAATTTTTTGCGGATTTGAATCATCTTTATCGCTCGGAACCAGCTTTATATAGCCAAGATTTTGCTCAAGCTGGGTTTGAGTGGATTGATTGTAGCGACAACCGTCATAGCGTAGCTTTCTTTATCCGTCGCGATAAAGATTCTGATGATTTCATTATTGCGGTTTGCAACTTCACACCGCAACCGCATTCTCACTACCGCATCGGTGTACCGGAACCGGGATTTTATAATGAGTTGTTTAATAGTGATGCGCGTCAATATGGCGGCAGCAATATGGGCAATTTAGGCGGTAAGTGGACTGATAATTGGTCGTTGCACAATCATCCTTATTCGCTGGATTTGTGTTTGCCACCTTTGGGAGTGTTAATTCTCAAGTTGGATAGAAAGAAGACAGCAGAAGTGATGGAATCTTAATCCAGGGTTAAGCGTAGGGCTGGGGTTCCCCCGCCCTTATTAATTGTAATTTTAATAGCAGTATTTAAAAAATTCTCACAGTATAAATCCGGAGAGTGACAGAGAAGTCGCGAATTAGTGAATTGTTGTAATTCGCTTGTTTCGTATGTCTCAGCCAAATCGCGATCGCAGAACTCGTAAAGAAATGATACAAGACTTATTGACAGACATAGAAAATGATATGAAGAGAGATAAACAAAAAGCCTGTCAGACCTTAGCCATGTCACAACTACCTCAGTAAATGCACTATGTATAGTCTTATCACAGACTGAAGATAATATCATAGAGTGCTTAAAACTTATTTAGATAAGGTTCGGTTAAAAAACTCATTGTTACTCGTAGATGCGATCGCTTCAAATAAGCGATCGCAGCATCGCACCCCATTCACAAACAACAGAAATCTCAAAAATAGTAGGACTTACGCACGAATCAAGCGATCGCAATAATCCTCATGTAATAAATTATCGGATAATGAAGTGCGATCGCCCTTTTAACTACAACAAAAAACTTATCTTCGCAAACTGCGAGGGTCAAGCGCATCCCTCAATCCATCACCCAGCAAATTGAAAGCCAGCACCGTCAGGATAATCAGTATAGCAGGGGGCCAAATTAACCAAGGTTGCAGTACCAAAATCGAAGCATTGGTTGCCAAAGAAAGCATATTACCCCATGACGGATCAGGTTGCTTAATGCCCAAACCAATCAGACTAAGTACCGCTTCTAACCCAATAAAGCTAGGAACTGAAAGCGTAGCAGCGATAATTATATAAGTAGCAGTTTGGGGCAAAACGTGACGGAGAATAATATAAAGTGGCTTACCACCCATTGCCCGTGCAGCTTGGACAAATTCTCGCTCTTTAATTGAGAGTACCTGTCCGCGAATTACCCGCGCTAACCCAGCCCAACTAATAACCGAAGTAATCAACACAATTAGTAAAAAGTTCTGCGTGCTACTTAAACCAACTGGTAATACTGCCCCTAAAGTCACCAAAAGATAAATACTAGGAAAAGTCATCAACACTTCAGCTAAACGCATAATTATGCTATCAGTCCAACCCCCGAAATAGCCAGAAATTCCCCCAAAGAACAGACCAAGGGGAAAAGTAATCAAGACCCCGATAATTCCAATAAATAAACTAATGCGACCACCATATAACAAGCGGCTGAATTGGTCGCGACCTTGGTCATCAGTACCCAAAAAATTGAATTTGACATTATCGGTTGTGCCAAACAAATGCCAATTGAGTGGAATACCTGGAATTATTGTTACTTCATCCCATTTGGGCGGTACGGGAAAACTAAGCTGAAACAAATGATACTCTGAACCTTGGACGAATAAACGTAAAGGTGAAGGTTTACTGTGGTCTACGATTAGTTCTCGCTTACCCGTTTCTAGATTTGTGTCTCCTTGCGTCGTCGGATAAACATGAGGACCGATAAACTGCCCCGATTTAGAAAACCAATAAACCTGAGTAGGTGGCAGGAGCGAACCATTTGCCTGTGTGATATATGGGTCGTAAGGAGCGATGAAATCAGCTGCAATTACTGCCACATAGAAAACTAATAGCAAAATTGCGCCAAATCGTGCCAACGGATTTTTCTTGAGTCTTTGCCACCAGTTCATAATATTTGTTAGTTGTTAGTGGTTATTTGTTAATTGTTAAGTGTTAGGGGTTAGTTGTTAAGTGCAAGTTATGAATTATGCAACTTTTTTACTTATTCATAATTCCTAATTCATAATTCTTAACTCCTGACTCCTGACTCCTGACTCTTAACTCTTAACTCCTAATTCTTCTAAAGACCGCTGTTCTTCTTGTTGTTTTTCGTGTTCGACAACAAATACATTTGAATAAAGATTAGCAACAATTTGTTTTCCCTGCTGTGTCAAAGACAAATAACGCAATCCTTCTTGAATATAAGGATATACACCATTCCAGTAAAACTTGGCGTAGTTCTTTCGCAAATCGGCAGGAGTTTTATAACCCAAAACTTTATTCATTCCTGTTTCTTCAAACTCGTAGAATAAAGAAGTAATTTTCCGCAAGTAACGCGGATCGCTTAATTGTCCGATCAAATCGGCAGCACGCACTAAGCCTGCAAAGCTACTTGTACCTTGATGATCGTCTGCGGCAGGCACTGGAAACCGAGTCAATTCAATGTTACTCTTAATTACTTCAGAATCTATTAGCGTATGACCGCCAAAACGCTCATCAATGAATAGTTTTGCTCGATCAACATGATACGGTGTGAGGCTGGCATCCGAAGCACCAGGATGAAGAGTAATCATTTGCCCATTTTTACCTGTGGCATACAAGTTTTCTGTTTCTCGGTCTTCTCGGCAAACTCCTTTAACATAGCCGATATCATGGCACACTAAGGAGATGACACAATGTAACCAGTCTTCACTCTTAACACCACCCTCACGGATATGTTTGCCTCGGAGAATTTCCTGCCCCACAAGGGTGACTAAGACAGAATGTTCAACATTGTGAAATAGAGCATCGCTATTGGCAATATTTTCTAAAGCCATGTTGCCCGCCCAAGCTATGATGTCCTGGTAGTCAGTTTTTAAACAGCCGTAAGTGCGGTGGTAGCCTTCTCGAATTTGCTTGACAAAAGCATCAATTAAAATTTCAGTTGCGTTGAACATACTGTTATTTATTTGTTTTCAAAATTAAATAATTGGGCAGGTATTTGCTGGAATTGAGTACGCAGATTTGTTCTTGAGTTATGAATGCGATCGCATTTATCGGCAAGTGTCCTGTGCCCTGATGTATCTATCACAGCATAGGCGATGCTCTTCTAGAAGCGCAAAGTATAAAACATTGAGCATGGGGCAGGCTCGCATGGGGCATTGATAATTCCTCTTTGTCCCCTTGTCCCCTTGTCCCCATGCCCAATTCCCCAAAATATGACTTTCGTCATGGGTAGATTTTCGAGCGGATTAAGCCATAAGCCTAGATGATGAGTCATAGTTAATATACGATAATTAATTTAAAGTTTTCTTAAGCAAATATCACTATTGTTATTTGGGTAGCAAGTGGAGGAATGACTGTGAGGGAGGAAAAGTTTTCAGATATTGAGGTGGAAGAAATTTCGCAGTTCGAGGATGCTGACTTTGAGGAAGAACGGCTTAGTAGGCAAAAGCGTCCTTGGCTAATGCCGCTATTGCTGGGTGTTGGTTTGGGAATAGCGATCGCTTTCGGGGGAATGCGTTTATTAGCTAATCGTTCCCCTGGTCAACAAAATCCGGTAGCAACTAAAGCTGCCGCAAGTGTTGCCCCCTCAATGACAGTCACCGTCGCACCGGTTGAAATCACTCGTATACCCCGTATCCTAAATACTAAAGGTACTGTAACAGCACGAGATTTGATTCCCGTATTACCTCAAACAAATGGTTTGCAAATCAAACAAGTTCTTGCCAAAGAAGGAGATTCAGTTAAACAAGGTCAAGTTCTGGCAATTTTGGATGATTCAGTATTGCAAGACCAAATTCGCCAAGCAAAAGCTGATGTGGAATCAAAGCAGGCAGATGTAGGATCTCAACAGGCGGATTTAGCTTCCAAGCAAGCTGCTGTAGCTACCAGTCAAGCAAATGTGGCTTCCCGGCAAGCGGTAGTGCAGCAAAGACAAGCAGATGTGGCTCAAGCTAAAGCGAGGTTAGATGAAGCCAGACAAAATCTTCAAAGCTATCAACAACTGGCAAATGCAGGGGCAATTAGCAAGCAAGAACTCTTGACTCGGACAACAACTGTAGCAACAGCTACAGAAGGCGTGCGTCTCGCCGAAGCGAATGTTAGAAGCGCGGAACAGGATGTCTTGAGTGCCCAAGCTGGGGTCAAGAGTGCCCAAGCAAATGTCAACATCGCGAGCGCGAATATCAACAGCGCTCAAGCTGCTGTCAGAAGTAGTAATGCGAAAGTCGAACAAGTCAGAACTCAGCAGGGACAAACTGTGGTGCGTGCGCCAGTTTCTGGACTTATAGCAGAGAGACTAGTTAGAGTTGGAGATGTGACGGGAATACCACCACAAGCCGTTCAAAATGGAATCCAGAATGGAACTAACAACTCAGCACCGCAAAGGCTGTTTTCCATTATTAGTAACGGCAGTCTAGAACTTCAGGCGTTAATTCCCGATATTCAACTAACACAAGTGAAAATTGACGCACCCGCGCAAATTACCTCGGATGTCGATAACCGCGTGCGCTTGCAAGGTCGAGTTAGAGAGATACAACCGCTGATTAATCAGCTTAGGCGTGAAGCAACGGTAAAAATTGACTTACCGCAGACAAATTCACTGAAACCGGGAACATTTGCGCGTGCGGCGATTACTACCAATACTGCGGTAGGGATGGCAGCACCACAAAAAGCGGTATTACCCCAACCTGATGGTAGTGCAAGTGTATTCATCCTATCGGGTGAAGACATAGTACGTGCTGTGAAAGTAGAAGTAGGAGAAATTCTCATTGGTGGCAGGGTGGAAATTAAAAAAGGTGTCAAAGTAGGCGATCGCGTAATTGTAGATGGCGCAGGATACATCAAAGATGGCGATAAAGTGCGCGTAGTCAACAGGCAGTAGTTAATGCATAGTGGGGACTAGGTAAGAAGGTTATTCCCCAATGCCCATTGCCCAATGCCCAATTACCAATTACCAATTACCAATTACCAAAATTTATATGTCTTTCAATATCTCGGCTTGGGCAATCAAAAAACCTGTCCCGACGATAGTTATATTTTTAATATTGACAATAATAGGTTGGTTCTCCTTCACTTCTTTGGGAATTGATACTAGCCCAAACATTGATGTGCCAACAGTTTCGGTTAGCGTTACCCAACCGGGTGCGGGTCCTGCGGAACTTGAATCTCAAGTGACGAAAAAAATTGAAGATGCCGTTGCTGGGTTAGGAAACATCGATGAATTGCGTTCCACCGTTAGTGATGGTTCCTCGAAGACGATAATAACTTTTATTTTGGGTACAAATAGCGATCGCGCTACCAACGATGTCCGCAACGCAATTTCCCAAATTCGTCAAAATCTACCCCAAGATATCAACGATCCGATAGTCGAACGTGTGGATTTTGCCGGGGGTCCTATCGTCACCTACGCTGTTACATCCAACAAGCAAACTGTAGAAGAATTAAGTAACCTCGTAGACCAAACTATCAGCCGCTCTTTGTTATCAGTCAAGGGAGTGGGACAAGTTCAGCGTATAGGTGGAGTTGACCGAGAAATCCGGATTAACCTTGAGCCAAATCGTTTACAATCCCTTGGTATCACCGCCACCCAGGTAAACGACCAAGTACGTACTTTTAACGTTAACTTACCTGGTGGACGCGCCGAAGTTGGCGGTAG
>JBPCQW010000138.1:0-4227 GCA_050997715.1 Hassallia sp.
CTACGACAAAGCTATAGAAATTAAACCTGATTACTACGAAGCTTGGTATAACCGGGGTATTGCGCTGGGGAATTTAGGGCAATTCTCTGAAGCGATCGCATTCTACGACAAAGCTATAGAAATTAAACCTGATTACTACGAAGCTTGGTATAACCGGGGTAATGCGCTGGGGAATTTAGGGCAATTCTCTGAAGCGATCGCATCCTTCGACAAAGCGATAAAAATTAAACCTGATTACTACGACGCTTGGTTAAACCGGGGTGTTGCGGCAGGAGAATTAGTTACTTATAATCAGCTACCAAGTTTGTTAATTGGCATAGTACAGACAAATCCAGCCCTCAACCAGCGCGGCTATGAGGGACAATTGGCAAGCTATGAGGAAGGTTTGAAGTATTGCAAACAAGACACGCACCCAGAAGATTGGGGAAAATTACATCAAGCAATAGGTAATGCTCACTACCTCCGAGGACGAGGAGATTCTTACCCCCGCACCTATTGGCACAAGGCTGTTCAAAGCTATAATCAGGCTCTCAAAACTCTCACAGAAGCAGATTTTCCTGAGTTGCATCTAGAGATTTTGCGAGACTTGATTCGCGTCCACTTGGATTTGCACGAAACCGCCAAAGCTGAAGAACTCCAGCGACGCGGTACAGATTTTTTACGTCGCTTGTTGAGTAAAGCAAATCGCTCTGATGAAAGTAAAAAACGACTAGCTTTGAAGTTTGCAGGTTTTCAGCAGTTGACTGTTGATTTAGCGGTGCAGTCTGGGAATCTGGTACAAGCAGTTGAATTAGCAGAACAGGGTAAAAATGCCTGTTTAAGTTGGCTTTTGTCTGGATGGAGTGATGAAATTTCCTCACCCAACTACTCAGATATGCAACGGTTGCTCAATCCTACAACTGCTGTTGTTTACTGGCATATTAGCCCTTACGCTCTACACACTTTCATCCTCAAACACAACGCGCTATCACCCATCGTCTTGGGAGAAACCCGGTTTCTTGAAGAAACGGGGTTTCTCCGCCAAACGCAACGCTTGCGCGACTTTGAAGACTGCGTGAAAAAGTGGAATGAACAATACGCCGATTATCGCAAAGGCAAAGATAAGCAAGGCGAAGAAGAAAGAACATGGCGCGACAATTTGCCCGAAATGCTTCGCCAACTGGGTAATATCCTTGATATTGCGGCTATTCTGACAGCAATTAACAACCAATCAATCCAAAATCTCATCCTGATTCCTCACCGCGACTTACACCGCTTTCCTCTCCATGCGCTGTTTGCCGATGACTTCACCATCACCTATCTACCCAGCGCTCAAATTGGCTTAATTCCCTCAACCCTCTTTGAAAATAAAGGCTATGAACAGGACAATTTATTAAGTATCGAACATCCCAACAGCAAGGGTTATCCGTCGTTGGAATTTGCCCAAATTGAATCGGAAGCGATAAGCCGAATGTTCGCCAAATTCACTCGCTTTTCCTCTGAACAAGCCACAAAAGAAGCACTAATAACTGCTTTGCCGGAAAAACACAGTATTTTCCACTTTACAGGACATGGCGAATACAATTTTCACAATCCTGCTTTATCGCACTTGGCTTTAGCGGGTGATGATAAACTGACTCTTGGGGATATTTACGACTTTGATTTGAGAAGTTACAAACTCGTCAGTCTTGCAGCTTGCGAAAGCGCGATCGCAGGTAATCATACCATCACCACCGAATATGTGGGGCTTGTCAGTGGCTTTATGAGTTGCGGTGTGGCGCATGTCGTCAGTACGCTGTGGATTGTAGAATCAGCCGCCAGCGCTTTGGTGATGATGCAATTTTACCACCTGCTGCAACAAGAAAAATCAGAGATTGTAGCTTTGGCTAAAGCTACTCAATGGTTGCGAAATATCACAAACGCCAAACTTGCAGAATGGTATGCGGCTCAAATCGCCCAACTTGAGGAAGATGAAGGCATAGTTTACCGTTTTTTGTCACGCCATTTAAACAATATTAACAATACAACCGAACCAAATAATAAACCTTATAATCACCCTCATTTCTGGGCAGCTTTTACAATTACTGGGAATTTATCATGCAACCTTTAGAAGCCTCGGAACTCAAAGCTTTTCTTTTTGCACTTTACCAGCTTGACGCACCTTTGCCAGATGCTGTGCAAGCGCAGGTAAATAATATTAACATTCCGGCGGATATTGACAAACTGTATAATATTGCAATGAGTTATCCGCCGCTGAAAACTTCCTACGAACAAGTTCACCAATCTTTAGACGCAAATAGCAAAATCCGCAGTAAAGGACCATTAGGAGCTAAAATTAATCATGCTGCGGAACAGCAAAGTACAGAAATCAACAATATTCTTGTTGCCATTGACGAACAAGTTGAAGACGAAAAGTTAACTGAAATCTCTCAACCCATTATTAAGGCTGCTGACTCTGTAAGTCAATCTAAAGAGATTTGGACAATAATTATTCGTTCTTTACAAATGCCTATGCCATGAGTCAACAGCATAATCTCATTTATCCAACTGTTGATTTATTTGTCTACGATTTGCAACAAGGCTTAGGACAAACAGACGAGCAAATTAACCAAAATCGTCATCACTTTTGGCGAAAAATCAAACCAGATTTAAATAAAGATTACCAACAGCTTAATTCTCAAGAACAGGATTTACTTAAACAACTCGCTTTACTGGAAAAAGCTGAAGCCGATTATGTTGAGTTACTCGTACCAGAAAAACATGAATATTTTCAGCCAGATTTAGAAGGCTACTACCACGCACTGCAACTGAGTGATACTTATGCCTTACAGGTCGATTGCTCTGTTATCAATGATAATAAGGGCAAACCTATCAGGCGTTTGCAAGATATTAAAAAAAATATAGAATCCCGCATATATCAGCCAGGAAAACTTGGTAAAACCTGGTTTGTCTGGGGACAATTGTCAAAAATTTATAACGATGAAGAAATTCAAGCGATCGCACTCTCGATAATACCATAGCGATCGCAGGTATCGGACTCGCCATC
Organism: Hassallia sp.; assembly: GCA_050997715.1. Classification (GTDB taxonomy): domain Bacteria; phylum Cyanobacteriota; class Cyanobacteriia; order Cyanobacteriales; family Nostocaceae; genus Hassallia. Next base: position 3,026 of record JBPCQW010000138.1, read on the forward strand.
AGCGGCTTAACTGCCACCGCAATTTCTGCCAAACAACCTCCTATCACCTCTTATAAAGACATCTCTTTTTTAATTTCACCAGTCTTTGTCTGGAGTATTATATTCAGTGCGCCGTTTTTACTTGCGCTCATCTTTCGTTTATTTCGCCGCTAAGTAGTTTTTGTAGCAAAACAGACAGAATTAAGCGCTCGCCTGTTAACACACACCAGCTAGAATAAACAGCATTCAAAGGTTGTGATAATCTATATACTTCGTTCCCGTCCCGACAATTAACTTGTTTATCTGCGCTTTGACGATTCAAAATCTTTAACCATGTCTTCTCAACGCACAATTCAAAGTATATATACTGATGGCGCTTGCACCGGCAACCCAGGTCCTGGTGGTTGGGGTGTAGTCGTCTATTTTACTGATGGCTCAATTTATGAAATGGGCGATCGCTCTCCCCATACCACCAATAATAAAATGGAGATGCAAGCAGCGATCGCAGCTCTAGAATTCCTAGAAGAATCTGGACAAAAAGAACCTGTTCCCCTTTATACCGATAGCGAATATTTAATCAACTGCGTTACCAAGTGGGTGAAAAGTTGGAAAAAGAAAGGCTGGAAAAAAGCCGATGGAAACCCAGTTCAAAATCAAGACCTTTTGGAACAACTAGATGAACTCAACAGTCGCAAAGTAAAATGGGAACACGTCCGGGGTCACTCTGGTAACATAGGTAACGAACGGTGCGATGTAATTGCTCGCGCTTACGCTACTGGCAAAACCCCATCCCTAAAACAACTGGCTGACACTCATGCTCACCAATCCTTAACGCAAACAAGCGAGATAAATGTAGCAAAAGTATCTGATTGTGAGACAAACTCGACAATAATTAACAAAAGCAAACAAGAAATCAGTATTGCAACAGATACAACAATTATGGAGCCGTCTACGTCAACAACAATCGAAGAAAAACCACCAGAGATGAGGGTGGCGCATCTCCGCAACATAGTTGAAACTCTTCACATCGCTGACGAAATAGCCACAAAAGGCTACTTAATCACCAGTTCCGAACTTGCAGATTTAATGGATGTTCACGCTAGCGCTGTCACCAGTCGCGGAGATCAATGGCGCTGGCGCAACTGGATTGTCTCACGAGTTCGACGAGAAGGTAATCAAATTCTTTGGGAATTGGAAAGAGGCGATCGCCTAGGGAGCGAAGA
>JBPCQW010000042.1:0-10477 GCA_050997715.1 Hassallia sp.
TCGGAGGAATCACATCTGCGTTTAAGTCTTTTGTGCGTGGTGAAATTAACGAATTGACTACGTTAATTTACGAAGCTCGTGAACAAGCGTTCACGAAGTGACTCCGCAGGAGTATCGCTCATATTCGCGAAGATGCTAATAAGTGCGGTGCAGATCAAGTCGTTGGTATCAAAACTTACGTTTATCAATTGGGAAGTGGGATTATCGAATTTATGGCGATCGGCACTGCTGTTAAAAAAATGCCAGGGGTTAGCACGCGCTCATCCATGCTATTACCCCAAGCCATTATTCAAGACAGAGATACTTTTGTAAATACCGCAGAAGGAACGCTAAAGACGCAATTAAACCAAACGTCGTCATAAGTACAGCAGGATTCAGGAGTCAGGAGTCAGGAGTGAAAAAACTTTTATATATGACTTTCAGGTAATGGTACTGTACTTTATTTCCGCAGCCGTAGTGCTGTAATTGTCTTATAACTTACCCCCTTGTCCCCCTGTCCCCCTGTCCCCCTGTCCCCCTGTCCCCCGTCCCCCTTCCTCAAGTACTCACCATAGTCAATTGCGATTCTGGACGCACACGCTCTCCTGTAACTACCATCTTCACTCCACGGGCAGGTGCAAGGGTAATACCTCGACGCTGAGGGGTTTCTGGTTGATTATCAGCTAGCGCTAATTGATAGCGTGACAAAATTGTTGCCAATACTAGTTTCATTTCAAACTGAGCTAAAGCATCACCAATACAGCGACGGGCACCAGCACCAAAAGGTATAAATTCATAAGGGGAAAATTGCCGTTCTAAAAAGCGCTCTGGTTTAAACTGCTTGGGTTCTGGATATAAATCTTCACGCTGATGAATTAGATACATGCAGCCAACAATGTTTGTACCAGGCTCTAATTTATATCCCAGTAGTTCCACTGCTTCTCGCACGACCCTGGGGAAAGTCAACATGGCTACAGGATAAATTCGTAAGGTTTCATTACAAACAGCGGTGAGATAAGGTAGCCGGAAAATGCTCATCGGATCTGGAGAATCACCCAAGGTATCGAGTTCTTGAAGGATTTTGTTACGAACTTCTGGCTGATGGTGAGTCCAATATAATGCCCAAGCCATTGCAATTGCGGTGGTTTCATATCCCGCAAGTAACATGGTCATCAATTCATCACGCAACTCTTGATCGGTCATGGGATTTCCCTCTTCATCCCGCGCTGACATCAGTAGGGAGAGAATATCAACGCGATTTGGATCGGGTGAAGAGTGACGTTCAGCAATTTCTTTGTAAATTATTTTATCAATTGCGGCGCGATCGCGTACAAATTTTCCCCAAGGACTCCAAGCACCAAAATCCTTTTGTAGCGAAGGGAAAAACAGAAAGCTAGAAGTCAGTGGTGAACGAAACAAATCTGATATTGCTGTCAGTCCAAGCTTAAGTTGTTGGCAGCGTTCTCCTTCATGCAAGCCAAAAACAGCCTCTAGGATGACTTGCAGAGAGATTTCCTGCATTGCAGTCCGCGCTAAAAAGGGCTGGTTTTGTGGTAATTTACTAATGGTCTTTTCAGTGATATTACGGATTAAATCACCGTAGTTTCGCATCCGTTCACCGTGAAACGAAGGCATTACTAATTGTCGCCGCTTTTTGTGGCGATCGCCTTCGAGCATGAAAATTGAATAGTCTCCTACTAATGGTTGCAGAAGTTTGTTCACATTACCAGGAGCAGCAAACTTTTTGCGGTCATTTGTTAAAATTTCTTGCAGCGCTTGGGGATGGTTGACGAATATTAAGGTGTCGCCAAAGCCGATGATTTTAGCAGTGAAAATATCAGGATATTCTTTTACTGCGGTTTCCATATATCCCACAGGATCGGCTACCCATTGGATTTTTTGGAGAAATGAGGGGGATTTGACAGGGTTGATTAATTGCATAGGATTTTTCCAGAGAAAATTTTACCACTAAGTAATGAGACTATTCTTGTTGTTAATATGCAGTTTCAATGTTGCAATTGTGATTTTAAACAACTCAAAACAAGATTAGCTTTGATTTTTAGTGTTCATATGTCGAAATATTGCAGCAATGTTGCAGGCATCGTCTATACCGCGATGGTGTGTACCCTTCAATTCTAGCCCAAGCTGTTGTAGAGCCTGCGCCATGCCAAAACCTTTAGATACACCCAGATATTCAGAAAATTCCTTTTTGATATTTCTGTGTTCTGAACCAAAAGGATAAGAAACATTGTGATGTTTGCAATCTTGAATAAATTGCTTTTTATCGTATTCTCCCCAAGAACAGAATATATAGTTAGAAAATGATTCCAGCCATTTTCTAAGGTGAGACATTGCTTCCGAAAATTTTGGTGCTAATTCAACATCTTTTTGAGAAATACTAGTTAGTTCTGTACAAAAAACTGTTAATTGCGGATTTGTCACAGGTTGAATAAATTGCTGAAACTCAAAATCAATTTCCCATGTTGCTCTGTTTAGCATCACCGCACCGATTTCGATTATTTCCATTTTATGACGAGGAATACTATTATCATCAGAGCAAGTAGCTTCTAAATCTATTATTAAAAAATAGGATAAATTATCACCTTTCATATAATGATTACAATTTAATTTGATTTAAAAGGTTTGACCCAGCCGAATTTTATGGCGGTATCAAGAGCAATCGCAGCCATCACAAACCAAACAATACTTTGGACACCCAGCACGACAAAAGGCAAAATTGTACTATAACAACAAAGTCCCACATCTATCTGAGTTAAGCCTCGCACCAACCCAAAAGCCAGCACTCCCCCAGCTTTGAGTTGTGGATTGTTATCTGAGCGGATGATATAGCGATAGGTGACACCAAATAGCAAGCCACAAAAGCAGGATATAGCACCGCTTATCCACCAACGCCAATCCTGGATATTCATCTGGAGAATGCTGAGTGCTGTAAAAGACTTTGCAAGCAGCAGATTGTTAAGAAAAGTGGTAATCAGGAACATTAAACAAACAGATAAACCCCCGAATATTCCAGCTTTCAGGGATTCTAGACGTTCTGCGATGTCGTTCGTATCTTTCATGAACGCAGAGGAAGAAACAAATGACTAATGACCATTCCCAGTATCATAAATATTAGAGACGTTTTGTAAATTAGTTGAAAAATAGGACTATGGAGATTTTGACACTGGGTTGGGTTTCACTGTTGGTTGTGTTCACTTGGTCAATTGCAATGGTAGTATGGGGTCGCAACGGACTGTAAGAAAATCGTGGAAAGTCCATTCTTGAGCATTTTGGCTTTGTCTGGTTTGGTGCTATTGTTGGCACTAACTGGCGGTGTTGGTTATTTGACGGTTTCCGAATGGCGCGATCGCCGTTTGCGAGAGCAAGAAAAACGCGATACACGACGCACTCCCAAGCGACGTTAATTTCTTAGCGTTAAATATATCTTTTGAGGGACACGATAATTTCGTGTCCCTTAGCTTTTGTGATGGTAGGCGATCGCAGGTTACAAATATTTCATACATTTAATTTACGGATAAATACGTATTTAGACACGAGCATGAACGAGCCAAATGCTAACTATGATGAACCGTGGAAAGAAGCGATCGGCGATTACTTTCAGCCATTCTGTGACTTCTTTTTCCCCCAAGTTCATGATTTAATAGACTGGAGCAAACCGCCACAGTCACTAGATAAAGAATTACAACAAATTACCGCATCATCTGACATCGGTTCGCGCTACGCCGATAAATTATTCCAAGTGTGGCTGTGCAACAATCAAGAAGTATGGATTTTAATTCATACCGAAGTGCAAAGTCAAGAAGAAGCCGACTTTAGCAAGCGCATGTATATTTATAATTATTGGGCGTTTGACCTTTATCAACGACCCGTAATTAGTTTAGCCATTTTGGGCGATGAGCGTTTAAACTGGCGTCCCTCATCCTATGGTTATGCATTCGCTGGGTGTGAAGTTAATCTGAAATTTCCCATCGTTAAGTTATTAGATTACGAACCCGTATGGGAAAGTTTAGAACAAAGCAATAATCCTTTTGCCATCATAGTAATGGCACATTTGAAAACCAAAGCTACCACAGGTAAACCTCAGGAAAGAGAACGCTGGAAGTGGAATATTGTTCGCGGTTTGTATGAGAAAGGTTATGAACGCGGAGAAATTATCAAACTCTTTCAAGTAATTGACAGGATGATGACATTACCGCGAGAGTTAGCGCAAAGCTTTGAGGAAAGATTAAATCGTTACGAGGAGGAAAGAACAATGCCATTACTGAGCAATATGGAATTGAGAGGAATGGAAAGGGGAATAGAGAAAGGAACTAGACAAAATGCCCGTGAGTCGCTAATTATTGTTTTGCGATCGCGTTTTGGAGAAGTCCCCACAGAATTAACAGAAGTAATAAATAATATTGAGGATTTATCCTTATTAAAACAGCTTTTAGAAAGAGCCGTTACTGTCAATTCGCTGGCAGAATTTCAGCAATTTATAACGGTTGAGTAAAGTGTGTTTGGTGTCAAGCGATCGCTTTTCCGAAAAAAGCAAGCGATACTCCGTAAGAGTATCGCATAACCTGATTCACTCACCCTGATGAATAAATCAGATATTTCCAACAAATTGCAGACTGATACTGCCTAGCCTACTGTAGGTATCGCCTCTATGCTCAGGCAATTTATGAGAAACTAGAAGATATTACAAAAAAATAACTTATGTTAGGTCTGGAAAGAATTACATTTAATCCTCGCATTATGGCGGGACAAGCGTGCATTCGTGGAATGCGGATTCCAGTTTCATTGGTGGTTAATTTGGTAGCTAATGGTAAATCGGTAGAAGAGATTTTAGAAGAATATCCTGATTTAGAATCAGAGGATATTCGTCAATCTTTACTTTACGTAGCTTGGTTAACTCAAGAACGGGTTTATCTCTTCAAAACCGCTTAATTAAGTAAAATGAAGTTTTTAGCTGATATGGGAATTTCTCTACCACTGTGTTTTGGTTGCGTAGTGCTGGTTATGATGTGGTACATTTGCGCGATGAAGAGTTGCAAAGACTACCAGATGATCAGATTTTAGTGAAAGCTCGTACAGAAGGAAGGATTTTATTAACTGTAGACTTGGATTTTGCCCAACTTTTAGCTACTAGTGGGGATAATTTCCCCAGTGTAATTTTGTTTAGATTAGGAAATGATAATTACAACGCAATTAATGAGCGTTTGACGGAAGTTTTAAGTGAATGTCACGCAGATTTAGAAGTAGGGGCAATTATTTCTGTTAGTAATGAAACTTTCCGGGTAAGGCGATTACCGATATAAGTTAAGTTGATTAATTGTTAGTGTAGCTTACCGTAGCGATGCCTGCGGCGGGCTTTGCCTACGCACGGTGGAGTTTTGCAGGCGATCGCTGTTTTGAATGAACCTTACTAGGCACAGAGGACACAGAGGAAGAAGAGAAGAGGCAATACCTGCGGTAAGCTACGCTAAGGCACACTGTAAACGCCATATTTTGATTAGGATTAATAATAGATCGACTTTATAAAGTTATATGCAAATCAAAGAAATTCTCCAAGCACTTCCAAGTTTGAGCATAAGCGATCGCCTGAAAATAGCTGAATCAGCACTACAATTGGTTCTTCAAGAAAAACACTCGCTCACCAAAGATGAGCAAAAACGCCAATTAGGACTAGCCGCAATCACAGCCATTTCAGACTATGCACCAGGTGGTGAATTAAACATATTCTCTGAGTTAGAGGGAGAAGACTTTTACGACTATCCAGATGAAGACTTACATAACTCATCGCACATCCAATAAATTCACGTTAGGCGATCGCTTTTGTTGTGAAGATGGAATGTTTGCGATACTCCTGTCGAGTCACTTCTCTACTATCCGGCTCCGCCAACGCGATCGCCTTGATGATAAAGTTAGATTAGGCAATGCAAAACAAGCGAGTCACTTTATCAACGCACTACCCATTTAAGCCACCTTACAAACGGTCGGTTTTGGAAGTGGTTCTCCGGTGGCTTCATAAGCCATTATCAGTGACTCCAATGCTTCAGCACCATTTGCAACAGCTTCCTCATAGGTATCACCATGCGTGCGAAAAGGCTGTCCGGGGAAATCAGGAAATCCGACTAAGAAGCAGTTATCTTCATCTGACCATTGAATCAGCATTTGATATTTAAATTTGCTCATCTTCCTGATTCTCCTGCTGTTTTTCTTCTACTTCTTGAATTGCTTGTTGAACGTCTTTTTCCTGATAGCGTTTAGCGTCTGAGCTGTCTTTACCAGAAACCGTCAGTTTTCCCACATATAAAGGATGTATCCAGTTTGTATGACTTCCTTTACCTGGGATTTCTATAAAATTCGCTTGCCGCAACATTTGTTTGAGTTCCCTGATTTTCTTCGGCATTGTCAGGTGTAGACGCTTGATAATCCCAGGATATCGCACTTAAGCAGCAAATCGGGGAATGCGATACTCCTATGGAGTTACTTTGTGAACGCATGGTGGAGTTTTGGAAGTGTGATCGCGTTTCAAGAAAAAGCAAGCGATCGCTTTGAGGAGATTTTTCAGGCGATCGCTTTTTTTAACGAACCACAAAGACACGAAGGAAGAAGAGGGCGATCGCACTGTGGAGTTTTGGTGATCGCTCTTTTTAACGAACCACAGAGGCGCAAAGGAGGAGAAGAGGTAGCTAGATTAAAGTAAATTTTCTTTCATAAAAGAATCTAAATTAGCCTCAATAGTGAGTAAATCTATGTTAATTATTTAAAATAATATCTATACAACAGTAGAATGCCAAAATTATGTGTAATGCATGGAATCACCCACCAGGATGTGATTGTGGTTGGGGCGGTGGATCTTATGGGGGCGGCGGAGCTAGTACAGTTTCAGATAACACTACAATAGCTGATAAAGTCTTAGCTAATAAAATAGTTAACGAAATTAGAGATGCTGAGACTTACCCGACAAAATGCTGGTGGTGTGGAGATGAAGTTTTTTACCACACTAATGGTTTTGGTGATTCAGTTTTATTTGATAGCTTAGGGTCTCCTTGGAGAGTACATTTGTGTTGGAAAAATTATTGGAATGAAGAGAGGCTTAAAAGAAAAGATAAAAATAGTAATTCTGTAGAAAATTCTCTAATCCTCCGCACTTTGGACGGAAAACAATTTAAACGTTTACTTTTGGCAGGAGCTATTCAATCTATCAATAAACAACAAAGTTTTGTTAGAGAGGAAGACGTAGCAAGTCGTTTATGAATTTCTTTGGAAGAACTCAGGGAAAGATATTCTCATCTTTACTACTACTCATCAAGTTTTGGTAATTCACGTTCAATAAGAATTAAATTAGGCAATATTAATGGATAGCGACTTGATTGAATTAAAAAAAATTCGTGATTATTTTCAAAATGATTTAAGAGAGTGGTTTGATATTGCACATACTCTTATTGCAATAACTTCACTTGGATCATGGAAAGTAATAGAATATATGCAATCTAATTCTGACGCATCTTATAGTTTTGCAGTTCCAATTGCTGTCAATGGGTCGCTAAATCTTGCTAGTTTGAATAAATTAAGTTATGAAAAAATGTTTCAAACTTATCACAATCATAAAGGGGCAATTGCAGAACTAGTTTATGAAAGGTTAATTCAGCGATGGTATGATTTTCTCAGTCAAATAATTGAGCAAATTGTTAAATACCATATTACAGGTGTTAAAAGCTACCCCAAAATTCCTAAAGTAAAAATAGAAGTTAATTTTAGTGACGATAAATTCTTAGAACAATTTCCTACTTTAATAAAAGACAGCTTTGATTTTCAGAAGAATATAGAAAAAACTAAATTGATTGAAGATTGTCTTGAACAGAAAATAGATGACGAATTCAAACAGCAAATTAAAAAAGCAATTATTACTAGGAATTTACTAGAACATAGTCAAGGTATTATCCGAACGAAAGATACAAAAGACTTAGGCATTAATAGTATAAAATTAATTGATGATCACTGTGTAGAAAAAGAATTTAAAGTAGGCGAAAGAGTAGAAATTACAATTTACGAACTCTTTAGGCTAAAACAAGCTTTTTATAATACATCAAAAATACTTATTCCAGAACAATAAATTGTAATTTAAAATGAAAAAGGGTATGAAAAACATACCCCCATAAATTCAAATATTTAACCTAAAGTTGCTTCACTTCCGAAACCAACTTCGCGACCATATCCTTAGCGCTACCGAAGAGCATCGTCGTCTTATCCTTGTAGAACAACTCATTATCTACACCGGCAAAACCCGTACTCATACCGCGCTTAATCACAATCGTCTGCTTTGCCCGATCCACTTCCAAAATCGGCATACCATAAATCGGGCTATTTACATCAGTCCGCGCTGCCGGATTTACTACATCATTTGCCCCAATTACCAAAGCCACATCAGCTTGTTCAAACTGAGGATTAATATCCTCCATGTCGTGAAGCTGAGTATAAGGCACATTCGCTTCAGCCAACAACACATTCATATGCCCCGGCATTCTCCCAGCAACCGGGTGAATCGCATACTTAACATCAACACCCATGCGCTCAAGTTGATCTGCCAACTCGCGCACACTATGCTGTGCCTGTGCAACCGCCATCCCATACCCAGGTACAATTACCACAGAACGGGCATAACCCAACATCATCGCTCCTTCTTCTGGATCGATGCTGCGAACAGTTTGATCAGTTGCACTACCACCACCAGCACCACCACCAGATGCAGACACTGAACCAAAAGCACTGAACAGCACACTAAATAAAGAGCGGTTCATTGCCTTACACATAATCTCAGTAAGGATTAAACCAGATGCTCCCACCAAAGCACCAGCGATGATTAACATATTGTTCATCACCACAAAACCCGCAGCAGCCGCAGCAATCCCCGATAACGAGTTTAACAGGGAAATTACTACAGGCATATCACCGCCACCGATGGGGATGACAAACATCACACCCAGCACCAGAGAAACGGCAACCACCCCTAAGAATACAGGTAGGCTGTGGGGGGATACGATTAAGTAGGCACTGCCTGCTATATAACCACCCAAAAGCAAAAGGTTAAACGGCTGCTGCAAGGGAAATGTAATCGGAGAACCGCTGATTAAACCTTGCAATTTGGCAAATGCGAGAAAACTACCAGTGAAAGTCACACCACCAATCAACACATCTAACAGCATGGAGATGTTGACATCCAGGGGTATTGCTTCACCATGATCGAGCAAACGCCAAAATTCCGCAACAGCAACCAGCGCAGAAGCTGCACCACCCAAACCGTTGAGTAAACCCACCATTTGGGGCATTTGTGTCATTTGGACTTTGTAAGCAACGATCGCACCAATCACCGAGCCGATCGCCAAACCTAACAAAATCATCTCGTAGTTCAACACCTTCTGATCCAGCAGCGTTGCCACAATTGCCAGCAACATTCCCACTGCTGCAATCAGATTACCATTTCGCGCTGTCGCAGGTGAACCCAGCTTTTTCAAACCGAGAATAAATAAGGATGCAGCAACCAAGTACGTTAGCTGAATGCCGGTTGGTATAAAATCGCTCACGCCTTAATCTCCTTTTTCTTGAACATTTGCAACATGCGATCGGTGACGAGGAAACCACCCACGACGTTAATCATTGCTAATACCACAGCAATCAAACCGAGAATTACCGAAAGATTCGTCTCTCTCGCACCACTGGCAACAATTGCCCCAAGTACCGCAATTCCCGAAATGGCATTTGAGCCTGACATTAAGGGTGTGTGTAGCGTTGGTGGTATTTTGTTGATGATTTCAAAGCCAGTAAATGATGCCAAAACAAATACAAATAAAGCTGCAATTAATGCTTCTGTCATGTGTTGAAAACTCCTGTTTGAAGCGAACCGCAGATGCACGCAGATGGATTTTATCCGCGTTTATCCGCGTTTATCTGCGGTTAATATTCATTTCCTAACTAACTGCTTGTTGAGTGCTGAAAGCTTGTAGCGCATCTCGCACCCGTGAGTTACGAATTTCCCCAGCGTGGGTAATGCAAGCAGCATCAACGATGTCGTCAGCAAAGTTCACCTGTACTGCTTTGTCTTTCATCAGCAATTGCATCAAAGCTGTGACGTTTTTCGCATACAATTGGCTGGCATGGACTGGCATTGATGATGGTAGATTAATCGGACCGATGATTGTGACACCATTCCAGACAATATCTTTGCCCGGATCGGTACAAGCGCAGTTACCACCTTGTTCGGCAGCGATATCGACAATTACTGAACCGGGCTTCATTTGCGCTACCATTTCTTCAGTTACCAGCAATGGTGCTTTTCTCCCTGGAACTTGAGCGGTAGTAATGACGATATCGGCGTTTTTAACGTGTTCTGCGACAACTTCTTGGGTGCGCTGTTTGCTAGCTTCAGAAATTTCTTTAGCGTAACCACCAGCAGCGACGGTTTCTTCTTCGAGTTTGACTTCGACGAATT
>JBPCQW010000172.1:0-11919 GCA_050997715.1 Hassallia sp.
CAATATTGGCTGCATCCGGTAATTAGAGATGAAGCGATTGGTAGACTTAGATTAGTAAGTGAAGAATCAGAATTAGTTAATCGCAAAGCCGCAGAGTTTTGGACGCAGATAATTACAGAAATAGAAAATACAACTGATGCCTTAAGCGCTTTGGAGGCTTTTTATCACTTTTTGGAAATTAATGATTTTGAACAAGCGGGTGGTGTAATTCTTTATAGAAGAGATAACAAACAAAAAATTACTTTACCATTAGGCTGTTCATTTTATCAATTAGGTTTAATTCAAAAAATAATTTCTGTAATTCTACAGATAATTAACAATATTAGCTGCAATGATGGACGTAGTAGGCTTTACAATATTCTCGGTTATAGTTATCGGCTAATTGGCAGACTTTCGACAGCTTTAGAATGCCATGAAGAGTCAAGGACGATTGTAGATAAATTTGAACTTAACATCCTCAAAATATCTCCCTTATTTAATATAGGACTCTGCAAAATGGAGTTATGGGAGCTTGAAGAAGCTAAGTTTTTTTTCAATTCGGTTTGCTCGATTGCAGAAAAAACTAAAACCTCTTATGAGTATATGGTTTATTCAGAATGTTGTCTGGCTTTCATAAATTCATGTTTAGAGCTAAGAGAAGAGGCTTTTTCCCTAGCTGAAAAAGTGGAAACAGCTATGTCTACAACTAAATTGACAGCTTGGGGAACTGGATATAACTTATTATTTTTATGTTTCACTTATAAAAATTTAGGAAACATCCAAAAATCATTCGAGTTATGTGAAAGAGCTATATCGTATGCTGAACAGAATCACTTTACCCAGGTGAAAGCGAAAGCGATAAGTTGTTTAGGGGAACTTTATCGAGAACAGCAAGAATTTGATAAATCGCTTTTGCATCATTTAGAATCAATAAAAATACTTGACAAAATAGGGGCTAAATGTGATTTAGCTGAAGCTTATTATCAATTAGCGTTAACTAATCACAAAAAAGGTGAAGTTAACCAGAGTAGAGAAAATTTTGAGAGTGCGATCGCTCTTTTTCACGAAATGCAAGCACCCAAACAAATTGATAAAGTACAAACAGCTATGGATGCTTATCGCTAAGAATCAGCCATAATTTTAATAACCGCTGTCAAAGGAGAATAGATATTAATGGTAACTTCTACAGCTTGAGAATTCGGGGATAGAGATATTTTCGCATTTGGTTTAACTTTTTTGAGTGCTTGATGAATGGATGCCATAAAATCAGTAATTTTGTTGGCTCGCTAACGCATCCATTCTGGGTTCAAAATATCTTATGTCTTAGCGTAAAATTTAAAACAGTTCGACACCTTCAAACTGCTGTTTACTCGCTGAAGCAGCTTCACCACAAGTACGTGGGGTAGGAAAAATCTTTCCAGGATTTGCTAAACCTTGAGGATTAAAAACTTGCCGTACCCATTGCATAGTTTCTAAATCGATTTCGCTAAACATATCTGGCATATAGCACTTTTTATCTGCACCAATGCCATGTTCACCAGAAATACTACCACCGACTCTCACACAAAGCTTGAGAATTTCTCCGCCGAGTTCTTCTACTTTTTCTAATGCTCCTTTCACGGAGTTATCAAATAGAATTAAAGGGTGAAGATTGCCATCACCAGCGTGAAATACATTCGCGATTTGATAACCGTATTTTTGACTTAACGCTTCAATCTCTTGCAGCACATAAGGTAATTGAGTACGGGGAATTACGCCATCTTGAACATAATAATCAGGGCTTAAATGTCCCGCAGCAGCAAAAGCAGCTTTGCGTCCTTTCCATAATTTTAATCTAGTTTCTAAGTCACTAGCAGATGTAATGTTACGCGCACCATTCTTTAGACAAATTTCCGCAACGCGCTGTTTATTTGCGGCAACTTCCACTTCTAAACCGTCGATTTCTACTAACAAAATTGCCGTAGCATCGCGGGGATAACAATTTGTAGCCACAACATCTTCAACAGCGTTAATGCTAATGTTATCCATCATTTCCATCCCACCCGGAATAATTCCGGCGCTGATGATGTCAGAAACACTTTCCGCTGCGGCTTCAACTGTGGTAAAATCTGCTAAAAGGACGCAAATTGATTCTGCACTTTTGAGAATTCGCAGAGTGATTTCTGTAGCAATTCCTAAAGTGCCTTCAGAACCAACAAATATGCCTGTTAAATCATAACCAGGCATTTCGGGAATTTGTCCGCCGATATCGACAATTGAACCATCAGGGGTAACAATTTTCAATCCGAGAACGTGATTTGTGGTGACACCGTACTTCAAGCAATGCACACCCCCAGAATTTTCTGCAACATTCCCACCAATTGAGCAGATAATTTGACTAGAAGGATCGGGAGCGTAGTAAAATCCAGCACCACATACAGTTTGTGTCACCCAATTGTTAATAACCCCAGGTTGCACAATTACGCGCTGATTATCTAAATCTACGCTGAGTATTTGCCGCATTAAAGAAGTTACAATTAAAACACAATCTTCAATTGGTAAAGCACCACCAGATAAACCCGTGCCAGAACCACGGGCAATGAAAGGGATAGAATTGCGATCGCATATCTTCACTATTTCTGCAACTTGTTCTGTAGTTCTTGGCAAAACTACCATCCCCGGACGTTGGCGATAGCTAGTCAAACCATCACACTCATAGGTGATGAGTTCTTCACGACGCTGTACAACGCCATTTTTGCCCAGTACAGCCTCAAATTGCTTGATGATGGGTTTCCAGTTGCGTTGTTGTTTTTCTTGGATAAGCATGGGTGAAATGCACTAATTTTCAAGGAGTTTATAAATATTGTTACAGTATTTATCTGTAAGTGATATCTAGTCTTGCATTACTAGATGTCACAGGCTAAACGCATCTATTTTTGTGTTAAATAATACAGAATATTTTCCTAGTCTATGAAGTAAATGCATCTCAAGAAATTAGTAGGCTCAGACGCGAAAAAACTAAATGAGAATACATTTACACCCTAAATCACCGCAATACAATCAATCTCTACCAAAACATCTTTAGGTAAACGCGACACCTGTACACAAGCACGCGCCGGCGCGATCGCTTCATCAAAAAATGAAGCATAAACTGCATTCATCGCCGCGAAATCATTCATATCAGCTAAAAACACAGTCGTCTTCACCACATCATCAAACCCCGCCCCAGAAGCTTCTAGAATCGCCTCCAAATTCGCCATCACCTGCTGTGTTTGTCGCGTCACATCACCCGCCCCAATAATCTCCCCCGAACCCGCATCAAGGGGAATTTGTCCCGCCACAAACACCAAATCACCAGAAACAGCGATCGCTTGATTATAAGGTCCCACCGGAGCCGGTGCCTTGTCAGTGCGAATAACCCTCTTACTCATCTTTCTTCCTTCGCGCTCTTGGCGCCTCTGCGGTTCGTTACTCTACCCTAACCTCGGACGTATCCCATAATGCCGATATTGCCAATAATCCCGCAAAATGCGATCGTGGTCAAAACATAAATTACCAGGCACACGCCAAGACTCAAACATCCCGACACTTTTCGCATCATCCCCCGCTTTTGGTTCACCCGTCGCCGTCGCCAAAAACACAATACTCAGCGTATGTTGACGGGGATCGCGACTGGGGTCAGAATACACGAGAAATTGCTCAATTAATTCTACCTGCAAACCCGTCTCTTCCTGCGCTTCGCGCCGCGCTGCCACTTCCACAGATTCCCCATAATCGACAAAACCACCAGGAATTGCCCAACCCAAAGGAGGATTATGTCTTTCTATTAACACTATTGGTCGATGAGGAAGATCAACCAATTCGATGATGATATCAACTGTCGGAGCCGGATTGCGGTAAGACATGGTTAGGAGTTAGGAGTCAGGAGTTAGGAGTTAGAAGTTAGGAGTTAGGAGTTAGGAGTTAGGAGTTAGGAGTTAGGAGTTAGGAGTCAGCCAACAACTAGCCATTAACAATGCTCCAACTAACAACTAATACGTGATAAATTCTATGCGATCGCTCTTTGCGTCTATAAGTGACAATCGATTCTTTCTATAATTTGGGTAAAGCAATGCCTTTTTTCAGATCCAGCGGTATTTTACTTCATCCCACATCCTTTCCCAGTCGATTCGGCATTGGTGACTTAGGCATAGAAGCTTACAGCTTTATTGATTTCTTGAGAGAAAGTCAGCAACAATATTGGCAAGTTCTGCCATTAGGTCCAACTGGTTACGGTAATTCTCCTTATGCTTCTTATTCAGCAGTAGCCGGAAACCCTCTACTCATCAGCCCCCAAAAGCTGTTAGAGCAAGGTTTGCTATCTGAAGAAGACTTTGCTAATTTACCAGCATTTGCCGCGAACAAAGTAGATTACGAGCAAGTTGTACCATTTAAGATTGGGCTATTAAAGAAAGCCTGCGAGAACTTTAAAAGCAAATCTTCGCCGACAGAGCAAAAAGAATTTGCGGGTTTTTGCGATACCAAAGCTTATTGGCTGGATGATTACGCTTTATTTATGGCGTTGAAAGATGCCAACTCAGGTGCAAGCTGGCATACTTGGGAACCAGAAGTGCGATCGCGTCAACCAGAAGCAATGGATCGAGTGCGGCAAGAAATGGACGCGGAGATTTTTTATTACAAATACACCCAATTTGAATTTTTCCGCCAGTGGTCTGAGTTGAAGAACTATGCCAACATGACCGGTATAGAAATTATTGGTGATATCCCCATTTACGTAGCTCACGACAGCGCCGATGTCTGGTCTAATCCTGATATCTTTTGCCTAGATGAAAAGACAGGAGAAGCCTCAATAATGGCAGGAGTTCCACCAGATTATTTTAGCGCCACGGGTCAATTGTGGGGCAATCCAGTTTACAACTGGGAGGAATTAGAAAAACAAAACTTTAAATGGTGGGTGAGACGCTTTGAAGCAATGCTGGATTACATAGACGTAATTCGCATCGACCACTTTCGCGGATTTGAAGCTTACTGGGCTGTGAAACAAGGTGAACAAACAGCCATGAATGGAGAGTGGATCAAGGCTCCAGGAGACAAATTATTTGAGGAAATCAAACATAAATTAGGCAAGCTGCCAGTTTTGGCGGAAGATTTAGGAGTAATCACCCCAGAAGTAGAAGCGCTACGCGACAAATTTGAATTTCCGGGGATGAAAGTTTTGCAATTTGCCTTCGGTTCCGATCCCGGCAATGGCTTTTTACCGTTCAATTACCCGCGCAACGCCGTAGTTTACACCGGCACTCACGACAACGACACAACCGTAGGCTGGTTCAATCAAGCGTCGGACTGGGAAAAGCGAAACTTGTTGCTTTATTTAGGTTCTGTCAGTCCTGAAGGCATTCACTGGGATTTAATTCGACTTGCCTTGAGTTCTGTAGCAAATCAGGCAATTATCCCCTTACAAGATGTTTTAGGATTAGATACCCAAGGGCGGATGAATACGCCTAGTGTTGCCGAAGGTAACTGGGAATGGCGATATCAATCAGAAGCTTTAACCCACGAATTAAGCTCAAAGCTGAAAAATCTCACCACCCTTTATGGTCGTGCCCCGCAGGTGAAGTGAGATAGGGGAAGTGGGGGAGTGGGAGACAAGGAGACAAGGAGACAAGGAGACAAGGAGAATTTTTGAATAATACTCCCCTTGTCGCCCCTGTCCCTTTCCCCGACCTCATTGTTTCCCCCTCTCCTCTCTCCTCAAGTCCCAGCCTTCGCTGCAACTATGACTTCTTTAACTTTCCCAGAATCTCCCATTGGCTTGGCTTCTTCTTTATTGACACTCACCAACACAGCCCCAGCGTTGCCGGCTCTAACTGTCAGTTGTCCTTGAGCTTTCCAAGTGCGTTGGGTTCCCTCTGGCAATTCCCCTTCAAATTGAGTTTTGCCATCAGCGACTACGCGAATCCAAGATTTCTCCTTGAAAGTGACACCAATCTGCACTGCCTGTCCGTTACTGCTGATATTGCTAACAGGTTGAAGTTCTGGCTGTGTTTGCTTGGGCTGAATTTGTGCTTTTTCGGTGCTTTGGCTATTGTTCGCTTGGATAGCGGCATTATTCAATAATTGAGACAAGCTGCTAACAGAACAGACAATTAAACCGATGTAAAGCACATAAAGATGAAAAGGACGCAGCAGTTGACCAAAAGGCGTAGGTTTCCAACCAGGTATGAGGTTAACGCGATTTGAGCCTACGGGGAAACTCTTAGCAAATTCCGCTCCATCCAACCCCAGTGCATCGGCATATTGCCTAATGAAACCGCGAATATAAATTGGTTCTGGCAAATCATCTAAATTACCTTCTTCGATCGCCTGCAACAATCGACGGGAAATCATGGTCATCTCGACCATTTCATCCAAGGATAAACCTTGTTCAGTACGCTTTACCCAAAGTTGACCACCCAAGGAAGCCAACTTTTCGGATCGTAATTGCTCCACAGAAACTATTGGTTGATTATCATCCTTGCTTTTTTGCGATTTCATCATTGTTTGATACTCCTAAACCCAGCTGAATCATTAATAGGTATGTGCTTAATTTGCTGCTGCAAAAAGCGAATCTCATCATCTTTTAGGGAACGATAGGAACCTTCAGCTAAAGAAGGTTCTCCGGGCTTTTCTAATTGAATTAAACCTATGGCTGTGCGGTGCAGCTTAATCACTGGGTATCCCAGCAGTTCGGCTACACGGCGAATCTGACGATTTCTTCCCTCCTTTAAAATAATTTCTAGGCAGCTTTCATCTGCCAAACTTTCTCTTAGACGCACTTGCGCCGATCGTGTTTTTTTACCCTCCAGCATCACACCCTGACGCCATTTTTGTAACACTGATTCTGGAGGATGACCTTTTACCAAAACACGATAAGTCTTAGGAATACTGTGGCTGGGATGAGTTAAGCCAAATGTTAAGTTTCCATCATTTGTAAGTATTAATGCCCCTGTAGAGTATGCATCTAAACGACCAACTGGATGAATGCCTTGATTTTCTCTTAATTCTTTCGGTAGTAGATGCAGCACTGTTGGTCGTCCTTGTGGATCGTCGCAAGTGGAAACTATTCCAGCTGGTTTGTGTAATAACAGATAAATTAAAGCTGGACGCACAAGACTAGATATCGGCTTGCCATCTACTCTGATGGTGTCTACGAGCGGGTCAGCTTTTTGACCTAAGTGCGCTAATGTTCCATTGATCCGCACCCGCTTAAGCCTAATCATTTCTTCGGCTTCGCGTCTTGAGGCTATACCCCATTTAGATAGAATCTTTTGTAACCTTTCCTCCATGTGGAAATTACTTATTATTTTTGGCAGGATTAAATTATCTATAATAGTTGCACTTTGTTGATGATAGCCACAAATGTTACAGTTGAATTCTGTTTGATCGCCCTCCTTGCTTGTTATATAGATACTTATCAAAAAGTTGATTAGATGCATAAAGAAAATCCATCACCCAAAAATCCCCAGAAGATACGCATCATCACCAATGTACTAAAGACAGCACTCTCACTCTGGTTGCGATCGCAAGTCAGCCAGATATCGCAACTAAAAGTGGAAATTCAAGCAAGCGATCGTCAACTTCTTTCCGGTCGCATTCCGGGAGTATCTATTTTTGCTACTCATGCAATTTATCAAGGTCTCCATCTCACAGAAATTTTACTCAAGGCAGAAAATATAAGGATAAACATCGGCGCAGTACTCAAGGGACAACCACTGCGACTGTTAGAAACAGTACCAGTAATTGGCGAGGTTATCCTGAACGAGGAGGATGTTAAAGCTTCTCTCTCATCGGAATTATTAGCGACTGCTTTAAATGATGTACTGCTAAAACTATTACCAGAACACAGCCCAAATTCCAAGCCAACTGCTTGGCAAACAATTTCTCTTGCAAATAATAAATTGATACTTTGTGGAATTCAAGCACCCCAAACCCATCCCACCACAATTGAGATGAGTCTAAGCGTAGAATTACTCAGCGGTCATGAATTGCAACTATCACAAATCCAAATAAAAGACGACACAGCAGTGCTTGCAGAGGATAATCAAGGACACTATCTGGATCTAGGTTCAGATGTAGATATCCAAGAATTAACGCTGATCCCAGGTAAACTAGTCTGTCGCGGAGGTATTAACGTTAATCCCTAATAATTAAGAATTAAAAACTTAAAATAATTATTGTTAGTTTTTTCTTATTGGCATCGAGTACTGGGCATCAGGCTTAGTTTTTTCTTATTGGCATCGAGTACTGGGCATCAGGCATGGAGAAAAAATTCCTCTCCCCTGCTCCCCTGCACCGAAGCGCTCCCTGCTCCCTCTTCAATTACCCCTAGCCCCTAACAATGGCAATACAAGTGTGACGAAGTAGTAAACTAAAGGAGCGGTAAAAATATAACTATCAGTACGATCTAAGATGCCGCCGTGACCGGGGATTAATTGCCCTGAATCTTTTACCCCAGCATCGCGTTTGAGCATGGATTCGGTGAGGTCGCCTAAAAGACTAGCGATCCCAATCAGCAAACCCAGCGCCATACCAGTCAAAGGAGGTTTTGACCAGTTAAGAAAATAAGCTCCTACCACGGCTGTGAGAACGCTGGCGCTAATGCCAAATATTGCTCCTTCAACGGTTTTTTTCGGGCTGATATCAGACAGAGGAGTTTTACCGAAGAATTTGCCAAAAGTGTAAGCGCCGATGTCAGCTGACCAAATGCAGAGGAAGGTCAGCGCTGTTGCTGTTAAACCTTGTGGTAGAAAAGCAAAATTTCCTTTTTGAATAATATCTAGCCAATTTGTAGGTAAGTAACTACCGAAAGGTAGATTGTTGATAACTTCACTATCAATTGCGCGTAACCTTACCCAGTAACTTGGCAAATAACCGGTGTAAAATAACCCCATGATCGAAGCGGAAATATCGGCGATTGTTGCCATCTTCGGCTGAAACAATAAGTAAAAACAAATAAATGTGCCAGCCAATGGCGTGACAGCATCAGCTAAAGAGCCATCAAGAGTACAAATCACCACTAAGGCTTGGGTGACAACAAGAGTAGTTTTAGCAGCAGGAGCGATACCTTTGCTTCGCACCAAATCAAAATATTCTTGTTGACCCAAAAAGATAATCACCCCAAACATAACAGTAAAGTACCAACCCCCTAAAAGGGTCGCACTTAAAGCAATGGCGATCGCCACAATTCCACTAATAATTCGAGACCAAGGCATAGATATAAGTGTGAAGTAAAAAGGATGAAGTTTGAAGTTTGGCTGTTATTTATCCTTTATCCTTCTCCTTCTCCTGTCGGAGACGCAAGCGCGAATGGAGACGCTGCGCGAACAGCCTTCATCCTTCAGATTTAGTCTAGTTTCTCACCACTGAGGATAAAAATGGGATCGACGGCTGCAAAGGTTTGCGAATAGCCACGTGTTTCTAAGCGATTAACTGCCGATTGGACAACTTCGACATTCCGAGCTTGCAGCACAGAAAAGCTTTGAGAAATAGCATACAGAGTTTCTAGACTAGCAGCTGTGGCGACAACTCGACCGGATGGTGGTAAATAATGCCAAACTGCGGGCAAAATTTCTTGGATCGAACGTCCGGACTCAATGCAGACGCGATGCGGTTTCTCTTTCAAATTGTGCAAACACTCTGGGGCACTACCTTCAATGACTTCAACATTCTTTACCTCAAAGCGATCGCAGTTACGTCTAATCAAGTTGGCTACTTCTTCATCTCGTTCTACTGCGATAATCTGCCCCTCAGGACATAGCAACCCCACTTCTACCGGAATTGTGCCTGTTCCCGCGCCAATATCCCACAACACTGAATTGGGTAACAGACGCAGTTGAGCTATCAACAGCAGGCGAATTTCGCGCTGTGAAAGAGGAATTCCCGGTAAGCTTTCAAACAACTCATCGGGAATACCAGGAGTAATGTAGGGCCAAAGTTGGGAAGGCATAGAATTTTACTAAACTAAAAGGGGAATGGGGAATTTCATGAGGGTAAAAGGGAAAAGGTTAAAGGGTAAAGGAAGAAGAGTTTTTCCATTTCCCCCTTCCCTTTTGCCTTTCAACCTGACCATAATTGCCGTTTACCCTTGTTTTTTGTCATGAACGGTCAAATATTAGGCGATTCGCCTAACGGCGATCGCTTCGCTTCACGCTATCAAATTCAACAGCAGTTAGGAAAAAAGGCAGGACGGCGATCGCTCTTAGCTCGTGACTTGCAAACTCAGGAACTAGTTGTAATCAAGTTACTTTCTTTCAACAGCGATTTTGAATGGGACGATCTCAAGTTGTTTGAACGAGAAGCCGAAACGTTAAAATCCTTGTCTAATGCCTGTATTCCGCGCTATTTAGACTATTTTGAGGTGAATTCACCTTCTATTAAAGGATTTGCTTTAGTACAATCTTATATCCCGGCACAAACTCTAGAGCAATACTTAAACAGTGGGCGTAGTTTTACGGAAACAGAAGTAAAAGAAATAGCTAAAGAACTTTTATCCATTCTGATTTACTTGCATGGTCTGCATCCGTCTGTAATTCACCGCGATATTAAGCCTAGCAATATTTTATTAGGCGATGCCTACGGCGGGCGGAGCCAACGCACTGGTAATAGTGTAGGTCTTGTGTACCTTGTAGATTTTGGCTCGGTGCAGACTGTTGCTAAAGAAAGCGGAACTCGCACTGTGGTGGGAACATATGGATATATGCCACCTGAACAATTTGGCGATCGCGCTCTTGACGCCTCTGACCTTTATAGTTTAGGTGCAACGTTAATTTACTTGGTTACGGGTTTGCACCCAGCAGATTTACCCCAAAAGGATTTTCGCATTTCTTTTGAGCATCTCACTAATCTCAGCCCCGCTTTTACAAACTGGTTGCGGTGGATGACTGAACCGAGTTTAGAAAAGCGTTTGAGTTCTGCTAGTGTTGCACTTGCAGCTTTGGATGATTCACTACCAAGAATCACTACTTTAGCCAAACCAGGTGGTAGTAAAATTCAACTTACCAAAGATAGAGATTCGCTTTTAATTCTCATTCCGCCGGCTGGCTTTCAATCATCGATGGTGTTCACAAGTTTGTTTGCGATCGCTTGGAATTCATTTATCTTTTTTTGGACAACTGCCGCTCTTGCCGCCCCTTTTCCTGTCAATATTATATTTAGCTTATTCTCCCTTCCTTTTTGGGGTGCTGGCTTTCATCTAGCGTCTTTGCTACTATTTCCTTTATTCAAAACTACCGGATTGCGCTTGACAAAACAGCAAATCGCCCTCACTACAAAGATATTTGGGTTTCAATTTTATCACCGTTCATCGCTTACACAAGATATTACTAAGTTGGTTTACACCCTCCACGACTTTACTAACTTTGAAGGAAACCGCTTTCAAGTGCCGGCGCAATTAGAAATTTGGGCAGGAGTCCAGAAATATGAAATCAGTATTAAAAATGGTATTGTCAAATCTGAAGTTGAACTCGAATGGCTAGCGCATGAATTAAGCGATTGGTTAAATATACCAATTACGCAAGAATAGCGCTTCGTCTCATAAACTCTCAAAGGTTAATTAATTCGTAGTCAGGACTTCAGTCCTTTCATGAAGCGTTAAAACGTTCACTACAAATACATGACTACTGTCTATAGTTAATAAAGAAGAGTTGACAAAAAACGCCAATGTTTGGACTGGGATGGACGGAAGTCGCTGTAATCGCTATAGTTGCTATTTTAATTTTTGGACCAAAAAAAATTCCCGAACTAGGCAGCGCACTGGGCAAAACCCTCAGGGGGTTTAAAGAGGAAATGAAAAATCCCAGTGACGAAATCAGTCCGGAAGAAAAAGAAGATGTCAAAAGTTAAAAGTCAAGAGTAAACAGTCAAGAAAGTTTTTTATCTCCTGACTCCTGACTCCTAACTCCTAACTCCTAACTCCAGACTTCT
>JBPCQW010000188.1:0-11455 GCA_050997715.1 Hassallia sp.
TTATCCCAGAGTCGTTGGTATGATCCCACAAAAATAGTCGTTGCAGAAATTAACTGGGATTTGACTACAGAAAAATTAATGGTGATGGAGTGGCTGGATGGTGTACCGCTACTTTCGGCGAAATTTATCAGCGCTCAAAATGGTGAAGATCCTAAAGAAGAACGCAACGCGATTACGACTTTGTTATTTCGCGTTTTCTTTCAGCAACTATATATAGATGGATTTTTTCACGCTGATCCCCATCCCGGAAATTTATTTTATTTACGAGATGGTCGCATTGCCCTTTTAGATTGTGGAATGGTGGGAAGACTCGATCCCCGCACTCAGCAAATATTAACAGAAATGTTATTGGCGATCGTTGATTTAGATGCTCAAAGATGCGCTCAATTAACTTTGCAGCTAGCAGATTCGCGTGAACCAGTGATTTTGGCTCGTCTGGAAAATGACTATGACAGAATGTTGCGAAAGTATCACAACATGAACTTGGCAGAAATCAATTTCAGTCTAATAATTTATGAAGTTCTACAAGTCGCTCGCAACAATAAAATCCGTTTACCGAGCAATATGGGTTTATATGCGAAAACTATAGCTAATTTGGAGGGTGTAGCGCGGGGATTTAATCCGGAACTTAATTTTATTGATGAAATTAAGCCATTGTTGACAGACTTGTTTAGAAGACAGTTGTTTGGTGATAGTCCAGTGCGATCGCTTTTAAGAACAGCGCTGGATATCAAAAGTCTCTCCTTACAATCACCCCGGCAAATTGAGTTGCTTCTCGACCGGGTGACATCAGAAACCTTACAGTGGAATTTATCGCTACGCGGTTTAGATGGCTTGCGTCGCACTCTCGATGATGTTGCCAACCGACTTTCTTTTAGCATTTTGGTTGGTTCATTAATTATGGGAGCCGCAATTATTTCCAGCAACCCGCGATCGGATCAGTTATCGTTTTTGAACAACGTACTGTTTGCCGCTGCGAGTTTGTTAGGTTTGTGGTTAATCATTAGTATCTTGCGATCGGGTCGTTTACGCTGAAGCGTGGTACAGACGTTCCACCGAAACGTCTTGTACGAAACGTGCGCTAGAGACGTTCCGGTGGAACGTCTCTACGAAAGGTGCAGAATTATACCAATTTCCGAAAATCATCATAAATATATCATCAATTGTAGGGGCGCTTAATCCAAGCGCCCTTTCCCAGAAATTTGTATCACTGGCTTATGATTTTTTTATTTATCTGAGAATCAAAAGAAGTCATCAGATAATTTCGAGCGATCGCTTGCATCACCTAAAAGAAAATCTATGTCAATCATCGTTGCTGAAAACCTGAGCAAAGTTTATCCAGTGGCAGTTAAAGAGTCAGGTATAAAAGGGACAATCAGCCACTTTTTCCGCCGCACCTACCGACAAATTAAAGCAGTTCAAGATGTCTCTTTTGAAATCGCTCCTGGTGAAGTTGTCGGTTTTTTGGGACCCAATGGTGCTGGTAAAACCACTACACTAAAAATGCTCACAGGGCTAATTCATCCCTCCAGCGGAAATGTCAGAGTATCTGGACAAATTCCCTTTCGACGCCAAGAGGCTTTTTTGCAAAAAATTACTTTGGTGATGGGACAAAAGCAGCAGTTGATTTGGGATTTACCAGCGCTGGATTCTTTAAAAATTAACGCCGCAGTTTACAATATCTCAGATAAAGAGTTCCAAAGGCGAGTCGGAGAATTAACAGAAATGTTATCGCTGGAAGGTAAACTTACCCAAGCTGTGCGGAAGCTATCTTTAGGTGAGCGGATGAAAGCGGAACTTTTAGCCGCACTTCTGCACCGTCCTTCTGTACTGTTTCTTGATGAACCGACGCTGGGACTAGATGTAAATGCTCAGGTGGGGGTGCGGAATTTTTTACGCGATTACAATCAGCGCTATCAAGCAACGGTGTTATTAACTAGTCATTACATGGCTGATATTACAGCTTTGTGTGAACGGGTGCTGTTAATTCACCAAGGAAAGTTGATGTATGACGGTAGCTTAAATGGACTGTTGGAACGCTTCGCTCCTTATCGCGAAGTTCATGTAGAGTTAGCTTATCCAATACCAACAGAGAAACTGATGTCCTACGGTGATGTGAAGCTTTCAGAAGGGCATAGACAACAAGCAGATGAAAATCAGACATCGGTATGTTTTATGGTGTCGCAAGAGGCTCTCACTCGTACTGTGTCGCGAATTTTGGCGGATTTGGCGGTAGTTGATTTAACTGTAACTGAACCACCTGTGGAAGAAGTGATTGGACGAGTGTTTCAAGCAGGGGTTGTTTAATAGTGGGCAATGGGGATTTGAAGAGGGGACAAGGAGACAAGGGGGAGAAATATTTCTTTTTTCTTCCCCTTTCCCCCTCTTAAAAAAGTCAGATGCCCAAATTTAATTAGATGATGCTACCTCTGCCATACGAAAGATTATTTGCTCTAAAGTTCGCAACAATTCTTGCTCATTGTAAGGTTTAGAAAAGTAAGCTCGCGCACCTAATTGCAATGCCAGTTGCCGATGTTTATCACTACTGCGAGATGTTAACATCGCAATCGGTATATCTTTCATATCATTATTTGATTTAATACGTCCTAAAAAGCCGTAACCATCAATACGCGGCATTTCGATATCACAAATCACCGCTTGAACTTGCAAGCCACTATTAAGTTTTTCTAAAGCATCTTGACCATCTTTTGCCTGTTCTACTTGATACCCTCCTTTTTCGAGAGTCAATGCCAAAAAGCGCCGGACATTTATTGAGTCATCTACGATCAAAATAGTGCCTTTCTGGTTATCAGGCTGCGGCAAAATTGCTTTATCATCATTAGGTACGAGGAAGGCAGTTTTTAGTTTTGTTGATGGCAATTTATTCGTTTTAGGTGTATGCTGATTACTCGCAATCCAATACAATAACTCGTTGGCGTTAACTAAAGCCACTACCCGACCATCACCAAGAATTGTACAGTTGCTAAAACCATTAGGCAAAGGTATATTTCCCTCAACTTGGCGGATGGCAACTTCTTGTTCACCCCAACAACGGTCTATTTGCACTGCTGCGGGCTGGTTGTTACCTTTGATGATTAACACATTAGCAGCATTAATCGCCGGGGCAGTTTCTAAATCTGGACTATTATAACGGGGGCAATTAAATTCTAAGTGCTGTCCTAAGCGAATCAAAGGCAACATAGTTCCTTGCCAGTTGATAACTTCGCTACCAGCCATTGGGAAAACTTGATCGTTTTGGAGTAAGAATATTTCCAAAACCACATCTGTGGGAAATGCCAATAGCATTCGATTACTTTCTACCAGCAGTACTCGTGCTACAGAAAGTGTAAACGGCACTGACATGGTAATTGTGGTTCCAACTCCGGGAATTGTATCAACTTTCACATCTCCCCGGATTTGTTTCAGGTTGTTGCGAACCACATCCATACCGATACCGCGACCGGATAATGCTGTAACTTGATCGGAGGTGCTAAATCCCGGTTCAAAAATGAGGGATAATAGTTCTTCCTCACTTGCTTGTGCCAGAAGAGCTGCATCTAAACCCATAGCTGCGGCACGATCGCGAATTTTATCTAAGGACATGCCACGACCATCATCACGCATAGTAATGATTGTACGATTACTGCGGTGAGTGGCTTTAATTTCAATTAATGCTTGTTCTGGTTTACCAGCAGCGCGACGGGTAGCTGCATCTTCGATGCCGTGATCGAAAGCATTTCTTAATAGATGCATTAAAGGATCGTTTAATGCTTCTAAAATGCTGCGTTCAATCAGAGTGTTGCCCCCTTCTATTTTCAACTGAACATTTTTGCCATATTCTACATTCATGTCGCGCAAAGCTCTGGGAAAGCGATCAATTAAATCTGATAACGGACGCATCCGTATTTGTGTAAGCTTTGTTTGTAAATGCTTTGATGTTTTGTTTAGCTTTCTGGCAAATTGATCTGTATCGTCAACACTCAGTTGAATATCAGTTGTGACTTCTTGTACTTGAACTATGGTTTCCATTACCTCTTGCGACAAGAGGCTTAATTCGTTATAGCGATCCATTTCTAAGGCATCGAATCCCCTTTCTAGCTGCGGTGAATAGTCGCTATCGTCAAATGCAAAGTTGTCTGAATTACCATTACTTGGATATGTTAATGATGGTGAATTTGATGGCACTCCAGCATGAGTAGTAATTTTGTCGTATGCTGTGCGTAGTTCCTGATTTTCGCGCTCTAGAATTTGCACTCGCTGGCTAAGATTACGTACAAGTTTGCGTAATCT
Organism: Hassallia sp.; assembly: GCA_050997715.1. Classification (GTDB taxonomy): domain Bacteria; phylum Cyanobacteriota; class Cyanobacteriia; order Cyanobacteriales; family Nostocaceae; genus Hassallia. The sequence continues at coordinate 4,291 of JBPCQW010000188.1, forward strand.
TTCCATTTGCAAGTTCAGTCCATTGCGCTGGATAATTAGTTCCCCAAATAAATCGTTAATTTGCTCAAGTTGTTTGCTGGGAACTCTAACTGTATTTTCATGAATTTCGCGGTCTTTGCCAACTCCAATTGGCTCTGGTTTGCGTTCAACAAATTTGTAATCTGTGGGTGAAAATTCTCTAGAAACTACTACGCTTACTGGCTGTTCAACAGTAGGGTTGTCATCGACAATTTCTGCTTCTAATGATTCAAAACTTGCGGCAATTATTTCTGGATTTAGCCAAGTTTCTTCCGTATCTTCTGTTTCTAAAAAATTGGATTCTATTATTTCTGCGTCTTTATTATGAGATTTTACCGCATCGCTTGCGAGAAACTCACCGATCGCCTCTTGTACTTCTAAGTCATGAGATTTTACCGCATCGCTGGCGAAAAACTCAGACATCGCCTCTTGTACTTCTAAGTCATGAGATTCTACCCCACTGCTTGCAAGAAACTCAGCGGTCGCTTCCGAAGCATCTAAATCATCAGATTCTACGGCACTGCTTGCAAAAAACTCAGCGATCGCATCTTCTGTGGATAGCAGATCCACATTCGCATAACCAGCAAGTGCGATCGTCCCAACTTCAATATCTGTAGGTAGGCTATCTCGTTGATTTGTCAGCACCAAAGCTTGCGATCGCCGCCATGCTTGCAATGCTAACCGAGCAATTTTTTCAACTTCTGTATCGGTAACGGTAGCTGCGATGTGATGCGTTATCGACTCACAAAGCTGGGTAAAAGCTGGTAATTGCAACATTTCCCCCAAACCGCCCAATTCAGCTGCCATGATGCCAACTTCTTCTCGCAAGCAAGGTTGTTGACTATCTGCCAACACAGATTCTAGACGTTCCAAACAGCCATCTACTTCTGTCTCAAAAAGCAGAGGTATAATATCTTGCCCTTCGTCTGCGGAAAGTATGGTTGAAGCATCTTCTGGGGTGGGATCACCCAGGCGATCGTGCAGTTCTTCAAAAACTGGATAACAAAAAGTTGCTAACCAATCATCCTCTACTACATTACCCTCTGACAGCAATTCCACTATCTGACGCAGCCAATCTACCCCAGATAGCAGCAAGCTTTGTAATTGCGTGTCAATTTCTAAAGAGTTTTTTCGCGTTCTTAAGACTTTAAAAGAATCTTCCAAACGATGAGCCAAATCACTTAGGGCACGAAACCCCATCATGCCCGCGCCACCTTTGATCGAATGAGCAGCTCTAAGTGCGGCATTAATTTTATCTAATTCGATGCGGTTGGTTGCGTTGATTTCTAGCAATACCTCTTCTAAAGTATTGAGATAATCTGTTGCTTCCTCCAGAAACTGCATCTGGATTTCAAGTTCTTTATCCTTTGACATAGTTTTTGTCCATAGTCAACAGTAAACAGTCACGTATTCAAAAGTCTGAGCGCTAATGACTAATGACTAATCCACCTTAAAAGTTTCAACAGTTTCCTGTAATTCTTGGGAAATCACCGCAGTTTGTTGCAAAGATTCAGAAACTTGCCGCGAAGAATAGCTGGTGCGCTCTGATATTTTGGCAATATCTCTCATCAAGTGGCTGACAGCTTGGGAGGTTTCTACCTGCGATGTGGTAGCGGTGGAAATCAACTGCACTAAAGAATCAATTTGGCGCGAAACATCCAAAATTTGACTCAAGCTGTGTTTAGCATCTTCAACAATTTGGGTTCCTTCTACAACTTGGGCAGTTCCCACTTCCATCGCTTGTACAACTTCGCTAGTTTCTCTTTGAATGTTCTCGACAATTTGTTCAATTTCTTTTGTTGCCGCTGCACTTCGGGCAGCTAATTCGCCTACTTCTTCCGCAACTACCGCAAAACCTTGACCTTCTTCGCCGGCACGCGCTGCTTCTATGCCAGCGTTGATGGCGAGTAAGTTGGTTTGCATGGCGATTTGATTAATCAAAGAAACCACGCGGGAAATTTGTTGGGTAGATTCTCCTAAACGCTTGACTTTTTTCGCTGTTTCGCCTACTGTTTCGCGCAATCTCAGGATATTTTGCACTGTCATATCCATTGCTTTGCCGCTCTTTTTGGCGGTGTGCGAAGCATTTTGAGCAACAAAAGCAGCTTGTTGGGCGTTTTCGGCTACATATTGTATGGAATAGGTCATTTGATCAACAGCATCTAAGGTGCGGTTGATTTCTGAGGCTTGCAGTATAGCATCTTCTGCAAGTTCGCGCATCGCTCCTTGGTTAGAACCGACAGCATAGTTGACTTGATAAGCCGCTTGTTTAACTTGGGTAACAATCAACCGCAAATTTTCAACGATGGAGTTGAAAAAGTCAGCGACGGTGCCAATTTCCCCGGTAGTGACATCAGCTCGCACTGTCAAATCTCCGCTGGCTGCACCTTCTACTTCCCCTAGTAGTTCAAGAAGTTGCATTTGCAAAGCTTCTTTCTGATGCCGTTCATCTTCGGAACCTTGTTCTGCGTTCTGTCTACCTTGTTCTACTTCCTCTAAAAGTTTTGCTTGTTCTAAGGCATAGCCTACTTGAGTGGCTATCTGCTTAAACAAATCAATTTCTGCTTGTTGCCAAAAACGGGGGCTATCGCATTGATGAGTAATCATTAAACCAACCAATTGCCCGTCTGTAATCATCGGTGCGATTAAATTTGCCTTGACGGAAAATTTTTCCAACATTCTTATGTAACACTTTGCATTTCGGAAGCTTGGCTCTTGATAAATGTTGGCGATCGCTCGCACTCTTCCATCTTTATAAGTTTCTACATGACGTTCCCGAAAACATGGATCGTCGATTTGCACTCCGATCATTTTCGGATAACCGGGCGCAACCGATTCGGCAACGACTATTCCATCCCAAGTGCTACGATCAAAGTTATAGATAACTACGCGATCGGTTCTCAAGCACGAGCGAACTTCTCTCACCGCTGTTTTAAAAATATCTTCCGTTTTGAGATTTCGGCGAATCCGCAAAGTAATTTCTGTAATTATTTTTGCTCGTTCTGCATCCAGCTCTTGTTCTTTTAACAACAACTGTAATTGCTCTGCCATCAAATTAATATTTTCACCCAATTCGCCGAGTTCGTCTTCTGAGTCTATCTCTAAGCGCGTATTGAGTTCACCTTGTCCCAGTCTTGCTACTGTCTGAGTCGCATTCAAAATTGGTTGTGTGGCACGTTTAGCTAACCAAGCTACCAGCAGAGACACTAACAATGTTGTTAATGCCGTCCCACCTAATATAGCCAGAAGTAAGTCTCTTTGCGGCGCAAATGCCGTTGCTGTATCTGTAGCCAAAATTACTTGCCATTTTAAATCTGGCAAACCGTTGAGGTTTTCAGTAGCGTAACTGACTAGCTGTTGTTTATTGTTAATTTGGTTAATTGTTTTGAACGTGGCTTCTTTTTTTGTGGCTTGTAGTTTCACCAAGCCAGGAAAATTTATTCTTGCTTCTCTACCTATTTGCTTAGTTTGCGAAGACATGAAAAATTTTCCAGAGGCATCAATTAAATGATATTCTTGCCCTGCAATAGCGTAATTTTTAATTACCTCTTCTAAATTTTTTACTGGCATCCCTGCTATGACTATGGCGATAGTTTGCCCGCTGACGGAATCCTTAACAGGTGCGGCAGTGAAAATACTACTTAATTTTGTCGTCTTAGATACTTGCGGTTGGCTAATTATTGGGCGATCGCTTTTTAGCGCTGCTTGAAAGTAATCGCGATTGCTATGGTTGGTGAGTGGTTCTCCTTGGGATTGTAAAATCGGCTGACCATTTAAGTCAAAGACAGCAATGCTGTCATAGACTTTATAACTCTCGATAATCTTGTTTAATAGCGCTTGTTTATCTTGTTGAGTTGTAACTCCCTTGACGCTGGAATTTGTCAAAATTGGCAAATTAGCCAGCACTTGAATATCGCTATACCGTTCAATCATGAAACGGTTTACTTTGTCTGCCAAGCCTTGAGCTTCGGCTTGTTGCAGGTCGGAAATTTTGTTACTAATGGAAAGGCTGGCAATGTGATAAGCTAAACTACCAATAGCTAATACTGGCAGAGTGCTGATAGCGATCGCCAAAACTGTAGCTTTGGTACGCAAATTGAGGCGTTTGAAAGCAGTTAAGGCACGATTCAAGGGAGAGTTTGAATTTATTGGCGATGAGCGATCGCTTCTCAATCGTGGTAGATTACTATCCGTCACTTGTTCGGATGAAACTTCAGACGAAATAAACGATGCCTTTTTATCAGCATCACTACTCTGAGCCGAATCAGTTTTATTAAACATAAAGTAATTTGCTTGAATAGGTTTATCTAAGCATCAAAAATCCGTTCTTTTAGTAGTACACCCTAATCATTATGAAGAACCGAAGACTGCACAATTGCCTGTGCATCTAATACCAGCAAAATTTCTTTGTGTTGCACAAAGCATCCACGTAAATAGGGAACTAAGCTAGATGCTACTTGTCCTACAGGAGAGTGGATTTCATCCGTCGTAAACTTGGTGGTACCTGTGATTTCTTGCACCACTAAACCTAAAAGGACTGATTCCACTCGAATAATTATCACATTGTATTGCCGCAGTCTATAATCTAGGCTTTCTAGATTCAGCATTTTTGACAGATCAACTGCCCAAACTATCCGACTGCGCCAATTCATCAATCCCAGTACGCAAGTTGGCATACTGGGCATTGCAGCTACAGACTCAACAGAAACAATAATCGCTTCTTGCGTGTGTTTCATTGATAATACAGCAGCCGTCTGGCGATTTAATTGAAACTTAAGATAGCCATCTCCTAAGTTATTTTGAGCTTCTTTGCCAGAAATTATAGTCTTGGAACTATTCATTGATTCAAATTGCTACTGATTTAATAGCACGCAGAAGTTGTTCGCGAGTATACGGCTTAGTTACATAGGCATCAGCACCTTGTCTCATTGCCCACAATCGATCAATTTCCTGATTTTTAGAACTGCAAATCACTATCGGTACTTTTTGAGTAACGGGATTTCTTTTGAGAGAACGACACAATTCAAATCCGCTCATTCCCGGCATTACTACATCGGTAACAATGATGTCTGGTGGTTCTGACACAGCTTTTTCTAAGGCTTCTTTTGCACCACTTGCTTTTATCACGTTGTAACCACTCTCGTTGAGATAATGGCTCATTAGTTCCAATTCACTGGGGGAATCTTCAACAATCAGAATTGTGCCAAGCAAAGTTAGACTCACTCCTAAATCTCCTCATAAAGTAATTTTGGACTATTAAAGTTACTTTCTCTTATTTTTACTCCTTATTAAGTTAACCAATATGTTTAAACACCATTTTTAGCAATTCCGGTTGAGTAAAAGGCTTGGTTAAATAGCCTGATGCTCTAACCATCTTTGCCTTGGCTCTATCTATAAATCCTGTTCTGCCCGTCACCATAATGATAGGTGTATTTTTGAACGCTGAATGCCTCCGCAACAAAGAACATAACTCGTAGCCGTCTAAATTCGGCATTTCCACGTCTAATAATATCAAATCCGGTTTGCTGCGAAGAATTTGCATCAACGCTTTCACCGGATCATTAATCATAACAACTGAAAATGTATTTTCCTCCAAAAAGTTCTTAATGGAATTTAAGACTGTTTGGCTATCATCAATGCAGGCAACTCTATACAGTTGTTTGCTAGCAGTTTGCGCTTGCATTTTATTATTGTTACTATCTTGACTGTCAAAATTGCTTTGATGAGGCAATGGTTGCCCAAGCTGCATTTGAGATATTGACTGAGATTGCGGCAACCTAGTTGCTTTTTCTACTTGCTTACGTCCACCACCAGATACCGGAAGTGGTGACTGGCTATTTTGCTGACTTCTCAATTGCTTTTGACAGTGTTCGACTAACAACCGCAAATCCAAGCTACAGAATTTTGGCAGCTGATTTAAGCTATTCTCAGCTATAAACTCATAGCTTCCTTCTTTTAAGGTCAGAAATAACTCCACCACTTCTTTAGCCAAGTTCTCTATCAGCGTTCCTGCTTGCAAAGAACTGATATGATCTTGATTAACTAACCAGCAAATAGCTTGATAATCTGCATCTGATATCGGCTGGTTTTCTCCCTTCGGTTCAAACATCAGCTGCATCTGCATGCGAGTTGCACTGTTGAGAGCGGGAGTTTGCTGACTCAACTCTCGCAAGTGGTTATCCAGCCGCTCAAATAACTTATCTGAATAAGAGGCGTAAGTAAGTTTACCGTCCTCTAGATAGATTGACCAAGAAACACTCCCGGTAAATATCCGTAAGCACCCTGTAGCACGGCGACTGGTTAGTTGTGCTAACAGAGATAGCGGGTGTAGTTTCTGGGAAAACTTGTAGCTACCTATAGGAGTTGTGCTCATTTTACTTTTACTAGGGATAATTTCGATACATTTAATCTAAAATTGTACAGAGGTTTGACAATTTTGATCAAATATTAGATATCATAACTGTTGTAGCTTAAAAGACAAACATAGCAAGCAGAGGTTTGTGGCAAAGCTTAATGGTAGCAAGGTTTTCTATCTATTAAATCTTAGTAAGAGTGTTAATTTACTTACCTGAGATTAACAAACATTCTTTGAGAATAATCACAAAAATTGTAAAGACTAAATAAAGGCAGTCACTTATAGGTAAATGTCCTATGGTCATAACCGCAATAATGTGTTTGGTCACAAGTTATAACTGGAAACTTGTAGTATTAATACTTAATTATTTTTTTGTGTTCAGAAAAATATAAACTAAAATTAATAAAAATTAACTTTACTTATTGTTAACAATAATTATGTTCTCACCGTTGGTTGAGATTTACAATGCGATCGCTCGTAACTATAATTTTGTATAAAAAATATATTTTCTCCCAGGCAAAGCACCTAGTAACGTGACACAGCACAACAATCAACGAGGGTGAATAAACCTCGACAAGTTTCAAATAATCAATTAATCAACCTACTTAAACTGCATTTTTAGATAAGCAATATCCCAGCAAAACCTTACAGTCACTGCTGAAATCATTATTTAATGTACTGTGACTTTTTCTTTTTCCCGACAACAAACAAAAAGTCACAGTACAAAGGCCCCAACACAAAATTGCAACCCCTCTTCCCGCGACGGGGGGGGTGGAAGGAAAGAAGGGGGAG
>JBPCQW010000208.1:0-4577 GCA_050997715.1 Hassallia sp.
AGAAGTTTAGCTGAGAGTGGATTTATTTCCCGAATAAATATCATCTAGATTTCTAATTAATACGTCAAATCATAGTTCCACATATTTTACTACTTATTTGTGTAATTAATTCTGTCCAGGTACTTAAGTCTGGCTGACGAATAAAACGCAGCCAGATTAATAGTTGTCTAACTACACCGCGAAGAAACATCCCTTACTCCACCAGATTGAGAAAAGGCACGACATCCCCTCTGCCCCACCACTGGGCACCGACTGTCCCGCAAACTGGGCAATTGGGATTAGGGATTGCTGCTGGTTTACGGTCAGTCGTCAGATGGAATTTACGAACCCTGTGAGCTGCTGCACCATCCTCACCACGGAAACCCTGAAGGCGGTGGACAAGTTCCTGTATCGCCATAATTGCTACCTCCGTTGTAAATAAAACAACGGCAGGACTGGGGTTTCCTTCTCCAATAACGTAGGCTTCTGCCTTGCGGCGTTCGTACTCATCAGGATTACTGCGTTTCAACGCTTCATCCCTCGCAGCAACAGGATTTATAACTTCACGACACAATAGACAGGTGTGTCCTGGCGCAGGTGCAAGCACTGTAACCCGACCATCCAAAGCCTGAAAATTGGGCGTTTCCTCTTGAGAAACCTCAATTGCTAAACCCATATCAAACACAGGTGTTGCATAGTAGTAGGCAAACCTATTCACCATTAGGCGACCCGTGTGGTCATCAGTGCAACAAAAAATTACGTCACACGCCTTCAGGGGATCGCGGCAGTCTGCTTCTCCAATCCAAGCTTGATATGTTCTCACTTGAACACCAAGTCCAAGTTCCACAAGTGACTTGGCAACAACTTCAACTTTGGAACTCATAGCATCAGCATCTGGCTGACGCGCACCATGTAGCCGATTTAAATTTGTGTCCTCAACAATGTCTTTATCAAAAAGTGCAATGTTGCGAAAACCCATCTTTGGCAGCAACATGGCGATCGCACTTCCTGTACCGCCGCAACCAATGACCCCAACACGCAACATCGATAAGTCTTGATTGAGGGCTTCCCCAAAAGCTAAAGCCTGTCGCTGGAATGCTGGAGGAGAAACCCCCAGCCCCCGGTTTGGATAATGCAAACGGATTTTCTGCCCAATCACACGAATTATCCGCAAGGAGATAACTTCCTGCGAACTAACCCACAGGCGACCAATCAAATTTCCATCCGGCATTAGGATGACACTCAAAATCTGTGTATCTGAGCCGTTGCGGTTTTGTGCCAGTTGAATCAAGTCTGGTTCGTTAGTATCATCTTGAATAGAGAATTCTCTCAAGCCTTCTCGATGACTGTGGAAAATGGCTAGTGTCAGGTTTTTTGCTTGTGCAGCTTGCAATGCCCGAACAAAAGAATCCGTTTTCCAGGTAATGTGTTTGGCAGAGAAAGAAACAATTTCATCCTCTGGCACTGGTATTACTTCATAAGAAATGAATTTTTGGTGCGGCTGCCCATCCCAAGGGTCGGCATTGATAACGGCCTGTCCACACAAGACATAGGCTGCTCGCTCTTTACCATCTATGGTTAATAGCAATTCGTGCAGGTAATTTGAGTGTTGCTCTTGCAATGTCAAGCTTACAGTATTCAAGCAGTCACCTCCAAAGCATTTTCAATCCGTTTGAGCATTGTCCATATGCCATCTGTACCAGGCCGCCACTCATTGTTATGTCTTGACCATCGCTGCCATTTCTGACCATTAAATTGGTGTGGTTGATCGGCTGCCTTTGGGTATTTTGCACCCTGTACCAGCTTTACCCACGGCAGCAGGTAAAACATATCGGGAGGTGCATCTGGGTATCCGCTCGGCAATAGAATTAGGATATCTGCCTGTTCGGTATCAAAACGCCCAAGTGGTAACTGAAATTTCCGTAAAATAACGCCCTTTTGACTGATATCTACCACTTCTTCAAAAGGTAAACCTCTGTTTTCCAGGTATTGGCGATCGTTTGAGGGTAAAAAGCTCATTACTTAACCCTCCGTTGTAGTCTTTTTACCAGTGAAGAATCGCTCGACTCCTGGTGCTTGTAAATCGACAGATTCGTTATCAGCAATTGGGCGGTCTTCTGCACCACGTACTTCCAGCCACACTCCATAGGATGCAAGGTCAACGCCAGCAAGTTCCTTCAGCTTTAACCCTGTGATCATTGGCGCTCCCCACTCAAACCGCCGACCGTCGATGACAAAACGGAAGGAGCGATCGCTACGCCAAGTAATGAATCGCTCGATACCAGGCTTTCTCAGTTCAACGGCTTCATCAAGGCGGATTTCTTCTAACTGACCGTTATGTAGCACTTGGAAGATGAGGTACTCATCCACAGGTCTCTTGCTTGCTTCATCAAGCAGCTGCCCTCCCGTAATCACGGGGTCGTCTACTTTGTAACTTCGGTCATCAATCCGCACTAAGTAGTGTTTTGCAAGCGGTGGTTGTACAGCCCCGTGCTGCTTGACCCACGCTTCCAGTTCAATCTCATCAACCACAATATTGTTCGTCATAATTTTGTTGCAAAAGTGACTTTCAATTTCACACGTAAAATTTTATCCATTATATTGCACACATGATTTAAAATTGCAACAGTGAAATTGGAGATGAAATGGCAAAAGGACAGTTTGATGTTGAAGCTTTTTATGCAGCATTGGACAGCCAACGGCTGTCTAAGCGTATGACATGGAAACAAGTTGCCGAAAAATCTGGTGTTAGTGCGTCCACCTTGACTCGGATCGCGCAAGGTAGACGACCAGATGTAGACAGTATGGCGGCTTTGTTAACATGGTCTGGGCTGAACGCAGACTCCTTCATCAAGCGCGAACAGGATACTCTAACCGAATCCGAACCACTCGCTAAAATTACGGCGTATTTGCGTGCAGATCCCCATTTAACGCCAGAAGCTGCATCTGCAATGGAAGCTGTCATCAAAGCTGCTTACGAGAAACTTCGCAAGGATCAATGAGATGACATTACGCTGTGGTTTTAGGAAGGAGGCAAATGCTTATGCCTGGTAGTCCAAGGAAGTTAAAATTGCGTCGGGGCTTTAAGACAGAGGCAAATGCTTATGCCAGGGAATTTCGAGCGGAGCTTGGCATAAAACCATACGCTCCCTTATGCCCTTGGCAGCTTGCTGAACATTTAGCAATTCCTATTGTTCCACTATCGGAATTTCAAAATGAAATTTCTGAAGAGGTTCGCTATTTCACAGAAAAAGACATAAAAAGTTTTTCTGCGATAACAGTGTTTTATGGTACACAAAGAATAATTGTTCACAATGACGCTCACAGCCCTCTACGTCAGGCTTCTAATGTTTCTCACGAATTAAGTCATGGTATCCTTCAACACCAGCCAGATGAAGTTTTTAACGAATGCGGATGCCGGAATTTTAACCAAGAATATGAAGATGAAGCAAACTGGTTAGCTCCGGCACTTTTAATTTCAGAAGAAGCTGCCCTCCATATCGTTCAAACTGGAATGACAATAGATGAGGCTGTTGAATATTACCACGCTAGCAAGGAAGTTATCAATATGCGTATTAATGTTACTGGAGCGCGAAAAAGAATTTCATCTCGTTGGAGAGCTAGTTGAATCAGTTTAACTGCAAAATTTAATAAAATTAAAGTTTTTTAAATTAAAAGATTGAACTCCTATTGAAAAGGGTTGACAAGGTGGCCCACCAGCTAAAAGGTCGATTTCTTCCTCAATCGTAGAATAATCAAAATCCGTCACATCCATCTGGTGAATATGCCAGTCACTGAGTAAGGCAATTCCTCTCCCTTGGGAGACGCGCAAGGAACGCTGTTGATTTTCACGGATGGTGTAACAACTGTGCTTATCCTGTTCCACAAGTGCCAGATGATGGAAGCCCGCCTTGGCACAGCCCATTGCCAAGCCTCCAGCACCTGTACATAACTCTATCGATTTCACTCGTTCCAATTTAAAAACAGTCACTGCAAAACATCTTTATAATATACCTAACACAACCCAACATGGTGCTGTAAAACGCTTGCAGATTGCAAGGATGTTGAGATGTATCCCTACTCCGTTTGTGGAAGTATCCTCGACTCAACCGCAACCATTTCAGATTCAGCAGTCTCTTCTTAGGACTGCTCTTTTTCTTGAGATTTGATTCTGGCGTGATAGTCTGCGATCGCTCGATGTATACTCACTTACTAGTCAAGATTTACAAGGAGATGAATCACAAAGTTATAATATGAATGAGGATTCATATATGAATTATCCACACGGAATATTGTTATTTTTTCAACAATGAAATAGCTGCTTGGATAAAACTCATAGGCGTAACTAGGTGAATTCATCTAAAAGCGCAGTTGAAGTAATAATATTATTAATTAAAGTAACGGTTGTTTAGTTTATAAGAGGTAATTTGATAAGTATAAATTTGTTTGGGAGAGCTAAATGTTAAAAGAACTTCACCTCCAGCAAGTTGGTCCTGCTGCCCATTTTGATGTTGCATTTACCGACAGGCTCAATATATTTACGGGTGATAATGGTTTAGGTAAAAGTTTTTTACTCGATATCGCTTGGTGGGTAATGA
>JBPCQW010000224.1:0-6849 GCA_050997715.1 Hassallia sp.
CTCATTAAGTTTCGATGCCTCAATTTTTGAGATTGTCATGGCACTGCAAACAGGAGCAACTCTTTATTTAGCAAACAAAGAATCCCTTCTACCCGGACAACCTTTGCTCCAATTATTGCGAGAAAAAGCTATTACTCACGTCACTCTTCCGCCAGCAGTATTAGCAGTCTTACCTACAGAATCACTTCCAGCATTGCAAACTATTATTTGTGCCGGTGAATCCTGTACTGATGATATTGTCAAACGTTGGTGGAGTCCTAGCCGGAGATTTTTTAACGCTTACGGTCCTACGGAAGCAACCGTTTGGTCAACCGTTGCCGAGATTAAATCTGTAAGTGAAAAACCGCCGATTGGTCGCCCTATTGCTAACACTCAAATTTATATATTAGATAAACATTTACAACCTTTACCAATTGGAATTGCTGGCGAATTATACATAGGTGGTGAGGGATTGGCACAAGGCTATATTAACCATCCAGAATTAACAATTGAAAAGTTTATTCTCAATCCTTTTAATCATAAAAATGGAGCGCGACTTTACAAAACTGGTGATTTAGCTCGGTATCGACCAGACGGTAATATTGAATTTTTAGGACGCATCGATAATCAAGTAAAAATTCGTGGATTCCGCATTGAGTTGTCAGAAATTGAAACAGTGCTGACTCAGCATCAAAGTGTCAAAAAAGCAATAGTAATTGCCAAAGATAATATATCTGGTGATAAGTACTTGGTAGCTTATATTGTTCCCCCCGTTGTAGAGACGCAACGGCAGTCGCTACAACGGGGGGAACCCCCGCAACGCGCTGCCTCAAATTTGCCGTCTCTACTACGCAAATTCTTAAAAGAAAAATTACCAGAATACATGATCCCAAAAGCTTTTGTAGTACTGGATTCTCTACCGCTAACAGCTAGTAGGAAAGTGGATCGTTTGGCGCTAACAGAACTCGACAATCCCGCTAGCCGCTTAATAGATAAAACATTTATCGCGCCTCGTACTCCAACCGAGTCAACTTTGGCAAAAATTTGGGCTGAAGTCCTTAATGTTGAGCGTGTGGGTATTTACGATAATTTCTTCGACTTGGGAGGAGATTCGCTTTTAACTGTACGCCTAATGAAGCAGATACACAAGCAATTTGAGCGCGAATTGCCCCTATCTAGCTTATTTTTAAATCCAACCATTGAAAGTTTAGCAACTTCTCTATCTTCAAAAACAGATTCTCTCCCGTGGTCTCCCTTAGTTCCAATTGAAACTGCTGGTTCAAGTCCAGCTTTCTTCTGCGTGCATCCCATTTTTGGTGTTGTCTTTCCTTATTACGAATTAGCTCATCATTTGGGAAGAAATCAACCATTTTATGGGCTACAACCCATTGGACTTGACGGAAAAAGTTCTCCACTAACTCGCATTGAGGATATGGCTGCTGACTACATTGAAGCATTGCGCTCAGTGCAGCCCAAAGGCCCTTATTTTTTAGGAGGTTGGTCTTTTGGAGGTTGGGTTGCTTTTGAAATGGCTCAACAACTCCAAAAGTCTGGAGAAGAAGTGGCTCTACTTGCTGTGCTTGACACTTTAGCACCAATTCCGGGCAATATACCTTCTTTGGGTAATGGTTTAAAGTTTATGCTGACTACAGTGGCGCGATATATATGGCCCTTCTTCCTCGATTATTTATATCTAATTATCGCGATCGCCAGGAATCGAATTAAGAGTTTAACTTCTCGGTTGACTAATTTTAATAAAATTGTGCAAAACTCTTTTTGGGAGTCGCTAACGCGATCGCTCCAAACAAATCTGTTCTCTCACCTCATCCGGAAAGAGGATGCCACAGTTAACGTTATACCTGAAGAATCCAAGTTAAGACTTTTAAGCGAGTTAGCTATTCGTCCTATGCTTCGTGTTTTTTATGCCAATAGCCAAGCAGTTCTTAACTACGTTCCGCAAGCCTACCCTAAACGAATTAATCTTTTCAGAACAACAGTTCAGTTAAACATTGCCGAGGCAGAGCCGAGTATAGGTTGGGATCAGTTAGCTGTGGGAGGAACGGAAATTCATCATATTCCTGGCAATCACTTAACTATGCTGAGAAAACCCCATATCCAGGTTCTCGCCACACAGTTAAGAGCCTGTATTGAGAAAGCACAAACTTTAAAATAAGGATCAATTTTACGAGGGTAAGTTGATGTATTAACTCCTTTTTATCTGAATGAAGTAAATTTTCTAGTTTTTTTCAAGAGAAATCGTAACTGAATCGGATGTTGTCTTTCTCGATGCCGTCGAGTAAGGCTAGTTGATGTTTAGAAGCTTGTTTGCTTTACAACTAAAATAATAAATTAAACTAAGCCAGGAAAGCATCGTCATAAATAGAAACAACATTTCCAATTTTGGAATTAGGAGCAATAAGTAGTAATCTTTTTTGATAGTCAATTTAACTATTTCTATAATATATTGCTAATCCTGTTACAGTACCACAAGCAACAAAACTAATTAAATTCCCGTACATTAAGATTAAATCATTTTGGTAATATCCATAAATAACACTATTAAGTTGGATAAGATTAAAGCCTATAAAAGTTATTAAAGAGATATTATTAGCACTTTTAGTTCTGATAATTCTGATAGCTTGTGGAATAAATAAGCTAGCATTGAATACAAATCCTAATCCAAAGAAGAAAGTCACAACTTCTCTCATACTGCTTGATACTATTATTTATTAGCTCAAACTATTTTTAATTTAAAATTGGTTTAATACAACCCTCATTATATATATATATTAGGATATATAAAACTCATATTTGATTGCGTGAAAAAATGACAAGCCTGCCAAATGAATCTTGTACACATCGTCACGACCAAGCGCTATACTTACACTAAATCTGTGCCACTAAATAGGTATAAATCAATACTTGTGCTAAAAGAATGGCAGAGATATTGATTTAGCAATCCTATCTCGATTTGTGAAAAATAATTTTTTATAACGAATCGCAGAGGTACAGAGAACGCAGAGAGAATAAAGAGAGATTTTCACGAATTATTTAGGATTGTTATATGTCTTCTGAAGAGGTTTTCGTCTTTCCAGTATCTTTTGCCCAACAGCGGTTATGGTTCCTCGATCAGTTGATCCCTAACAATTCTATTTATAATGTGCCGACAGTAATTCGCTTAAAAGGTTTGCTTAACTTAACGGCACTGGAACAGACTTTTAACAAAATTGTGTGTCGTCATGAAACCTTACGCACGACATTTATAGTGTTGGATGGGCAACCCCTACAGGCGATTCCTGCGGAAAGCTGCGCGATGCTCCTTGAGGAGCCGCCAAGGGCTAACGCACCCAGCTTAACAATACCTCTCTGTGTATTAGACCTCCAGGAATTGCCAGCTGATAAACAAGAGGTTAAAGCAAAGTGCATTATTACCGCAGAGATAGAACATCCCTTCGATTTATCCTCCGGGCCATTGCTGCGAGTAATACTCCTCGTGCTTTCCGAGACAGAACATATTCTATTACTGAATATGCACCACATTATCTGCGATGATTGGTCTATGGGGGTACTGATTCGGGAACTGGGAACGCTTTACGCAGCTTTTGCACAAAACCAGCCTTCCCCTCTATTAGAACTGCCTCTTCAGTACGCCGATTTTGCTCACTGGCAGCGCGAGTGGCTGCAAGGAGAAGTACTCCAAACCCAGTTAGCTTACTGGCGGGAGCAATTAAACGGTATTTCCATACTGCATCTGCCTACTGACAAACCAAGACCAGCTATACAAAGCTATCGAGGAGCAACACAATTTCTAGAGTTACCAAAAAAGCTAATTGATGCACTAGAAAAGCTGTCACAGCAAGAAGGTGTCACCTTATTTATGACACTGTTGGCAACATTTCAAACATTACTTTACCGCTACACACACCAAGAAGATATCGCGGTAGGTTCACCAATTGCTAACCGTAACCATAGTGAAATTGAAGGAATAATTGGTTTTTTTGTCAATAGTTTAGTGCTGCATAGTAACTTATCTGGAAATCCCACCTTTCGAGAACTACTAGGCAGAGTACGGGAGGTAACATTAGGAGCATACAGCCACCAAGATTTGCCGTTTGAAAAGTTAGTTGAAGAACTACATCCAGAGCGAAACTTGAGCCACCATCCTTTATTTCAAGTGGTATTTGGTTTCCAGAATGCGCCAATGTCAGCGCTAGAACTGCCTGGATTAGTACCCAGCTTTATGAATATTGATTTGAAAAAAACACGTTTTGATTTGGAACTGCATCTGTGGAAGTGTTCTGAGGATTTTAGGAGCTTATGGGGCGGAAACTGGGAGTATTCTGAAGGTCTGCGAGGTGTAATCGTTTACAACACAGATTTATTTGAGCGAGCCACCATTAACCAGATGCTGGAACATTTTAAAACTCTATTGTCAGCTATTGTTGCAAATCCAGAAGAACGAATTACAAATTTACCGTTATTAAGTGAAGCGGAGTTACATCAGGTATTGGTGGAATGGAATAACACCCAAACCGATTATCCTCAAGATAAGTGTATCCATCAATTGTTTGAAGAAAAGGTACAGCAGTATCCTGATTCTATAGCAGTCAACTTTGCTAACAAACAACTTACTTATCAAGAGTTGAATACTTGTAGCAATAAACTAGCGCACCACTTACAAAAAATAGGAGTAGGTTCAGAAGTTTTAGTTGGCATTTGTATTTCACAGTCTATAGAAATGATAATCGGGTTATTGGGAATTCTTAAAGCAGGGGGAGCGTATGTTCCATTAGACCCCAGCTATCCCGAAGAACGCCTAAATTTTATGCTGGAAGATACACAAGTTTCAGTGTTGCTGACACAAGAAAACTTACTCAAGCATTTTGAAGGTTTCTCAAATCAAATTATTTCTATAGATAAAGACTGGGAAGTGATTACCCAAGAAAAAGAAGAGAACCTCAAAAGCGATTTAAATAGTGATAATTTAGCCTATGTTATTTACACCTCTGGTTCTACAGGAAAACCCAAGGGAGTAGCTGTACCTCACAAAGCTGTAAATCGGTTAGTGTGCAATACTAACTATATAAAATTGTCACCGTCTGATAAAATCGCTCAAGCCTCAAACACTTCTTTTGATGCAGCGACATTCGAGATTTGGGGAGCGCTACTTAACGGCGCTCAACTTGTGGGAATTAGTAAAGATGTAATTCTTTCGCCTCACGAATTTGCATTACAATTACGAGAAAAAGGTATCAACGTCCTGTTTTTGACTACCGCCTTGTTTCAACAGATTGCTAGAGATGTTCCGCAGACTTTTGCAACATTGAAATATTTACTGTTTGGTGGCGAGACTGTTGATACGAGATGGATTAAAAAGATTCACAAATATGGTGCGCCAAAGCATTTAATTCATGTTTATGGACCAACAGAAAGTACAACATTTTCCTCTTATTACTACGTAGAAGAGTTACCATCAGCCTCATCTTTCCCTATTGGTCGCCCCATTACAAACACGCAGATTTATATATTAGATGCTCATTTACAGCCTGTGTCTATTGGCGTTACTGGCGAATTATATATTGGTGGGGAGGGACTGGCGCGAGAATATCTCAATCGCACTGAATTAACTGCTGAACACTTTATTACTAATCCTTTTAATAATAAAGCAAAAGCACGTCTTTATAAAACGGGTGATTTAGCTCGCTATTTACCAGATGGCAATATTGAATTTTTAGGTCGCATTGACACTCAAGTAAAAATTCGCGGCTTCCGCATTGAGTTGTCAGAGATTGAAGCGGTGCTGAGTCAGCATCCAGCAGTGAGAGAAACTGTTGTCATTGCTGGTGAGGATATACCTGATGATAAGTATTTGGTAGCTTATATTGTTCCCAACCAGGAACAGATATTGACGGAAGACTTGCAAAGCTTTGTGTCCTTACTTTGTCAATTTCTCAAAGAAAAGTTACCGAAATATATGGTGCCGAGAGCATATATGGTACTGGAATCTCTTCCTCTAACGCCTAATGGCAAAGTGGATCGCCGTGCTTTACCCATGCCTGATACAATTACTTTCAATCATCAAGATTATGTGGCACCGCGATCGCAAGTTGAAGAGTTACTTGCCCAAATTTGGGCTAAAGTCTTGGGAAAAGAGCAAGTAGGCGTTCACGACAATTTCTTTGAATTGGGCGGTCATTCTCTACTAGCGACTCAGCTAACTTCCCGTATTCGTGACACCTTCCAAATAGATTTGCCTGTACGCAATTTGTTTGAAACACCAACTGTTGAACAACTTGCTAAGTACATTGACACAATGTGTTGGGCAGCAAAAGGTATGAATAAGACTGAAACTACGGGAATTCAGCGCGAAGAAGTGGAATTTTGAGAAACCCCTGAGTTAGGGAATCATCATATCATTTATGCCATCCGGTATATGTGCGATCGCCGCAGTAACGATTAACTTAAGCATTAGGAAAATGCGTGAATTGGCTGGGTTTAAGCTAATTGACTTACTTTTTGATGGCATTTATGTACAGCCTCGCTGCCTGCGTTTTTCAGTCTTGGGAGTTTTTAACAAGCTCACTAAGCTGTTCTACTGCTGTCTTCAGGCAAAAATCCCTAGTAGAAATTAACCTGTATTAGGAAGTGGGCAATGCACATTGGATTTCTTAACCCTCAAGGCAATTTTGATTCAGCCAATAGTCACATAACGAAACACCCAGATTTTGGGGGTCAGTTGATCTATCCCACATTCCGCACTTCAATCAGTAGTATTAATAAACTACATTTAAATAAAATTCCAAATTATAATTTGGACTCCTAAGTAACCCTCAAAAAAATAAATTATTCAGGATAAATCACCAGCTTTCA
>JBPCQW010000240.1:0-11564 GCA_050997715.1 Hassallia sp.
AAATATTCAACATGGCACGGATCGACAGGGCGGTAACGAATATCCTCAGATATAGTGTCACCTGTTTCCAACTCAGACAGGGAACCTTGACCAATCTGTTGAGTATCAACGTTGACAACTGAACGCACCCGTGACTTGATCAACAGTTCACGGGCATGGAGCGGAATATCATCCGCAGGAAAATTTAGCCCCAACAGCGACGGCAACCGATTATCTTTTATAGATTCAGCAATAACCTGACCACTACCATCCGGAAAAAATTTGTAAATCTTAACTCTATCACTTTGCAAAAACGAATGTATTTCTCTTACCACCGCTTTTAAAATTTCAGGCAACTCTTGTCTTCGACGAATAGAGTTTTTAATGCAATGTCCGAATTTTTTTAGCTCTACACTTACTGGCAATTCTTCTTTTTTGATTGTATCCATGAAAAATTAATGGGAACAATTAAGCATTTTTATTATATTCATTTAATCTGGTTCTTCTGGTAATAACACGTACTTTTTTTAAATTGTTACTTATTTTTACATACGTACTACTACTTCAGTAATGTGAGATCCAGGCTGGAATCAATCCAGTATTAAGTAAAAACCGAATGTATCTGACAATTGCTAGCACTTTCCAGGACAACTTTTTGTATAATTGCAGCCACTTCACTAAGTATCACGTTTTCGTTTGTTTCAACTGAACTGCGCCGCTTAGTACCTCATACAATACGTACAGCACAGTACCGTCACCTTTTGGCTAGAAAGCGTCAATTTCGAGAACTCAAACAAAGGTAGGCTCTGGAGAGAAACTCCTTAATACAGTTGAGATAAGCTCACAGACTAAAGCCTCTTAAGTAATACAGTTTTGTGTTTCATCCTATAAGTCTGCTTCTTTACCAACACTACCGCGATTGTGTGGTTCCAAGAGAGACGACATATCAGGACCAGCAGGGATGATACTACCAGGATTGAGCGGAAAAAGGTTGCCATAATAATCTTGCTTCACACTCTCCACATCGCAGGTGTCAGCAATACCTGGAAGCTGATATAAGTCACGTAGGTAAGCTCCCAAATTATGATAATCTTGAATTCGCCGACGGTTGCACTTAAACAAACCATAATACGCACTATCAAAGCGGAATAATGTCGTAAATAAACGAACATCCGCTAAGGTGATATTATCGCCGCAAAGATATCGACTTGTTGAAAGTGCTGCGTCAATTTCATCCAAAGTCGCGAACAGTTCATCACAAACTTGATTGTAAGCTTCTTGAGTTTGGGCAAAACCGCAACGATACACACCGTTGTTAACTGAGTGATAAATTTTCTCATTCCACCAGTCAATTTTTTCTTTTAATTCCTCTGGATAAAGATTTAGTGTGGGATTTTTGGCAAAGTCGTTAAATTCAGAGTTCAGCATGACAATAATCTCTGCACTCTCATTGTTAACGATAGTTTTCGTTTCTTTATCCCACAACACTGGAACTGTAGAGCGTCCGCTGTAATTTGATGCCGCTAGTTCATACAATTGAGCAAGTGTGCGACAATTTTGTTCTTCTTCGTTAAACACCCAACCACCTTCGATTGGTGAAGGACAGACGATAGATACTGATATTACCTCTTCAAGTCCCTTAAGCGATCGCACTACCAAAGTTCGATGCGCCCAAGGGCAACTCATGCCAACATAAAGATGGTAGCGTCCTGTTGCTGGTTGGTAAGAATTTCCGTCTTCTTTGCCAACAAAGTTTCTAAACTCGCTGTTAGGACGAATGTACTCTCCCGACTTATTGCGTGGTGCGAGTTTCGACATCATCATATGCCAAAGAGTCGTCCAGACAAACTTTCCCAGCTTAATAATCAGCTTGGGGGGTAAAGATTTACCCTTTTTCTTATTTAAATTTTCCTCTTTCATCTCTATTAAAGTGCAAACTATATATCTTTATTGTAGTAAGCACGGAGAGTGCTTTCTTTAAGCGTTGAAACGCTTACTACGAAAAAAGCCCGGTTGCGTAAAAGCAACCGGGCAGAAATATTGATGATTTAATTTTTTGCTTTAATCTCATAGTATTAGTAAATAAAAGATGGCAAATTCGGTTTTTATCACTTAATTAAGGATGATTACCGAATAGAAATATCTGGCTAATAAAGGTGCGGAAAACTGAAAATTACAGATTCGGTAAACGCGAAAAAAAATAGAGACGTTCCACTAGAATGTCTCTACGACGGTTTATCCCCAATTATTAGTTAGGGGAGTTTAAATTGTGATATTTTTGCTAAATCTTCCTTAAGATAGATGTTTAACGTAGATTTTTACTGTGTTTCTTGGAAATATACTTTACCAGATGGTGCATGTGGATCTTTGCTAGCAAAGCCACAATACGCTCCCGGATTGACTTTTCCGTAAGTTTTTAGGAAGTTGATGCAACTAGTGCGATCGCTAAATGTGGCTGCATAAACTACAAATGAACGTTGATCTGAAAGATTTGGATAATCTGGTATCCAAAACACTCCTGGCTGACGATAACCTGCCACTTGTAAAGTCTTAATTTGCTCAACCGCAGTTTGCAGATTTGGGAAGGTAGAATCTGCTATGAAATGAAAATAATTAGGCAGATTAGCGCTGTTAATAATTGCTGATTCCGATGACGCTATTTGAGAATTTTTATTCGATGATGGTAATGATGCTTCACCAACTTGTGGTTTTGTCAATAGCGAAGATGTAGCTTGTTTATATCCCTCTGGTTGAGGAGAATTTGTCAACAAGAGACCAATAATTACAGATGCACCCATTACTACACCTGCAACCAAAATACTGCCGATAAAAATACCGTTTTGTTTACTGCTTTGAACCGCAGACTCGGAAGTAACAGGAATACTTTCTGAAGGCTGTTGAAAAAAACTAGGTATCTTTGATGACAGGGGACTTGTCATATTCTGCAAAGCATTCAGCATTGCTTTTGCACTGGGAAAGCGTTCCCTAACATCAAATCGAATTGCTTTATCTAATACTGCTGCCAAATTTGGACTGACAATTTGTCGATCCCAAATATTCTCGCCTGTATACGAGTCTGTTGCCAATTGTTCTGGCATTTTTCCCATCAGTAAATATATAGCTGTTAGTCCCAAACTATACAAGTCACTAGCAAAAACCGCACGTCCGGCTGCTTGTTCATTTGGCATAAACCCTGGTGTACCGACGACGATGGAACTGGTAATATTACCTTCAGAATTTACCACTGTTGCCATTGTTTCACGCACAGCGCCAAAATCAATTAAAACTGGTTTATTATCACTGGAGCGCAAAATAATATTGTCTGGCTTAATATCCCGATGGATAATGCCTTTGCTATGCACATATTCCAGCACTTCTAAGAGACTGATTAAAATCGAGCGTACCTCACTTTCCCTCAGACACCCGGTTTGTTTGACTTTCTGGCTCAGGGTTTCTCCGCTAATGCATTCTTGTACTAAGTAAAATTCATCACCCTCTTGAAAGTATGCATACAGTGTGGGAATTTGCTTGCTTACTCCTCCCAATTCTTCTAAAATGGCAGCTTCTCTTTGAAATCGTCTTTGTACTAACTGGTGAATATGAGGATTGTTGGCAACTGGTTTGAGTTGTTTAATTACACAAGTTCTTCCCGAAGGCATTTGCGTATCTTCAGCTAAGAATGTTTCGCAAAATCCACCAGTTCCAAGTACGCTGATAATCCGATAGCGATCGCTCAAAAATATTTGTGTCATTAGTTTTTCTTGAAGGAAGGTTTGCTTAAAATTACACTATTTTGTTTAAAATGATACAATAGATATTTTGTACTTACGGTTTAATTAGATTTTTACTTGATTTTCTTTTCGCAATATTTATCCAACTTATAGCCTGAGATTTTGGCTTCAATTACTATACTATACCAATAGATAAATATCAAAAAACACTCATATTACGCTTCTCAACTATAGATACATTATCCGGGACTAATTTGTCTATCAAAAGTCTGATAATTGGTTTTTCATTGACAAAATGTAAAACCTTCTCAAAAAACAATAAAATGAAAGAGTCACTCTCCTATCTGGAATTATCTTTTGGAACTTTTGCGGAAAAAGCGGCTGTGCAAAAATAAATCAATAAACATAAATATCAATTGGGGAAACGCCATCTTAGAGCAAATAAAACATAATAAGATGTTTGCTTAAACTCATGTTGCCCTTTCTGCACTAGGAGGGAGGTAGATCAAATTGAAGTGATTTGGCTCCCAAAATATTTGGCTACAAAGTGCTATTTACACCTATGAGAATAAATTTTGTAAACTTGCTCCGCAGAAGTCTGCTTGGATTATATTAGTGTTTTGCCTGGTGAATAATGAGTTGAGAAATCGTTTTAATAAATAATATCTACTGTTGATGAAGCTATGATTGTATTTATTTTACAAACCATTATAAAATAAGAATAAAAATAATGGAAGCCTGGGTTGATGATTCCTAATAAAAAATCAAAAACCAAAAAAAAGTCAAATCAAATTTTCTAAAATTATTTAGTTGAGGTTAATTTAATGCTGACGGCAGATGTCGGTATAACTAGCAGCTACGACCCGCGTATAATATCGCTTTCGATAGCGATCGCCGTCCTATCGTCATATACTGCTTTAGATTTAGCTGGACGTGTAACAGTAGCCACATCTTGGGCAAGAACCGCTTGGTTGATTGGTGGGGCAATTGTTATGGGCATCGGTATTTGGTCGATGCACTTTGTCGCTATGTTGGCATTTAGTCTACCAATACCGATGACATATGACATATTGACGGTGTTGCTGTCAATATTACCTGCGATTATTGCCTCAATTGGAGCGCTTTTTTTGGCGAGTCGCCCAACTTTGAGCTTCTGGCAATTGATTATGGGCGGTATTTTGATGGGTATTGGCATTGCCTCAATGCACTACATCGGCATGTCCGCGATACGGATGGAAGCACACACAATGTACGATCCATTGCTGTTTGCAGTTTCCATAGCGATCGCCATTAGTGCCTCAATTGTAGCCCTAAATGTAGCCTTTCAACTACGCACGCAAACCAGTACATCTGCGCTCTTAGCAAGAATCTTCGGTGCGCTGATTATGGGATTGGCGATCGCCGGGATGCATTACACTGGGATGGCAGCAGCTAAATTCACACCGACCAACCTAAAAGCAATTGCAACCGGGGCAATGAAGGATTCCCTTACCTGGTTAGCTGTTACCATTGGCATTACCACCTTTGTAATTTTAGGTTTCGCGTTACTGACTTCGTTTGTTGATCGGCGATTGACACATCAAGTAAAGCTTTTAGAAAAGCAAGAAGCAGAAGCTAGACGTTCGCAACTATTTACAGAGATTACCTTGCAAATTAGGCGATCGCTCAAATCAGAAGATGTTCTTTACACCACCGTCAACGAAATTCGTCAAGCATTAAAATCAGACCGTGTAGTTATTTATCGCTTTCATCCTGACTGGAGTGGTACCATCGTTGCTGAATCAGTAGCAGAGGGCTGGACTAAAACCATCGGCAAAACAGTCAATGAGCCTTTTAAAGAAGATTACATTGCAATGTACACAAATGGTGAAGTTCGAGCCACCGACAACATTAAGCAAACAGGTTATACAAATTGCCACTGCCAGATTCTGGAAGACTTTCAAATAAAGGCGAATTTAGTTGCACCGATTATTATTAACAATCAGCTTATCAGCATATTGTGTCTCCACCAATGTTCTCAACCTCGGCATTGGCAAAAGTTTGAAATTGATTTAGTCAGACACCTAGCAATTCAAGTCGGAATCGCTTTAGAACAAGCGAGTCTTTTAAATGAGTTTCAGCAGTCGCAGAAAGTATTGCGGCTTCGCGATCGCGCCATTGCCGCCGCTAGCAATGGTATCATCATCACCGACCCGCGAGCGATCGACAATCCGATTATTTTTTGCAATCCTGCTTTTGAAACCATCACAGGTTATTCAGCCGAAGAAGCGATTGGACGCAATTGTAGATTTTTGCAAGGACCCGAAAGCGACCCCGCAAGTATTGAACAATTACGTCATGCAATCCGCAACTCTTTAGAATGCCAGGTAGTAGTTAAAAATTACCGCAAAGATGGAACACTATATTGGTCTGAATTAACGATTTCTCCAGTGCGAGATTCATTTGGACAAGTCATCAATTATATTGGGGTGCAAGCTGACATTACCCGACGCAAGCAAGCAGAAGAAGAATTAAAGCTAAGTCAACAAGCTTTGCAAAGCCAACTTTTAGAACTTCTCATCAACGTTAAAGAAGCATCTCAAGGCGATTTAACTGTGGGTGCAGAAAATGTCATCGGTGAAGTGGGGGTAGTAGCTGATGTTTTTAATACGATTATTCACAACCTGCGGCAGATTGTCAATCAAGTAAAACTTTCTGCTTCTCAAGTAAATCTTTCCCTTGATGAAAACTCAGGTGTGATTCAGCAATTAGCAAATCAAGCTTTGACACAAGCACAAGAAATTAATTACACCTTAGAAGAAGTAAATAAAATCAATTTCTTTATTCAAACAGTAGCAGATGATGCCCGCCAACTATCAGAAATTGCCCACACCACTATAGATACAGCAACAACAACCCAAGCTGCAATCGATAATACTGTACAAAGTATCTTTAATTTACAACAGACAGTAATAGAAAAAGTAAACAAAGTAAAGCGTCTGGGAGAATCTTCGCAAAAAATTTCCTTGGTTGTCTCGTTGATTAAGCAAATTGCCTTGCAAACTAACTTGTTAGCCATCAACGCGAATATTGAAGCTGCGTGGGTGGGCAAAGAAGGTCGAGGCTTTACCTTAGTGGCAGAACAAATTGGTCAATTAGCAGCTCAATGTGTAGAAGCGACGAAAGAAGTTCAACAAATACTAGAGAACATGGAAATCGAAACTAGCGAAGTCGTCAAAACTATACAAATAGGAACTAGGGAAGTGCTAGAAAAAGCAAATATGATTAAAGATGCCAAGCATAACCTGGGGCATATTTTAGAAGGATCTCGCCAAATTGATGATTTAGCGCAGTCGATTAAAGGTGCTACCGCATCTCAATCACAAAGTTCGAGTGCGATCGCTTCCTTGATGCAACATCTTGTAACTGCTTCAGAACACACTGCAAATTCATCTTACATGGTGTCTAACTCTTTACAACAAACACAACAAGTAACATTGCAATTAGAAGACTCAGTTAATGCATTCAAAACCGATGCATGAAAAAGAGAGGGAAGGGAGCAGGGAGCAAATAATTCTTTTTTCCCAATGCCCAATGTCCCATGTAGAACATCTGCCTGTAAAATTATTGTCGAAGACGTTGAACGATTTGATTTTGCTGCGGTACTACCTTAATTTCTTGAGCAATAACCGCAGGTTTATTGATATACTTTTTATAGTATTGATCTTGCAAGTTAAGATTATAGTCGCGCTCAATTTTAGCAATATTCAATCTGCGAACTGGACCTGTAACTTCAACTTCCATATTTCGGTCAGCGGGTAGATTGAAAGGCACACCCGAAGCATTGACAACTACAATCGGTTCACTCTCGAATAATTGCTTATCTTTAACTGTGAAAGAAGCTAGACCGACTTTATCAAGCGCTTTACTTCTAATGGTCACAGTTCTATACATAAATTCGTCTGGATTATAAGTAATTTCCGATGTATTGACCAATTTTGAAGCCGGAGTTGCTTCCGGTTGACTAAAATTGCATCCCCGAAATGTTGCTGCTAACAGTGATAAAGCAATCAATACTCCTAAATCTCCAAATCCCCGCTTAGAAACGGTGTTAGTCTTAGTTTCTTCAGTTTTACTCATAATGACAAAACTCCAAAAGTTTCTTCTTAAATTAAACTATTAATTGAATTAACTAAAATTGACAACATACAGCATAATTTAGGAGTCAGGAGTCAGAATTAAAAAGTAAAAAGGGTTTTATATCTTAATCACGCGCCTTACAATCTGCTGTAAATATACAGCCAAAGCTGTTTTTTACTGGTTTTATGTTAAGTAATTTTGTAACTAACTTAACTTTTATAATTAATTTAATCTTCTATCTAATGAGATAAAAGTAAAGTATGTAGGTAGGCATAAAGAAATATAGCTCTGACTTCTGGTAATTGGTAATTGGGCATTGGGCATTTATCCCCCTTGTCCCCCTTGTCCTCCAAGGAGTCCCCCACTCCCCACTCCCTATCCCTGATGCGCTATACCCTTTGTTACTGCAATAAACTCCCGCAAAATCACAGATAAATCATCCCGACGCCAAATCACAGCTAGCTGTCGCGTCAAATTCTCTCCCTGAATTTCTCGGTAAACAACTCCCTTTCGGACTAAGTTTTGAGCATTAGCGGGAAGCAATGCCACACCGACGCCACCCGCAACTAAACTAAGTACAGTAATCATCCATGTTGCTTGTTGTACTACTTTTGGCGTAAATCCTACCTGCTGACACAAAGTAATAATCTGACTGTATGAAGGTACCAAATCAGGTGGAGGTAATACAAAAGGTTCGTTAGCTAAAGCTTTAAGTGGAATTTGAGATTGAACTGCCAAAGGATGTTGTTCGGGTAAAGCAATCACCAAAGATTCTTGTAAAATCGGCAGAAAACTCAAATCAGGATCGTTTTCATTTTCATTAGGTAGCCGATCAAAACCAACATCAATTTGACGCGATAGCAACTCTTGTATCTGCTGTTTAGAAGTTAGTTCGCGCAAAACCAACTCTACATCAGCAAAGCGCGATCGGAAAACTCGTAAAATATCTGGTAAAACACTATTAGCGATCGAGCTATTAGCTCCCACCACCAAGCGTCCAATCTCACCACGACTGGCTCTTTTTGTCGAAATTATTGCCCGTTCAACAGTCCCAAACACTAAACGCGCTTCTGTTAACAAAACTTGTCCTGCTGCCGTTAATTCTAACGGGCGTTTTTTACGTTCAAACAGTTGCACTCCTAATTCAGCTTCTAGCGCTTGTATTTGCTGGCTTAGAGGTGGTTGGGCAATGTGTAAACGTTCCGCTGCACGAGTAAAGTTTAATTCTTCAGCCACAGCGATAAAGTAACGCAGATGTCGGAGTTCCATTATTTATCGAGTAACTATATCTTTTAAATATAGTTTATTAATAAACAAAATATTGGACATATAGTATCACTTTTGTTTATTGTGATGGAAAGAAAACAAGCAATCAGCTTTTATCGCAACAGTATGAACAAAATTAATCGGGTAGCAATTGTTGGCGGAACCCACGGTAATGAGTTCACAGGAGTATACCTAATCAAAAAGTTTGAGCATCACTTAAACTTAGTTAAACGATCCAGCTTTGAAACTCTGACATTATTGGGAAATCCCGAAGCTTTTAAAGAAAGCAGACGATATATTGATAAGGATTTAAATCGCAGCTTTTTCAGTCAAGATTTGCAAAATTCAACACTTTCTGGTTATGAACAAAATCGGGCAAAAGTTATTGAAAAAATGCTGGGACCGAAAGGTAAATCTCAGGTAGATGTAATTGTGGATTTGCACAGTACAACTTCAAATATGGGTTTGAGTATTCTTTTAGGTGAACTGCATCCATTTACTTTACAATTGGCTGCTTATTTAACTTCAATTAATCCAGAGGTAAAAGTTTGTTATACGCAATTTGAGCAAGAAAGTAATTTACTTCGTTCTCTCTGCGATTTTGGTTTTGCGATTGAAGTCGGTCCGGTAGCTCAAGCTGTGTTGAACGCAGAATTATTTCAAAAAACAGAGTCACTTGTTTACGCCGTTTTGGATTATTTAGAAAGAAGGAACCAAGGTATAATTGAAAATATAAATAGCCCGCTGACAGTTTATCGATATGCGGGGGTGATTGATTTTCCTAGAAACGAGCATGGGGAAATTAAAGCGATGATTCACCCGCAACTTCAGTTTAAAGATTATCAACCTCTTCATCCCGGTGAGCCGATTTTTCTCACCTTTGATGGTCAAGCGATCGCCTTTGATGGAACATCAACTGTTTATCCAATTTTTATCAACGAAGCTGCATATTATGAGAAAGGCATTGCTATGTGTTTAACCGAGAAGCAACAGCTTGAAGTAATGCCAACACTTAGTTAATGTTCAATTAGCGGCTTTGGTAAATTATAAATCATCAAAACATTAGCAGTTAATTTCTTTGACGATACGCTGACTCAAGACTTTGTAAATCTTTATTTCCAGATTGTACAGCAAGAAAAACAACTGTTTATAATAATCAGGGTGCTATCTAGCCGGATTTGTGACATATAGATTCTGTGTGTCCGCAAATACGAGTATTTTTGGCGTTTGATTAAGATATATAAAGAAAAAATTTAAACTCTTAAATGTTTGACAGCATAAATACTTATTAATCTTGGTATTTTTGCCTCATGTAACTGATGGGGTTTTGCTTTATGCAATCAAACCAGCGTTGTCGAATCTTGGCTGTGGACGATACCGTAGCTAATTTGTTTTTATTGAAAACTGCTTTAGAAGAAGAGGGTTACGACGTTGATACGGCTAATAATGGTAGTTTGGCTTTAGCTAAAATTTAAGCCTCACCACCTTCTATCGTGCTGCTAGATGTAATTATGCCTGGAATGAGCGGGGTAGAAGTAACCCGACGTATCCGCGAGAATCCTTTATCAGCCAACATTCCCATTTTGATAGTTTCGGGTTCTGATGAAGCTTCTATGGCAGAAGCACTAGATACAGGTGCAAATGACTTTATTCGTAAACCCGTTAAAGTTGATGAATTATTGGTAAAAATTAGGAAATTGTGCAGCTAAATCCATCGAAAATCATTTGCTCAGGATATCAGCTTTCAGCCGTTTCCAAAAATAACTGTGCGTTCCAGCCGATTCATTATACGAGTAATTAATTCAGGTTCGAGAATTGGTTTACTCACATAATCATCTGCACCCGCAGCAAATACCCGATTCAGTGTCTTTGCATCTTTGTGAAAAGATAAAAATAACACGGGTAACTGATTCCAGTATGGATCGTTTCGCACCACTTGGCATAGGTCAATGCCATTAATGCCACTTAATGGCATTTCCACCTCTAAAAGCAGCAAATCGGGGTTAAATGCGTTTAATGTCTCCCAAAAGCGATCGCAGTCATCTAGCAGCGTTAGCTCGAATCCCCAAGGCTCTAGTACAGATGGCGCGGAAATAAAGTACCCATGTTATGGGATACTGGGGTTCAGTGCTCGCTCATCGCAGACAAAATACATAGAAGGAACGAGGACGTGACACCATTAACTCCAAAATCACTAACTCTAAGTGAGTGCGATCGCACTCACGTTGGAAAAGCTGCTCAATCGCCATAGCACACCAGAGCAAATCGCACTGCGAGCAAAAATTATCCTAATGGCAGACAAAGGGAATAATAACCGTGAGATAGGGCGGGAACTGAACATCAGCCGATTCATGGCTCGTAGATGGCGTTTGCGATGGTTAGATATCAGCGAGCGGAAGTTGCCAGTTATTGAACGATTGCAAGACAAGGAACGTAGTGGTGTGCCAGCAAAATTTAGTATGGAGCAAG
>JBPCQW010000266.1:0-2966 GCA_050997715.1 Hassallia sp.
TATGGGCAGAAGTTGAAAGAGGCTGCTGAAAAACTAGGTGTATCGGTGCGAACTGTGCAGCGATTAGTCAAAAAGTGGGAGCAAGATGGCGTAGTCGGATTTACTCAAACTGGCAGGGCTGATAAAGGAAAGCATCGAATTGGTGAGTTTTGGGAAAACTTTATTCTCAAGACCTATCGGGAGGGTAACAAGGGTAGTAAACGCATGACCCCCAAACAGGTTGCTCTAAGGGTTCAGGCTAAAGCCTGTGAGTTGGAGGACTCTAAGCCGCCCAATTACAGAACCGTGTTACGGGTATTAGCGCCTGTATTGGAAAAACAAGAAAAAACTAAGAGTATTCGTAGCCCAGGTTGGAGAGGAACAACGCTTTCTGTTAAAACTCGTGAAGGAAAAGATTTATCCGTTGATTACAGTAACCATGTTTGGCAATGCGATCATACCCGCGTGGATGTGTTGCTGGTAGATCAACATGGTGAATTGCTAAGTCGTCCCTGGCTAACAACAGTAATCGACACTTACTCTCGTTGCATTATGGGTATCAATTTGGGATTTGATGCTCCTAGTTCTCAATTAGTAGCGTTAGCGTTACGTCAGGCAATTTTGCCAAAGCGATACGGTTCAGAATACAAACTGCATTGCGAGTGGGGAACCTATGGGAAACCAGAACACTTTTATACGGATGGCGGTAAAGACTTTCGCTCTAACCATTTAAGTCAGATTGGGGCGCAGTTAGGGTTTGTCTGTCATTTACGCGATCGCCCTTCTGAAGGCGGAGTAGTAGAACGTCCTTTCAAAACATTGAATGACCAACTATTTTCAACGCTTCCTGGGTACACCGGATCTAATGTGCAGGAACGCCCAAAAGATGCGGAAAAGGACGCAAGGCTCACTCTAAGGGAACTAGAACAGCTACTTATACGCTATATCGTTGACCGCTACAACCAAAGTATTGATGCTCGGATGGGTGATCAAACTCGCTTTGAGCGTTGGGAAGCAGGATTGCCCACAGTACCAGTACCAATACCAGAACGAGATTTGGATATCTGTTTAATGAAGCAGTCACGGCGCACTGTGCAAAGAGGTGGTTGCTTGCAGTTCCAGAACTTGATGTATCGAGGAGAATATCTGGCAGGTTATGCCGGAGAAACTGTCAACTTAAGGTTTGACCCCAGAGACATTACAACAATTTTGGTTTATCGCCAGGAAAACAATCAGGAAGTATTTCTGACCCGCGCTCACGCTCAAGGTTTGGAGACAGAGCAACTGGCATTGGATGAGGCTGAGGCAGCAAGTCGCAGACTCCGTACCGCAGGCAAAACTATCAGTAACCAATCATTATTGCAAGAAGTTGTTGACCGCGATGCTCTTGTCGCAACCAAGAAAAGCCGTAAGGAGCGTCAAAAATTGGAACAGGCGGTTTTGCGATCTACTGGGGTTGATCAAAGTACAACTGAGTCCCTGCCTTCCCAAGTAGTTGAACCAGATGAAGTGGAATCTACGGCTAAGGTTAACTCTCAATACGAAGACATGGAAGTGTGGGACTATGAACAACTTCGTGAAGAATACGGGTTTTAAACAATGACAGAAGCTCAAGCGATCGCCAAGCAATTGGGTGGGGTAAAACCGGATGATGAGTGGTTGCAAGCTGAAATTGCTCGTCTCAAGGGTAAGAGCATTGTGCCGCTACAGCAGGTAAAAACTCTCCATGAGTGGTTGGATGGCAAGCGCAAAGCACGGCAATCCTGTCGAGTAGTTGGGGAATCACGGACTGGTAAGACAGTTGCCTGTGATGCCTATAGGTACAGGCAAAAGCCACAGCAGGAAGTTGGAAGACCTCCGATTGTGCCTGTAGTTTATATCCAGCCTCCGCAAAAATGCGGCTCTAAGGATTTATTCAAGGAGGATATCCTAGTTGACAATTAAATAGACAAACCTATACACTTATAGACAACTCTATAGGTGTTTTATGTTTAAGCCTCACGAATTCGCAGTTCTATCACCGGGGATGATGCGGGGCTTTGCATTCCCTGTAAATACAGCGGTAGTGGGGAGTATGAAACAGTTTTCCGGTCAGGACTTCGCGCTTGCTACGATAAAGCTGACGGAATACGACCACCGATAGCACTGCCCCTAGAGTTGGCGCAACGAAGTACAGCCACTGATCCCGCCAGAATCCAGAGACTAAAGCCGGTCCAAAGCTGCGTGCTGGATTCAGACTTGTGCCAGAAATTGGAGCTGTCAACCGGACTATGAGGGCGATTAAAAGCCAGGTCATCAAGGGTGTCCAGGGCATCAGCCGCCGACTGCTAACAAATATTAAGATTGACAGCACCAGCAAAAAGGTAATAAAGACTTCTACCGCAAATACATACCAAAGGGGGTACTCCGGTTGGGGCAGCGTCGCCCCGTTTTCAACGGTAGCGGCATAATCTCCCCAAATCGTTACTAATAGCACTGAACCAAAGATTGCGCCCAGGAATTGGGCAACCATGTATCCTGCTGTATCTAAAAAATTCATTTTGCCCTGAATCCAGAAAGCCAATGAAACTACAGGATTTATGTGGGCACCACTAAGCTTGCCCAGTGGGGTAATCGCAAACAGCGATCCACTGCCAGCAAACAGCAGCCCTGTAAGCATTAGACGACCACCCTTACTAGGGATAATCTGTTCAACAGGAGAATTTTCACCGAGATTGAAGACGACGGCGCTCAGTCCAGCGACGATGAGAAATGCGGTTCCGAGAAATTCGGCACCGTATTCAGCCCAGTTTAGTCGTCGCCACCAGCTAAAATTCATCATTTTTTTATTAAGTGAGGAGCATAAAATAGAAAAGATTCAACTAAGTAGCTAGACAAAATTAATTACATAGTTTTTTCCAAATTCTCTAAGAATTTTTTCCAGAGATTCAACAAAATTATTCCAGCTAGAATAAGCATCTATTTCAATCCATTGATATTTGATAAAT
>JBPCQW010000283.1:0-9494 GCA_050997715.1 Hassallia sp.
GGCACACTGTCACCCTTAATTCCTGCCCACAAAACGCGATTAAATGCCTCACTATCGAGCTTGTCCTCTACTTCAAAGTTGAAGCCTACCGTTGCTTTTGTCCACCACTGCTGGTCGCGCAATAAAGGCATCGCTGCTGTTTTTACGGCTTGAGGATCTTTGCAAGCTGGTACAAGATTCGGATCTACAGGTGTATTACATAAATTCCCTGGCACAACAGCTTTGTAAGGAGTAAAGTTAGGTCTTCTCGTAAAAGCATCTACCATTGGTTCGGCATTAGCGTCGTTTATCCCCACATAGTTTATCCCTAATAAATCTTCCATAGTTCTGAGGACGCTAACAGTATTGTAGTTAGTGCTAATAAGTTCACCTCGCTTGCTGTAAGGCGAAATTATATAAGCCAAAGAACGGTGAGAATCCACATGATCGGGTCCATTTTGAGAATCATCTTCGATGACAACAATCACTGTCTCTTTCCACTGAGGAGACTTAGAGATTGTTTCAACTAGCAATCCTAAAGCATAGTCATTATCTGCCATTTGTAGTTCGGCAGTATTTAACCCAGCTACCGCATTACCAAAATTGCCAAAGTGGTCGTGGTGAAGTCTTAAGAGCGTCAAGCTAGGCAGTCCATTTTGAGTGTAATCGCGCAACCACTCGTTGAACAAGTAGATATCTGGGTGCTTCTGGTCATATCCCCGAAAGTAGATATCGGTTTTATCCAGTAGCACTTTTTTAGTAACTGGTGCTTGAGGAATTTTTGCTAAGAAAGGTGTAGGTGAAATGGGGATGTACAGTGGGTTAGTTGGGTCGGGCTGAGTTGGATCGGCTTGCGTCGTATTGTAGTAAGTAAGATCGATAAAGAAACCATAATTTCTTACTGTCTTACCAGCACGTAACGCTGAATCCCAAAGATAACCACCGATCGCTTCTTGGTCTAATTCTCCGTCTCCTTCAGGAGCATCGACATCTCTATCTCCAGGCAAAATTGCCGAATTGCCCGAAGGATCTAATAGTCCGGTCAAGCGTGTATTTAGCTGGGATGGGGTGCTAGAAGTTTGAGGTAATGCCGGGTTAATGTTGCGGTTAGTACCCTCGTAGTCGTAGGTTAAGCCATTAAAATCAGCGTTTCCATAAAGAACTGATTGAGTTTTTTCAGCGTAGTCGGTAGTGCGACCATAGGTAGACCAATTCCAACCAACTCCGCTAGATTCACCACTGTCATAGAAGTTATCAAAAATGCCAAATTCTGAAGCTAGCTTGTGATGATTGGGTGAAATCCGCTTTGGAAATAAGGTAAGTGCTGGATCTCCATTACCGCGATCTAAATCGCCTAGTACTTGGTCGTAAGTGCGATTTTCTTTGACTACATAGATAACGTGCTTGATCTTAGTCCTGAGAAAATTCATCATTGGGTATTGACGGCGGTTGGCAAACCCATTATTTTTATCTACTTGCTGAGATAGACTAGCTAGGGTTCCACGACTAGGAACTGGAATTACCGAAATGCCTGCTTTTTCTAAAGCCCAGGTGTAATCATTTCTAAAGTTAGTGTTGCGTGCTGTCCCAGCAGTCGTAGTGCGGCTATTAGAAGGGTTAGGACCAGAATTACTCTTAGCGTTAACTACATAAAGTCTGCTGCCATCTTGACTAACGCTAACCGAGTTGGGATACCAACCTGTGGGGATGCGTCCAACTACTTTACCACTTCTTAAATCTACGACAGCTACTGCATTCTCACCACCTAAAGTCACGAACAGCGATCGCCCTTCAGGACTAAAAGCTAGAGAGTTAGGATTAGCTCCTTTATATTTATCGCGCGGTCGAGATAAAGAGATAATTTGAACAACTTTATTTAAGTTGGTGTCGATGACCGAAATGGAGTCACCGTTGCCGTTAGCCACATACAAACGGCTTTCATCTGCTGAAAGTAACAGTTTGTTAGGTTGACTGCCCACCGATATGCGAGTAATTGCCTGACTAGATAGGTCAACAGCTAATACTTCGTCGTCGCGCTGACTGCTAACAAAGGCTTTGGCTGCTGCACCAGTATTGGTGTTTTTGATGGCAACGTCAAAAGGAAATTCCCCCGTTGCCACTTGACCACCAGCTACAAAAAATTTAATTTCTTTAAGTATTTCGCGAGTTGCGGTATCGATTACTGATATTGAATCGTTCTCAAAGTTGGCTGCTACTAAAGTTTTACCATCTTTACTAACAGCAACGCCTGCTACAACTGCTCCGCTTGCGGCAGCTTGGGCTTCGGTATCTTTTAATAGACCGCCATCATATTTAGGGAAGGGTGCAGTCTGATCAGAGTTGTGACCTAGTAGGATGAATGGAGCTTGGGGGACGTACTGATTATTTTGGCGAGTATAAACATAAATGCGATCGTCAATGCCGCCGGATACATAAAAGTTTTGGCTATCTGGCGACCAAGCCAAACCGTTGTAAGTATTAGGAATATTAATTTGTTGCTGTTTGACTAAGCTACCGCTACTAACATCGTAGACAAACACCCATTCTGCTTTGCGGGTTGTAATCGGCTGATTAGTTTGTGGGTTTATTACACTGCTCGGCTGACCAGTCAATGGATCTAAAACTGGGTATGTAATGTTTGTGCCAGTTGTTTCATCTCTAAAATTTTGGTTGTATCCGCTAGTTAAAACCAGTAAAGTTTTACCATCGGGACTGAGAGCCGTTGATACAGCTTCGGCAGCATCGGCTGTACCATCCGATCGCAAACCAGTAGCTAAAGGGGCAAAAGTTGAGCCTGGTGCGGCAGCGGGTGTAATTACTTGTCCTGTAGGTAGTAAAGCCGAACCATCGGCTAAGTTTCCCACTGGGTCAGTCGTACCAGCTTGGGCAGGTGGCAAAGGTGCGATCGCACTTAAAGCCGTTGCTATTACTAAATTTAACAACTGTTTTTTGCTTTTGCTATTTAGCATCAAAATTTCTCAAAACAAACACCGCAATTAGTATATATAATAAATTGCAGTTTATTGGTTAACAAACTCCTAATAATAGGGTAAGATTGTTTCTTAATTCGAGTCCAACACTAGGAAAAAGTGTATATATTTTATACCAAGCAAATTGAGCATTTATTAATAATAAATATTTGAAAATATCAATGAAGTTGCTACTTAGTATATTTGGTTTTTTTCAGTAACTAAGTAGTAGATTAAAGTTACACCAAAGAGAAATTGATTAAAATTAAAATAGTTATACCAACGCTATAGAAATTGACCCACCTGTTACTCGGCTGATAATATTTTGAATATCCAGGGCATTATTAAAATAAGCCGTACTCCCAGTGAGGACAGAAAACTCCCCAAAGCTGTGAAACAAATTACTTCCAGCTTGGCTTTTGCGAGTGATGTTAAAAGTGTTACCCTCTAATCTGACGTTGGAATTATTCGGTAGGATGCCATCTGGTGTAACTTGGGCATTAGCGTAATTTAGAGAAATAGCGAGTGTCTGCGACACGTCGGTGCCGATCGCAATACCTAACAACTAGCCCCAACGAGTAATTCCTAAGCCGGACATTGTACTCTGTCCCAATATTGGAATGTTTACTTCATTACACTCTTAGTCAGTAAACCACATTAGATAAGGTTATTCAATTTTTACCAAGAATGTTCTCTTCCCCTACTCAGCATTCCCCACTTTCTGCTCCCTATCTCCCAGATAGATAGACAGGTGAACCAAAAAGTTCTACAATCTGACTGATTGTCGTAATGTTACCCATTGCCCAATCAACCCAAACATAGTAAAAAATTTTGGTGATTCGGCTCAATTGCGCCGATCGCTCTATTAAGATAAAGACGTCTTTAGTAGAGGGCGACAAACAAATGGATGTAAAGTTGATTTTAGTTGGATTAACTGTTATTTTTACCGTTTCGTGCTTGTTTTTCGGCACGAAAAATGGGTTTTATGACTCAGACAACTACCACGGCAATGGATCGGCACATTAACAAGCGCCCAATTCTGTTAGTTTTATAGGTTGTCATTATCCACGTTTTTCCTTTCCCAGCGCGGGTTCGGAGGCGTCCTCCCCAATTCCCTAATCCGCATTCGGGCGGCGCACTTAGGAACTTACCTCTAGGTCACAAGACCAAAAACCGCGTAAATCTAGGCTTTTGGGAAATGTGCAACAAACATCAGGTTTGAGGGGAAAAGAGCATGAGTGAGGATCTGTCAGTATCCTCTGGCATTGATACTGGGGAGGGGACAAATGAATTAGAATGTTTTCCCTATGGTGTCCACCATCAGGATGAAGGCATGTGTTTATTGGTGCGGATGGGACCACACCGCATCCTGCTTGACTGTGGCTTAAAAGATATTTCCCCGCTGGTAAAGGGGTTGAAAAAGTCGGCTCATCGAGGCAATTCGCCCCTACCAGCAGATTTAGTTTTGGTAAGTCACGCTCACCCAGATCATGCTAGCGGTTTGCTAGCACTGCATGAGGCTTTTCCCTTATTACCGATCTACGCCAGCGAGGTGACAACCAAGTTACTACCGCTGAATTGGCAGGATCAAACTGAAGGGGAAATTCCCCAGTTTTGTCAAGCCTTGCCGTTGCGATCGCCTGTGGAATTTAAAGATGGTTTAGTCGCAGAATTATACCCCGCAGGTCATCTACCCGGAGCCGTGGCGATTCTCCTCACGTACACCACTCAGCAACGCTCTTACAAATTACTATATACAGGCGACTTTTTCTTATCCAACTCGCGGCTAGTAGAAGGTTTGCGTTTAGAGGAATTGCGCGGATTAGAGTTAGATGTGCTGATTATTGAAGGCAGTTATGGCACATCGCGTCATCCGCACCGTCGCAACCAAGAAAATCAACTAGCAGAACGAATTAATCGGGCGATCGCTGACCGTTACTCGGTACTACTACCTACAGCAACATTGGGTCTAGGTCAAGAATTATTGATGCTGTTACGCAGCCATCACCACTTCACCGGTCGTGACATAGATATCTGGGTTGATGGTACTGTGGCTACGGGATGCGATGCTTACTTAGAATTGTTACCCCACCTGCCCCCATCGGTACAAAACTTCGCTCGTCATCAACCCTTATTTTGGGATGAACGAGTGCGTCCCCGCGTGCGTCGTTTGCAACCAGAATATCGTCACACTGTTGGTAACACTCCTTGTATTGTCCTCACCGACTCTACAACTGATTTAACTGAATACTGCCAACTAGGTATGAATTCTTGGGTAATCCTCTCACCAGAAAAAACTCATATACAACTTAATAAAGCATACCCCGGACAAACTACTGTCGAAACTTATCTGCTGGCACAGCATAGCGATGGTCCGGGTACCACTCAGCTAATTCATAATTTGCGACCCCAGCACGTTATTTTTGTTCACGGTTCCCCCGGCTATTTGGCAGACCTGACAAGTTTGGAAGAATTGCAAAATCGCTACCATGTACATTCGCCGGCAGGTGGTACGTTAGTAGAATTGCCAATTGGCGATACATTTTTGCAACCAGCACCCCCAGAGACTAATTATGAGGGTGAATTAACAGAACTGGGAACGGTAATTACAATTACCCTCCCCGATGCCGTTACCGCTGACCCTAGGTGGCAAGAATTCGGCGATACTGGCTTAATCGAAGCGCGTTGGCAGGGAGAAGAACTCGTATTGCGGGGTTTGTCGCAACGAGAACTACTTAATCAAAATAGCGATCGCTTTATTTGGTCTGATGTCGATTGTTGCGGTACCTGTAGACATCAAAGGGGGCAGCGGTGTTGGAACCCCGCTTCCCCCCTGTATAACTTCAAGGTTACTCTTGAAGGTTACTGCCCTGCCTTTGAACGGTTAAATGACGGTCAGTAGCCTGACTGAGGACAGGTTGTCAGAATTAATTCCTAGTCCCTAGTCCCTAGTCCCCTTACTCTGGATTTGAGTCTGTGTAATGATTGCGGATGCGTTCAGCTTCTGGACAATCTTCAGTCATAAGAGGTTCGACATTACCACGGGGCACTGAAGCTAATTTTTGCGTTACAGCGCCAATGCTTTCAAGGCGAACCATCTCTTCCCAAGAACAAACTTCGTCCTCTTCTTCTGTCTCATAACGTAGAGTGACTAAATCTCCCTCTATGTCGAGGATGCGGGCGCGTTCAATCCAGCGTTGCTGGTCCCGCAAGAATACACATACCTCCCGCCCGTCGCAACACAGTTGATAAATCTTGCGGTGTAGCATGTACTGCTTCTGCCTCTTTAAACGACGTAGTTAAACCTGTCAACATCTGGGTTTTATCCCAATATATAGTACTCTTAAGAGGATAGTTTCACGGTTGCAAGTAAATTGCGTGTCTTGATCCAAAGGGTTGTATTTGATCATTGGATCGTATAGAGCTTGGTTACTGCACTAGTTAAACTCAATCTCTTTGGGAGTAAGATTACAAATGCCTACTTATATAGTAGAGACGTTAGTGCAACATCTGTACATAATTCGGAAGTTGTCCTGACAAGGGCGAGTATTTTGTGGTGAATACTTTCTACCATTATGTAATAAATAATACTCCAAAACAAGTGGTAAGTGCGGTTGTTTAAGTTGCCTACTTATAATCATTGGCATTTTTGGGAAGTCTTTACCCCTATGTATTTGATTTTAACTCATTCTCTTGTGACCTTAATGGTTTTAAACAACAACACCCCAAAAGTTCTTCACTCCGGATCAATACTTTCTTCTATAGCGATCGCGACAAAATTCACTCCTTGAAGAGAGGTCAGCTTCCTTTGTATTGTGTAGAAAATTTCATTAATAAACTTGAGGAGGATGCCTCTCGTTTAATTTGACCTGCCTTAACTGCTTCATCTAGTGCTGCCAAGGCTGCCAAATCCTTGGAATCATAGCTTTTGGTAGCCAAAACTTGATGAATTAGACCTTCGGATTCAACACTAAGACATCCAGTTTGGAAAGCAGATTCAATGAGTGCGCGAATCATTTTAATTAAGGCATAGTTAGCAATGTATTAGATATAGTTTGCAACATTTCCCTCGCCTGCTCATTGATATCAAACAGTAGTAAAGAGTGATTGTAGTTCTCACTTATGTGTGATTTAAATCACACGTAAATAAATTCATAAACTTATGGTTACACCTCGAAATCAAGGTACACTATACAATGTTAGCGTTTTTATTCAATAAAAATACTAGTTTCTTCAGTTTTAAATCATACATTTTGTAGAGCAAATAAACTACACGTAAAGTAAAAATATATACTTTAACAAGTCTTTACATTTAATTAAAGAAAAAACTGACGGAAATCTTCATCCTTTTGGCTCAACTGTACCCACTCCAAGTTTAAAGCTTGGAATTTTTGCACCAAGCGATCGCACGCGGGGCGTTCGGTAGCGTAATGTCCGGCATCAATTAAAATAAGATGGCGATCGCGGCTTTCTTGAAATTGATGGAACTTACAGTCAGAAGTCAGATAAGCTTGGGCACCAGTTTTGACCACAGCTGAGATATAACTTGCTCCCGAACCACCTAAAACAGCAACTCGCGAAATTATCTGCTGTAAATCAGGAGTTGGAGAAAAAAGAAGCTTTGGGGGAGCAAGTCGGGTTTGAATTGTCGCCAGTAAATCCTGTAAACTCAAAGATGGATTTAAAATACCAACGCGCCCATATCCTAAATTAGCTTGTGTGGGTACTATTGGAGCGACTTCTTGAAGTTCTAAAATTTGAGCTAAAACATCAGCAGTGCCATCATCAACTTGGTCAAAGTTGGTGTGAGCGGTGTAAATGCCGATATTGTGGGTAAAAGCTAACCGCACCATTTCGGCGATCGCTTCCCCAACAACTAAAGACTTCAGCGGATTAAAAATCAGCGGATGGTGAGCAAAAATGAGATTAGCGCTTTTTGCGATCGCTTCCTCCATCACTGCTAAAGTAGGTGTCAAACAAACTAACACCCGTGCATTTTTCTGCAAAACTCCTGGTTCAACTTGCCACCCGCAATTATCCCAGCTTTCACACCAAGCAGGATTTGCCCATTCTTCAAACCAAGTAATTAAATCAACAATTTTCATAAAGTAGTGGTGGGGTCAATACGGTTCGGATAAGATTTTTTGAGGAAAATTATAGATCACAAAGACGCAATAAATCGCCGTCTCTACAAAGGACTTATTATTGTAAAGACGGCGATTTATCGCGTCTCTTGCCTTAACACCAAGCGTATTGGTGGTGCGGTTTCCCCGTCCGTAGGCTAACGCACCGTAATTTGTCATTAGATTTATGATCCAGGATTTTGCCTTTTTAAAGCGGATATACAATGCTTTTGACCCATTTCGCCCCTTACCCGCAGGAGATCCCGCTTACGTTGATTGTACAGAAGTGCGGGGAGAAGGTGACATATTAGTAGAAGTAGGTAGAGAGATTTTGTATTCAGATAGAGTGACCTCTCAACTGTATGCAGGTCATCGCGGTGCTGGAAAATCTACAGAATTACTGCGACTTCAGCAACATTTAGATGAGCAAGGTTGCTTTGTTGTTTATTTTCCCGCTGATGAACAAGATATTGATCCAGAAGATGCCCAATATACTGATATTCTTTTAGCTTGTACCCGCCATTTAATAGAAAGATTAAAAGATAGCACTTCTCCAGATAGTTTATTGAAGTGGTTAAACGAGCGTTGGCAAGATTTAAAAGATTTGGCATTAACTGAAGTCTCGTTACAAAGCTTAAGTATAGAAGGGCAAATTGCCCAATTCGCTAAAATAACAGCAAATTTGCGAACAGAACCTACTCAACGCCAAAAAATTCGGGAGCGTGTCAATCCGCATACAATTACTTTGATTGCAGCTTTAAATGAGTTTATTCAAGATGCGAAAAAGAATTTACCTTCAGGATATTCTCAACTTGTATTAATTGCTGATAACTTAGACCGGATTGTACCTATACCTCAAGAAGATGGACGCAGCAATCACGACCAAATTTTTCTCGACCGTAGCGAACAACTCCAAGCTTTAGATTGTCATTTGCTTTATACGGTACCTATTTCTTTGCTGTATTCTAATCGCGCCACAGATTTAGCTAATATTTATGGTAATACTCAAGTTTTGCCGATGATTATGGTGCAAACCCCGGATAATCAACCGTATCAACGGGGAATTAATAAAGTTATAGAAATACTGCAAAAACGTCTGAGTTTAATCGACCCTAGTAAA
This sequence comes from Hassallia sp., assembly GCA_050997715.1. Lineage (GTDB taxonomy): Bacteria > Cyanobacteriota > Cyanobacteriia > Cyanobacteriales > Nostocaceae > Hassallia. The sequence goes on from JBPCQW010000283.1 coordinate 9,192, forward strand.
TCTATCGTAGATATGTTTGAGAATCGGGAAGCTTTAGAAAGATTATGCCTCATGAGTGGAGGTCATGTGCGAAATTTATTATTATTAATGAAGGAGGCAATTAAAAATACTAACAGTTTGCCCATTCCTACCAGAGCCTTACAGCGTTCAATTAGCGAGTTGCGAAATACTTATCGAAATACCGTTTTTGCTAATGAATGGGAAGCTCTGGCAAATGTGTATCATTCTAAAGAAGTAGAAAACGATGCATTGTACCGAGGTTTATTATTTAATCGTTGTATTTTAGAATATCGTTATTTAAAT
>JBPCQW010000423.1:0-3040 GCA_050997715.1 Hassallia sp.
ATCGAAAAGAGATTCAAAGTAAATTGCAGTTTGTAAGTGAAGAGTGTGGAGTCGGAGTGAGTTTACACTCTACACTCTGTGTCGTCCTGAAAAAAGTTTACAAAAAAAGTAGCAGTAATAGTAGTTATTTTTTCTTTCTTTTTTGCTTCTTTTTTCTTTCTTTTTTGTTAATATGTTCATAACTTTTTTCATGCAGCGTATTTTTGATTCGGCGTCATATAATTTATACTCATATGTGGCCTGTCTTCATTGTATGTTTCTATTGCTTCTTTAACTGCTTTGTATGCTAATGCTTTTGTACTAAAGCCTTCCGACAACATAAACTCTTCTTTCAATATTCCGTTTAATCTTTCGGCTACGGCGTTCTCATATGGGTTGCCTTTCTCTGACATACTTATCTGTATTTTATTCTCTGTTAATAATCCTGTGTATAAGTTACTGCAGTACTGGATCCCTCGGTCCGAATGATGGATCAATCCCGATAAATTAATCTTTCCTTCGATTGCCATCTTTAAAGCTCTTATACTGCCTTCCATATTTAAACTCTCACTTATATCATAACCAACTATCCGCCGTGAATATAAGTCTGTGATCAATGCTAAATAACTAAAACTATCTCCTGTTATTATGTAGGTTATATCGGATACCCATATTTTATCGCGATGATCCGGTTCGTTTTCCTTAATTAAATTCTTGTATATCTTAAATCTGTGGGACGAGTTTGTCGTCTTTGCATAACGCTTCTTACGATGTATTAATAATCCACTCTTACCAAGTAATTTGAAAAACTTATCTCTTCCCAACTTTATTTGCATTCTTTCCAAATCTGCTAATAACAGTCGATAAAGCTTCTTCCCGCCTAGCTTTGGCATCTTTCGTCTCTGAGATTGTACCAGCTGAAGAACCATCGTTTCTTTGAGTTTTTTAATTCCCTTTTTCGCTTTGCTTTTATAATAACCCTGACGACTTATTCCTATGACTTCCAGTATCTGTTTCATTTTTTCTTTCGACCTGAGCTCTTTGCTTCTTTGACGGCTGCGATCGATGATCCGGGTTTTAAATTTTTTTTTAAATCTACTCCCAGCTCCTCTTCGGCCACTTCTATTATGGACTCATATACTATCAACTTCAGATGAGCCCGGGCAAGTGCACTCTCTAGATCCTTCTTCTCTTTTTCCAATTGTTTTAATTTCGATACTTCGTCTTTCAATTCTACTCTCACTACTTTATTTAATAAATGCAATTTACCCAGCTTCTTTATCCAAACATTTATCACTGAACCTCCTCCTATTCCATATAACTTCCGGGCTCCTGATTTTGTTAACTTTCCATTCTCTATGTCCGTTACTACCTTTTGTTTAAATGATAAACTATATTGCTTCGTTATTTTTTGGTTTACGTCCATTTCAATCTTATCCTTTCTTCTTAGGTTTATGAAAATGTTACTAACATTTTGTAAACCTATTTCAGGACAAGACACAAGACACTCTACACTCTACACTCTACGTAAGCGTTCATAAAAGTGTGTAAAAAGAATTGGGAATAAAAAAGCCTCCCAAAAAAGTAAATTATTTTGCTAAACAAAACTTTAAAAGGAGGCGTAATGCAATTTTTCGCAAACAAAAGTAATGAAGTATTAGGAAACATTCAAATACAAATTAAGGAGAGAATTGAATTAGAGATCAGAAGATTTCTAACGGGAATGCTGGAGACAATGTTGGAGGAAGAGCTAGAAATATTTTTGGGAAGAGAGCGATATAAACGTCGCAAAGAAAGAGATCTGCGTCTATACAGAAATGGGTACCGGGTAAGAAATTATCTTACAATATGGTCGAAGATGCTAAGACTTCGCGTACCTCGATGTCGCAGCGGAAATTTTAAGCCATTATTGTTTAGACACGGGGGGATGAATTCGGAAGAAATGATCCAGATGTTAATACAGTTGTGGGTTGAAGGAAGTTCATACCGGGATTTATCGGTATTAGTAAAAAAGATATATGGTGAGCATTACAGTATAGGCATATTTGGTCGAATGATTTGCAGAGTAGAGCAATATGCAGAGGAGTTTCATCAGCGAAAAATAGTTTTTAAATATGACTGTATAAATATCGATGCATTTGAAATAAGTATAAAAGAATTGCCGAAAAGAAATATAAATTATGGCGAGGGCTTTAGCCGAAAAGGCAAGAATGCAGTGGGCTTGGGTGTATTAGGACAAAGAAGAGAAGGTGAAAAAGTAATAAGAGAAATGCTGGATTTTCGAATTTGTTCAACTGAAAATGAAAAAGGTTACACAGCTGTGTTAGAGGATTTACGCAAACGAGGTCTTACTGCGGACAACATTGGATTAATTGTCCATGATGGACATCTTTCAATAACTAAGGCAATAAAGAATGTTTATTCAAAAGATAAAGTCCTTCAGCAAGAATGTTTGATTCACCATATGAGAAATGTTGTAAATAAAATCGAAAAGAGAATAAACAAAGAATCATTGAAAAACGAAGTATGGAAAGTATATTCATCCAGAACTGAAGAAGAATTTATGAAACTTCATAAAGAAGTTATAAAAAAATGGTCTGCTTTAGAACCGGAAGCAATAAAACAATTTGAAAAAGTAAATCATAGAATGTTAAGCAAATATCAATTTGATATTACCTTACATAAAGAACTCCATACAAATAATACAATCGAAAGATACTTTAGAGAAATAAGAAGAAGGATAAAAGCTATGGGAGTATTTGAAACAGTTAAGAGTGCTGATAAATTATTATTCCTGATTATTGAATATTTAAATCAAAGGAGAGGCTCTATCCCTACTAATACCAATTTAGTTTTTACACACTAAACGGAACGTTATCAAAATTGATATATCCAAAAAAAAAGCTTGAATGTTTTAATCGTACTTATTAGATTATTTTAAATCTACAATTCTTCCTTACAGCCCTCAATTGCCACGTAACTCTTTTAATTAAAAAATTTTTACTGCAAGTTATAGCAATAACTTCAATAAAGAATTTTTTCAAAATTTAAACTAATGCAG
>JBPCQW010000452.1:0-4112 GCA_050997715.1 Hassallia sp.
AACCCGTTTGATTTCGTCAGGGGTTGCGGTTTTGCTCACTCCCAAAATGGCATAGTAGTCTTTAAAGTCTGTTGCAGTTGGCATCACTGACCTCTCGATTGCATAGCGGCGACCTAGGATAATATCGGGTTATTCTGCGGTGGGTAGTCAGGGCAGATTTCTGAATTCGCGTCCAAACCAAGTTCGGATGGTGCGCGGACTAACGCCAAATTAAGGGTTTGAAACCCGCGTAGGCGGGTTTTGCTTGTGTAGCCGCGACTTCCAGTCGCTTTTTGATGTCCGAATCAGTCTACCGATAGATTGCATCATCGATTGTGGCTCGGAAAAATTCGCCCTCTGACTCAAACCGCTTAGTGCCGAAGTACCATCCAATTCGCAGACGAGTCGGAATAGTGTAGCCAGAGAATGTGCGTTCTTCCTCCATAATTCCACCGAAGTCTACATAATGAAACTCAGAGCCATCAAGGTTATTCCAGCGCGGTAACTTGAAGGTCTTGAGCCGACCCGTTTGATCAATGGTAAAATCTAGTTCGGCTCTCTCACCTTGCACTACGAAACTAGAATGCAAACTGGAGTCTAAATTAGAATCTGTAATGTTCTGTACTTGTCCATGAAATATTATCACCACACAAGGCAGATGGCAAGCACACTGACTCTGCTTGGAGACGACCAACCGCAGACCGTGTAATATTGGAACCAGTCGCCGTCATGACTGGGAACATTCCTAAAAGCTTCCATTGCATTGCACCTACACCGTCTATGATCCGATCCGATCCCACAATTGGTAAACCATTCATCCATGCCGTAGCACTCCAAATCAGTCCGCGATCCCAGCAAATGACTTGCTCTGCTTTGAATGGAATCCAATTTTTCAATTTGATTTTGCCGTGCATCTGCAATCGAACCGCAGATGCGATCGCAGTTCCAGGTGCGATCGCGTGTTCGAGATATCGTCTTGCGGCTTCTGGCAAGTGAGAGAGTTTATCTGAATGAAATACACGATCCTTAGATATCGCAGAATTCCATAGCGTATTGAGAGAAATTTCTTTAGTCATTATTGCCACCAGTATTTTTAATTCATAATTTGATAGATTGTGATGATAAAAATAATTATGAAAATAGATGTATAGATAGACTTAGTATATTTGGCTAACCAACTTGGAAGATAAATATCAAAATTGTCCTTTTTGGAATTTGAATATTTTCGGGCAAGCAGATTTAATGGACAGTGTAATTTAAACGTTAGTAGGGTTAGCCCTTCTAGAAATACAAATCCATAACCAATCCAGAGCCAGAGATTTAGTTTATTTGCGATCGCGGCATAAAGCATATAGAAAATCACAAAGTTGAAGAATACCCATATCAACGTATGAATGACTTTAATTAGCGTCAATTTTGTTTCATTTTCCATATTGGTATGAGTGTGACGGATGGTTGTTCTATTTCCTGAATGAATTGATTGAATACGATATAAAACGTAACAGTCGATTTTGTAAAGAATGCCAAAAATTGATCGCAGGTATAATAACAACGATAGCCAGAAACCAGATTTAAAGTTATGCGATCGCATAGGTTGAAATGATACCCGCCTTTGACTTGACGAAAATTGAACTAGCGATCGCTATTCATCAATCAATATTTAAACCTAACCTACAGCAAACTCAGTATCAGAGCGCACCCTAGCAGGTTGAAAACCCAAAACTATATCTTCATGTGGTACACCTAATTTTAATAACTCATAGGCAATCCCATCTTCCGTACCATCATATTGAATCCAAATCTTGCCATTTTTAATATCCAAATGTAGCAAACATCCATAATCCCTGATATCATTCTGCTTCCAACCCACATACACCAATTGATAGCGATCGCGCTCCGTATCAAAAATAGGTTGAGCCTCAACATCTTTTGCCGATTTCATCGAGCGATCGGCTTTTGCTTGGATTAGTTGTTGAATATATTGCCTGTAGAGAGCTACTTTATCCATTGCTCAATCGTCTCCTTTTCTAAGTCATAAACTAAAAGCTTAATTTGACTGCGTTGTACCACACTATTAATAAAAGCTAAGTTAAAAAAGGTTTGATAAACAAAACGAGGTACTGCTAAATATAAAATTCGCTCTGGATCTTCATCTTCTAAAGCATACCGATAATCTAAAAACTGTCCATGCGCTAAATGAAAATCAGAAATCCTTGAGGGACTAATAAAACTTTTCACCTCAACCGCAATTTTATCATTTCCCCTTTGGGCAGCGATCATCTGTTCTGCCCCAATGTCTATATACATTTCAACTCCACCTATACGCAATTCGTATGGATCGTGAGTTATTTGCCATCCGTCTTTTTCAAGAGCGCGTTTAACTTGCTCGTGATACAAATCTTTTGCCATATTATGGGTTGCGTTGAGGAACTTGAGCGATCGCTAATAAATCACGGCACTAGAACATTTTAGCTAAAATTTGACGGACTCAAAACCTTCAGCGCGATAAGCCTGACGGCATGGCTACGCTTACCGCCATGCAGGAAAAACCTATGCTGTATAGCATTCGCTATCGTCCCAATTACAAGATTGCGATCGCGGCATAAAGCATATAGAAAATCACGAAGTTGAAGAATATCCAGATTGCAGTGTGAATAATTTTAATTAGCGTCAATTTGGTTTTACTATTTAGGTACTGCAACACGATATTTGGGTACTTCAACACGATATTTAGGTACTTCAAAACGATATTTGGGTACTTCAAAACGATATTTAGGTACTTCAAAACGATATTTGGGTACTTCAAAACGATATTTGGGTACTTCAAAACGATATTTGGGTACTTCAAAACGATATTTGGGTACTTCAACACGATATTTGGGTACTTCAACACGATATTTAGGTACTTCAACACGATATTCAAAGGCTTAAGAACAATAAATAAAAATTTTTATACTTTAAATTCTAGAAATTCTAAGTGAAATTAGGGAATAAATATCAGATTTCACCGTAAACTTCACTTCAGTTTTGGTGGTTTTTACTCAGGGAAAGAGGAATGGCAAATGGCTAAAGTGGAACCACAAATCTGTATTAATTTCCACACGAGTTTTTGTAGGAGAGGCATTCATGGCACGACTGAAACGCAGTTCTATCATATTGAATAAGGCAACGCTACGGATATCGGGGATGCGATCGATTAGCGAAACGCTTGAGTTTAGCGATAGCTTAAGTTTAGCGGAGTATGAAAGGCGGATTCAAACCTTGCAAACAAAGCTATCGAGCTACAACACGATGCTTTCCACGGTGGATGAAGCGGTGGGGCAGATTGAATTGCTAGAGCAGGATTTGAGAAGCTACTCGGAAAAAATGTTGATGAGTGTAGCAACCCGCTATGGCAAGAACAGTTTGCAGTATATGCAGGCAGGGGGTAAACCACGCAACAGTAGTAAGCGTCTTGTGGGGAATACTGCGCCAACGACGACGATTGCAGCAGTGATGACACCGAATACAGAGAACGGGACGACAAATAGCGAGGGTATGAAGACGTTGGTAAATTAAGTCCCGTTAGTTGATCGGTGCGATCGTCCGGCTCTTTTCTAGCCGAGCGTTCGCCATAAACAAGTACTAAGTAGGTAGTATCAACTAATTACTAATTATGAAAAATGGAAGCCATTATTTTTGTTGGTATTCAAGGTGTAGGTAAGTCTACTTTTTATCGTGAGCGCTTTTTTAATACGCACATCCGCATTAACATGGATATGCTCAAAACTCGTCATCGAGAGCAAATTATCTTACAAGCTTGTTTAGAAGGTAAACAAGCTTTTGTTGTAGATAACACTAACCCTACTGTTGAAGAAAGAAAGCGTTACATCATCCCAGCCCAAGCCAAAAAATTTCAAGTGGTCGCTTATTATTTTCAAGCAGACTTAGAAGAGTGCAAGCTAAGAAATAGTCAAAGAATATCTAAACAAGTTGTGCCGCTTGTGGGACTATTAGGGACATATAAAAAGTTAATTAAACCGCATTGGCAAGAAGGATTTGATCTAATTTATACAGTTAAAAGTGAGTTAGATTATTCATTTATTGTTGAGGAATCGCAGTATGAAATTTGATGAACTAGATAGTAGAATGCG
>JBPCQW010000456.1:0-2996 GCA_050997715.1 Hassallia sp.
TGTGGTAGCACCCAGACGAGTATCAGTCCAAACGACATCAGGGCTGAGGAAATCGTCGGGGCTGAGTGGTAAACCCCCACGTCCGGTAACAGTAAATTCACTCCCCCCCTTGCCAAAAGCACCACAGCTAGAAGCAACTAACGCTGGAGTATTTACTAAACCTGTAGGTAATTTTAATAATCCCCGATTGGGATCTACATTGGGTGTGTTAATCTGTATAGTGCCTTGCACCCCACTTTGAGAACTGGCAGTGATATCACTTAAGTCAGTTTGGCGATCGCGAGGCTCAATACCAAAAATGCCTTGTCCTGTAATGTCAACTCTACCTCCAGAGCCAGCGAAAGCATTGGCAGTGATGTCACTATTTTCTTCTGGGAGAGCGACAATTAATTTGGAGTCGATATTTATATTGCCGCCAGCAACATCCGCACCAAGCTGTGAAGTGTCGGCGTTTGTCGATATCTGACTGTTGCGCCGTAACAACAATAAATCTGCATCCTTTATTGAAATATTTCCGCCTCGACCTGATGTAGTTTGAGCCGTTAATTTTCCTTTTGTATCCAAGCGGATAGAGCGGGCTTGTATCTTAAGGTTTCCAGCATTCCCTGTCCCTTGGTTGCCAACGTTCACTCTGGCGCTATCCTGCACAGTTAACTGTCCGGTGGCAATCCTGATACTACCGACCTGTCCACTGGAGCCAGCAGCAGCATTGGCAAATATCCCACTCTCAGGTCCTTGATTGACAACTTGACGTCTACCGACTGCTGTGCTTCCAAACTTAGCCAGCCGAGCCATATAAGTCGAGTCACTGCCAGAGAGGGTAATCTGGTCAGACACATTGAAGGTAATGTCACCTGCCCTGCCATTACTGAAAGTAGTGGAGCGAACCTGTCCACCACTTAGTGCTTCAAAGGTATTGGCATTAATCTTTACGTCACCCGCACTACCTGCATTACGAGAGCCAGTGCTACTGTCAATACTCGCTCCATTACTTAAGCGCAGCAATCCTGTGGTAATGATGATATTGCCAGCATTGCCCTCAACCCCAGACCTTACCCTGCTGTTTATCTCGCTGGAATTCCCTCTAAACTTGTTATTTACCCCGTCCAAAGAAACCGTGTCGCGGGCTTGAATGTTAATTTTGCCTGCATCACCTCGCCCAAAAACAGCAGAAGCTATCTGAGCGCCATTGTTAAGCTCAAGCGAGCCCGTGGAGATGTTGGTGTTGCCTCCTTTCCCTGCGCCGTTTAAAAACACACCGCTGAATATCCCAGTGATACCTATTGGGCTATCTATGTCATCAGCAGAGACGGTATCGCGTGCTTTAATGTTGGTATTGCCTGCATTACCCCGTCCAAAAAGAGCGGTGATTATCTGACCACCCTTAGTAATAGCAAGCGTTCCTGTTGTGATGTTAATGTTACCTCCCTGACCAATTGCTCCGTCTTCTACCTCGTTGGAGATAATAGCACGGGAGACAACAACCTTCGTAGCATCAACCGTAATATCTCCTGATTGACTACTGCTAGTTCCCAGTCCGCTCTTTATCCCGGCTTCCAGTCCATTATTGTCACTAGCCGCGTCATTGTTAACTCCTAAAACTTCAAATTTGTCAGCATTAACTGCAATAGTGCCACCATTAACAGCAGTTACATTTACCAAAGAATCGATGACAGACACATTTGCCCGTGGTGCGCCCCCCCCTGGAAACCTGGAGCTAAGAAGACTGCTTTCGGGTGTAAATTCCACGATTCCTGCTCCTGCCAGTCCTCCCAGTTCAATTCGCCCTCCTGGAGCCTCTAGCGTGGCACTTTCCACACGGACATCGCCACCGAGCAACATTAAGGCTTGACCGGGGGCGACGCTCAACGTGGCTCCCTGCACGTAAATTGCGCCAGGGGTCCCCCGATACTGCAACCCCGGTGTGAGACTCACCGTCAGCAGTGGAGATCCCTGGGAATTAGTGGCGTTGAACTCACTACCATCAGGAAACTTGAAGCCGCTTGCCGTTGTTGCTATGAATGAACCACCAACATTCAAACTGGCATTGCGTCCAAAAACAATTCCATTTGGATTAAGAAAAAATAAATTGGCTGTACCCGACGCTTTAATTACCCCATCGATACTAGAGACTGACCCACCTGTTACTCTACTAATAATATTTTGAATATCAACAGCATTGTTAAAGAAAGCTGTACCACCAGTAGGGACAGAAAACTGCCCAAAGCTGTGAAATAAATTGCTTCCAGCTTGGGTTCCGCCAGTGATGTTAAAGGTATTACCCTGCAATCTGACGTTAGAATTATTGGGTAGGGTGCCATCTGGGGTAATTTGGGCAAGAGCGCAATTTCCAGAAAAAGCAAACGCAATACCTAAGAACCAGCCCCAACAAGTACTCACTGCGGACATTGCACCCTCCCCAAGTATTACGGTGTTTACTTCATTACACTACTAATGAGTAAATCACAGGTATGTAAAATTATGTGGAAGTTGCCAAGAATATTAATACATCTTGTATGAGTAGGGGAGATGTGCGATCGCCTAACTACTTGGTACTTGGTGACACTTTCTCTAATTTTATGGCGTGAAGCGATCGCTCCCATCATCAACTTAATTTAATTCTGGTAAAAATTCCGGATTCAGCGCTTGTTCTGAATTGTAAGGACATATTTCTGAAAAAACCTGTTCACCTAATTGCGTCTCTCGAATTGCCAAAGCTAAACCTAATTCATAAGCTGTGAGAAAAACTTCCTCTAAGTAAGGTTTCAAACTAGGGCTATCTGACAAAAGCAGCTTAATTTGAATACGTTGCTCTCGAATTGTACCTAACCAGCTATTGGTACGTTTTTCAGATTGAAACTGCCATTTCAGTAAATGTCCGAGCAAAATTCCCAGCCGATTTCTCAATTCTTGCCGTTCTTTTCTACCCAAACTTTCAATTTCTTCAATCAGGTTGATCGTGTCTAATTGATCCCACTGTTGAGTAGTCAACAACC
>JBPCQW010000488.1:0-4492 GCA_050997715.1 Hassallia sp.
CTATAGAGTAGCTGATGTGCAAACACGAACGCCTGCGCTATAAAATTAGAAGTTACACATTGAATAAATTGTAAATTTTTATGATTTTGTAGGCGATCGCACAGCTTTTATTTCCTCGCATATTTACTGTATTAAATGTTGCTAACAATTAACAATCGCCAAAATAACTAATTTTAAGTAATTGCAACAACTTACATTTTGATAACTATATCGTTATAACAGCAATAAGTGTTTAAATACTACTATTAAAAAAGTTATAACATAAGGGTGCAAAAATGAACATTTCACAGTTTGTAACATTCTACGAAGCTGGTAAATATGTCTATCAGCTATGGAACGAAATGCAGAATGATGGTAAAGAATATATCAGGGAGACATCGATAAAAAATAATAGCGGTCAGATATTAAAGGTTAAAGTTTGTTTTAACAGCGCTCGTCAACGCTATCTGCAAATTAACTTACCGTGGAATGCGGAGCGAAAAATCCTCGCAGGGGTAGATAATTATCAACCAGGGGAATACTTAGCGATCACTCGTGATGAATGGCACATCTTTTTTCTACTTACCAATTTTCAGCATGATAGTGAGCTTTATGCTTATGCCGAGAAAATTGTCAATAGGTTGGTGAATAAAGCTAATAATAACGAAAATCAAAAGCGATCGCTTATCTCACCTCTTACAGAACTGCACCCAGCTAAAAGTCAAGTAGCTTAAAGACGTATGCTGAATGTTAGTATCTGCTTGTCACTAACATTAAGCATAAATTGCATTAATTGGACTAATTAAATCATAAGAATTTTGAAGATGTTACAATTTAGTAAATAGAACAAGCTGATGAAGTTTCTTATTACTATCCTTCAAGATGAAGATGGGATGTTCATTGCTGAATGTCCAGTAATTCCTGGCTGTGTTAGTCAAGGCAAAACCGAAAAAGAGGCTATTGCAAACATTCAAGAAGCAATTAAGGAATGTTTAGAGGTAAGGGCTGAAAAACATTCATTGAAACATCAACTTTTTTTGTAAGGTATCCGGCAATGGAAAACTCTTTTACTGCGGTATTTGAAAAGGTAGATGATTGGTATATTGGCTACATCCAAGAGTTACCTGGTGCTAATGTCCAAGAGAAAACTCTGGAAGAAGCAAGGGAAAGTTTGCAAGAAGCTATCGAACTAATATTAATATCCAATCGGGAACTTGCAGAACAACAAATTTCTGACAAAGACGTTATCCGTGAAAAAATTACAGTCAAAATGTAGTGAAAAGACGTAAACTGATTCGCTATTTGGAAGATAACGGCTGTTTGTTTCTACGGGAAGGTGGAAAGCATACCATCTACTACAATCCATCAAACAATAGAACTTCGGCAATTCCCAGACATACTGAGATTGTTGAGATTCTAGCTGCTAAGATTTGCAAAGATTTGGAAATTCCTCCTCCTTAGCAAGAATAGTAACTTGTAGGGCTGGTTACGATCGCAACAATTAACCCTCAAGTAACTGACGTGCAAAAGCGATCGCTTCTGCTGGGGTCGAGATTTTCCCTTCAACTTGCGCTACAGCGATTTCCGCTAATAGTTTGCCTAATAGTGGCGAAGCCGGAATCTGTAATGCTAGAATTAGTTCCTTCCCACTTAATAAGGGTGTGGGATGAGAAACCAGATCATCAGGGTTAAGGTAGCGGTCGATCAAGGGTGCGATCGCCTCTACCAAGATATCATGTCCCACAGCGAAAGCTACTGTAGCCGGGAATACAAAATCGGCTTCCTGAAAGAAAAAATACTGTTCTCGCAAAGACATCTTAGGTGATTTTAGTTGTGGGAACAGCTTCAGGGCTGTGGTTACACCTTTAATTTCCGCACGACTATAAGTTAGTTTTTGTAACTCAATTTCCGCAACTTCTGGATTTTGGTTGACAAGACAAGCAAGTTTAGCAATACTCAACCAAGTAGTTTTAACTGTATCTTTTACATAATCTTGCAGTTTTACGCCTAATTGCTGCCAATTTTCTGCTAATTTCACCGCTGCATCGTCAACTACTACCAGTTTAGCAAAACTTTCGGATGTAGCGAACTTGAAAAAAGGCGTAAGTAAATTATCTTCCCAAGCACGAGTTATCCAAGGTGTTGCCTGAGAACTTAAAAGCAAATAATTAATTTCTACCCGAACTCGTTCTGCGGCAACTTCAGTTATATGTGAAGCTAGAGAGCGAATTGCTATCTGGGTATCTGTCTCAATAGTAAACCCAAGTTGCGCGGCTTGGCGATAAGCTCGCATTAAGCGCAAGGGATCGTCTTGGAGATTGGCGGGTGATATCATCCTTAAAAGGCACCGTTCTAAATCAGCATAACCTTGCAGAGGATCAATGATTTCTTGCGTGTGGGGATTGTAAGCGATCGCATTTACTGTAAAATCTATTCTATACAAGTCAGTTTCTATAGATTCCCCTGCCTGTTGGGCAAAATCAACAGTAGCTTGGGGAAACACCACACGGGCAATTTGTCTTTGTGGATCGAGTAACACAAAACCAGCTTTGTAATGCTTCGCGATTTTTCGCGCTACCTTGACTGCATCACATGATAAAACAAAATCTAGATCCAAATACTCGCGAGTTCTTCCTAGCATAGCATCGCGCACAGCACCACCTACCATGTAAGCTGTTTTTGGCAACAATTCTAGGCTAAAAGGATAAGTTTCTGGAGATATAGAAGCAATTGAATCATGCATTGTAATAAAAATCAACCTAGCAACTAATGAATTACAGTTTGGCTTAAGCTAGATTAACAATTAAGCCAAACTGTATCGTGGTTCTATTATGTGTATTTGTGTCAACTGCCACTATGTAGACCGCTGCATCACCTACAACGCAGTAGAAACGCAGCACGAACAGCCTCACCTGACGGAAATCCCAGATTTTGAACCGAATGAACCCTCTATCAACGTTAACATCCGTACCAAAGAGGATTACATTGAAATGGAATGGGATGTTGTAGGTTGTCTCAGCTTTAAGCAAGAAACGGGTAAGTGGTCTAAGTTGCGTCCAGGTGAATTGGTGCCAACTTGATAATGCGTAGTGATGCAATTTATTGCGTCACTACGAATTATGTATGGTTTAATAAATCAAGTGATTTATAGAAAAACTCATATTTAATTGAACTTTGACCATTGAATCAAAAATACAACTAACAAAATACGGTTTATCGCTACATACCACCACTCCCGAATTAGGTTTGGCAATAAGTAACTTTGCTGGAGATACACGTTCTGACCTTTGGAATTTAGAGCGTAATGTATCCAGCTTGTTGCATCAATACTTAATTAATTTTATTAAACCGCAAACTTGGGCAGATTTGGCGTTTATTGCCGTAGCCAAGGGACCAGGTGGTTTTACTGGTACTCGTATCGGGGTTGTAACTGCCAGAACATTAGGACAACAATTAAGTATTCCCGTGTTTGCTATTTCCACATTAGCAGCGATCGCCTACTCCCAAGAAAATAAGAACCACAGTATCATTGCTGTGCAAATGCCAGCACAACGAGGTCAAGTTTTTGCAGCTATTTATCAACATATGGCTGATGCTTCCAGTTTAATATGTTTGTTGCCTGATACCGTATTTACACCAGAAGCGTGGCAAGAAAAATTAGCTAACTGGAATACAACTTATCAATTAATCGAAGCAAAATCTAACTTAGCAGTTACCGTAACCAGCGTGTTGCAACTCGCATATCTTGACTGGCAACAAGGCAAGCGTCCCGATTGGTCAGAGGCTTTACCTTATTATGGGCAGCATCCAGTGGATTTGTAAAACGGATATTGCACCAACTTGTTCCCAGTCCTAACTCGTTCCCATTCTCCGACTGGGAATGGTCTACGGGAGGGCTGCTGCCTCCTGTAAAATTTGGAGCTTCAGACTCCATAATTACATTACAAAGCTCTGCCTTGTAATGAGATAGAAATACTTGGCAGAAAGTATAAGAGCTTGTCAGTGGACATCACCTGCATCTTGAGGTTATGACATTAAAGTTATCCACATAATTTCAGTATGTGGTTAATGTCAGTAAAACAAACTACTGACAATGCAGCGAATAACCCATTGATTAATAAGTATGAACAACGCTTTAGATTCTATGTATCAGTTAGTGTGGCATTTACCTGTATATTCAACAATGATAGCTCAAACCGTTAGAGACGCTAATCTTATCGGTCAAATACAAACAGCTTTTAACCACTTTATCCAAACAGGTCAAGTGTGGGCACTGTTGATTGGGTTAGTCATTGGCTATATGATTCGGAATCTAACCAGCTACGGCTAAAATTTGTGGGGAGTAGGGAGTGGGGGACAAGGAGACAAGGGGGACAAGGAGACAAGGAGACAAGGAGACAAGGAGACAAGGAGAATAATTCTTCTTTCCCCCCCTCCTCCACTCCTCCCCTCTCCCCCTCTCCCACTCCCCACTCCCCAGAAAAGCGGGTATTTGTCGAACAAGCAGATATTC
>JBPCQW010000022.1:0-23314 GCA_050997715.1 Hassallia sp.
GTCTTGGAACTTGCGATTTTTCACTCAAGAATTATCCTTGACTTTCAGGACTTGATTCATCACATCAATTGACGAAGTCAGAATTTCGTAATTTCCTAAACTTGTATGTACCCCCTGCGCTTTTGCCTTGAGGTTAATCGATTCAGAACCGCTATCAGAGTTATTCGTCACAGTTGTTAACTTTGTCCAAGCAAAGATTTTTTGATTGTCTAAAGTGAGGGAACTAACGGTTAATCCTTGGGAGGAAGCGATCGCATCCAATCGAGAAACTCCTTCTGGAACACCTTCGGATTTTTCCACAACGAAAACCCAATCAGGGTTAATTTGCTCTTGGTGAGGTAATAAGGCGATCGCGTATTCACCTTTCACCCAACTGAAAATATCATCACGAAGATTGATACCCCAGCCTTTTTCTACATCCGCTAAGGGTTGCACCAAGCTGGATCGTAGATCTTTCTGCGATCCAGATATTGCCGTTGTTACTTGTTTCCAAAGTTGAGCTAAATCGCTCTTATCCAAATTGCTCAAATCAACGCCGGAGATTGCTAAACCCGCCGTTTCCGGAATATAATTTAATGCTCCCACAGGTTGCGAAAGTTGCGAAGATGGCGGCGATGTTGCCGATGATGCCAGTAAGCTAGTTTCTGCAAGCAGTCCATTGGGGTTCAACGCTAAGGAAACTATTTGGCTGTCATAAGTTGCTTCTGACAGTTTTAAGTTTTGCCATTCGGCTACAGCGGGAAGATTGAGGAAAGTCGCAGCTAAAGCATTTTTGGGCAGTTGTTTCAGCGCTTTTTGGTATTGAGCAGAATTTGTTAAATTGAGGTCGGGTGCTTGGACGTTATTAATTGCATCTCGCAACACTTTTGGATCGTTGGCAAATAAGACAAAATCGCCTACAGATGCACCGACAAGCAAACCTTTTTCCGATGGTGAAGTGTCAGAAATCAGCTTTACACCTTCGTATTGTTCGACAACTAAGTTTTCCCCAGCGATCGCCCGTTTGGAAAATAACAGATCGACAAACTCGCGGCTTTTTTCTGGTTTATTACTTGCTAGTGCCATTAGATACCCTGGTTGCCGTCCGTTTGCGGCATCGCGATCAATGTCTAAACTGGTGACAGCGAGTGTAATTTCGTTCCCCAACCAAGGTTGAACATCTTGTTTATAATCAATGCCAGTGTTAGCTAATAAACTTGTTTTCAATTTTGACAGTTCGCGATCGCTATTACTAGCCTGCAATTTGTCTGGATTTATCAGCATTGACACCATAACAGGTGCGCTTTTAGAAACGAAGATGGCAGCACCTGGTTCTGAAGCACTCCCACCACCAATCAGGTTAACTGGACTTTTGCCAGAGAACCAGTAAAAGCCTGCGATAACAATCAATAGCAGCGCGATCGCACCAGCTGTTAGGAAACCAAACAATGAGTTTTGCCTCATATTTTTTGACACAACCCGCTTGGGATGGCGATTATACAAATTAATGTTAAACTGCCTTCTGATGAATCGAACGCGGTTTTGCTGCTACAAGTTAGTTTATTCAGGATAAATACGCAGAAATTTCGCCAAAATTTGCTCAAGTCAGGATTGCCAATTTTGTTGGGTTTTCTCATGTGCATAACAAGCAACAAAGCAACGCGCTTCTGATAGACAAAATTTTCCTGCCAAGATAAATAATATAGGATTGTTTACAAAAACTTGATGTTTGGCAAATTATGAATGGTCAACCGATGAACCAGATTAGTGTAGAAGAACTGGCACAACGTCTTTCTTCTGGTGATGCAAGTATTCAGCTAGTAGATGTACGCGAGCCACAAGAATTGGATTTAGCTAGCATTGAGGGCTTTGTCAACCTACCTTTAAGTCAATTTGCCGAATGGGGAGATCAAGTACCTACCCTCTTCAATCCTCACGCTGAAACCCTTGTATTATGTCACCACGGCATTCGTTCGGCTCAGATGTGTCAGTGGTTAGTTGCTCAAGGTTTTACAAATGTTAAAAATATTACAGGTGGTATTGATGCCTATTCCACCTTGGTGAACCCTTCCATTCCTCATTATTAAGGACGCTTGCACTCGAAACTGTTTTCCCACTTGCATGACACCATAAATTGAACGTGGGGGAATCCCCGCATGGCGCTGAAGGGTAATGTGAAAGCCAAAAAACCCTTCAGTAACTAGGTAAAAGAATGTTTTACCCAAATTGTTCTTTGTCTGCCGGGACTTACTTTTCCGGTTGACTTTTGCTATTCTTAATACAACACTAAATAACTTTATGGCTTTGTAAAATAAGTTTAATAATATTTACAAAAGTTACTTTTTTGCTCAATTTATCAACAATTAATTACGTATATTTTTCAAATATTGATAAATATACGACATAATTGAATAATAAGTTGTGTAAATATACGGTATTTAATAAAATTAAACTCTGAAAATAAGTAAATTTGGGAGTTTAGTTTTACTAATTATAATAGAAGTAAATTATTTGGTAATCTAATGTAAAAATTATTAATTTTTCAAAATCTAATAAAATTCGGCTTCAGTAAAACATTCCCTATGCAAGTCAAGCTGACCAATCGACAACAGCATATACTTTGGGCAACGGTACGTCACTATATCGCTACCGCAGAGCCAGTGGGTTCTAAAGCTTTGGTTGAAGAATACGACCTAGGTGTTAGTTCAGCCACAATTCGCAACGTGATGGGTTTTTTAGAAAAAGGTGGGTTGCTTTATCAACCTCACACCTCTGCTGGACGCATCCCTTCAGACTCTGGCTATCGCACTTATGTAGACCAGCTGATTACACCTTCAGAAAATTTATCACGAGAGGTAGAAGCGCTACTGCAAAAGCGCCTCAAGTGTGAAGATTGGAGTTTGGAGGCTCTACTGCAAGGAGCCGCGCAAATACTCGCAACCTTGAGTGGCTGCATTAGTTTGATTACCATGCCGCAAACTGAAAGAGCAACGTTGCGGCATTTGCAAATGGTGCAAATTGAAGCGGGACGGGTAATGCTAATTGTGGTGACGGATGCTTATGAGACGCATTCGACATTAATGGATTTGCCAGCAGCATCGGCAGAAACGCAACTTGAGCCAGAAGTGATCGATCGCGAGTTGCAGATTGTTTCTAACTTTTTAAATACCCACTTGCGGGGGCAAAGTTTGTTAAAATTAGCCACTCTCGACTGGACGCTATTAGATCAAGAGTTCCAACGCTACGGAGAATTTTTGAAAAACTCAGCAGCAGAATTAACCCGTCGCACTGTGACACCATCTGCAACCCAAATTATGATTCGCGGTGTCGCAGAAGTTTTGCGTCAGCCAGAATTTTCTCAACTACAACAAGTGCAAACGATTATCCAACTGTTGGAGGAAGAACAAGACCAACTGTGGCGGTTAATATTTGATGAGCCTCCATCAGATGAAGTGGGTAAACCACGGGTAATGATTCGGATTGGATCGGAAAATCCGCTAGAACCGATACGCACCTGTACCTTGATTTCTGCCACTTATCGCCGAGGTTTAATACCTGTAGGGAGCGTGGGAGTTTTGGGACCAACGCGCTTAGATTATGAAAGTGCGATCGCTGTCGTATCTGCTGCTGCTGATTACCTATCGGAAGCTTTCAGTTAACCAATTTCAAACATGTTGAGAAAAATCGCTTTTGGGCTGCTGTGGCTAGGATTTATTACCTATGCTTTTGTCTTTGCCCCTCCCGATCAACCGGATACATTGGAGTTAATTAAAAACCTTTCTACTGGACAGTGGCAAGGCATTAACCCTTTAGTTGTAGCACTATTCAATATTATGGGCGTTATCCCCATAATCTATAGTGCAGTATTATTTATTGATGGCAGAGGGCAAAAAATACCCGCTTGGTTGTTTGCTATTCCCTCTTTCGCAGTTGGTGCGTTTGCAATTTTACCTTATTTGGCTTTACGCGAACCAAATAAACAGTTTCCTGGCAAAAAAGACTTCTTCCTCAAACTATTAGATTCGCGTTTTACTGGTATTGCGCTAACTTTAGGCACAATTATTTTAGTTGGTTATGGCTTACAGGGCGGAGACTGGGAAAATTTTGTCCAACAGTGGCAAACTAGCCGCTTCATTCATGTAATGAGTTTAGATTTTTGCGTGCTTTGCCTAGTATTTGCTACATTGGTAGGAGATGATATGGCACGTCGTCAGGTGAAAAATCCTCAGTTACTTGGGTTAATTAGTTTGATACCGTTGTTTGGTTCTTTAATATATTTGTCTGTGCGTCCACCTTTATTAGAAGCTGGTGCAGAAGCAGTATCTATTAAACAACCGATAGCTAATTAAGAAATTCTCTTAATCGTAGTAAGCGTTTCAACGCTTAAATAAGCACTGAAGTGCTTACTACGAAATATGTACTTTTTAGTATGAATAGAAAAATTGCTTTTTGGTTACTATGGGTGGGATTTATAGCTTATATCTTACTGCTATCTCCGCCGCTGTATTTAGAGCAAACTTTGACGCTGCTGAAAAATATATTTACTCTGAATTTTGCCGAAATAAATCCAATTAGTCTCTCTTTATTTGCCTTGATTGGTATCTGGCTATTAATTTACAGCGGGTTGTTGTTTATTGATGGTAGGATGCAATCAATTCCTTTTTATCCTTTTGCTTTGGCATCAGTTGCCTCAGGTGTAATAGGTTTAATTCCTTATTTGGCTTTGCGTAACCCGAATCAAGAATTTTCTGGACAGAAAGATGCGTTTTTGAATCTCTTAGATTCTCGCTTTTTTGGTGTTGTTTTGAGTTTAAGTACAATTCCCTTACTTGCCTATGGTTTTGGCTTTGGTGATTGGGGGGATTTTGTGCAGCAATTTTTAAGCGATCGCTTTATTCATGGTATGAGTTTGGCATTCTGCCTTTTTTGTCTTTTATTCCCAACTGTCCTCGGTGATGATATGGCACGTCGAAGCTGGAATAATCCGCAAATTTTTTGGACAGTGACACTTTTACCGCTACTCGGTCCGTTAATTTATCTTTGCTTGCGTCCGTCTTTACCACAAACTACAAGTTGAAGAATTGGTAATGGGTAATTGGTAATTGGATTAGGAGTTAAATATTTATAACTCCGCGCCTTTTGTACAGACGCGATTAATCGCGTCTCTACCTAACTCCTAACTTTTTCTGATAAATTTCTGGAAGTTGCCACCAAGAAACGTGAGGATATTCATGATGTTCTTCATGGTAGCCAAAATGATAGCAGGTGATAAATGACCACCAAATTGGACGTTCGATTGTTTGAGCGCGATGAGGTTCACTGTAACCTGATTCTGGCTCGGTATGAGGCAAGAAACTGCCAAAATAAAATAACTGCAATGAACTTAAAATTGACGGTATAACCCAAAAGTAAGTTAAATTATCTGTGGGTATATGGGTTGTGTAATTAACAACGTTATAGATAATCATCAAGGCAATAATTTGAGTCCAACTCCAGTAACCCTTCATAAAATGAAAGTACCAGGCAAAGAAATTTTTATGTTTACCGTTATGAAAATCGGGGTCTACTTCACTAGCAGGATTGTGGTGGTGTAACCAATGTTTTTTCAATAATTTCTGATATGGTAAAAGTCCATAAAGCGAAAGGCACAATGTTCCGATAAAATGGTTAATTTTAGTATTTTTGGGAAATACTACCCCATGCATGGCATCATGTGCCGTAATAAATAAACCAGTATATAGAAATGTTTGCCAAAATATGATAGGCAATAACATTAAAAAGTTAAACTGGGTAATGTCAAGCGAAAGTAAGATAATAAGACTAATTGCCCATAATCCAATAATGGCAACAGCAATGAAGACAGCTGTATTTGATTCCCTGGTCAATTTTATCGGACGACTGGGCGGTTGTTCTAATGAAATCACGCTTTTTCTCCACGTAGCAGGTGAAAATTTTACAAAGTGTAGTCATGACACGCACTAACCACCTGCTTGGAAAATGGTAGCGTCAGTGTTATGGGTTGAACATCGCTAAATAACTAAATATTTAGAAAGGTTAAGTTATGCTAACTATTATTACATAGCCTGCCATACTAAATATACTTTTCGGTATGCAAGTATGCTCATATAGCTGAGGACACTGGAAAGGATCGTTTGCATTCCCTCCGAGTGTCCGATGTTATGCGGTAAACTTGTCAAGTTGATTGGCACAAGCAGCTAGAACATTGTTAGCGGGCATAAGAAACGAGGTGTAATACGTCGCGTACCACGCTGTAACCGTTCAAGTCCCAAAGCAGGTAGGCAAGAAAGCCGATCATTGCAAAGCGTCCGTTCCATAGTTCGGCTTGAGGAGTAAAGCCAAATTTGAAGGCATTGCGATCGCTTCCATTATATGAGGTTTCGGTAGCATCAGTCGGAAATGGTCCGACAGGTTGACGATTGCTGACATCGGCAGGAGTTTTAGCTGCATTAGTAGGTGACGGTTCCATTGTTAATTTTCCTAAATAATGTATTTACAATTTCATATTATTCAGGTAAACACATAACGCTATCTATCTGCGGTTCCAAAGTTTCAGCAAGTCCAAAGGATGAGATTTTGGGGATTGTAGGGAAAATTTGTATTGCAAAAGGTTAATTTAATATTAATCAACCTATCAAATAGAGGATTTATCTTTAAAGGATAGTGGTAATTGCGTATACAAAGAAAATTATTAAATGAAATAAAAGCACTAATATAACTCCAAAATGTCATGAAAAATCTAACGTAAGTCAGAAGGATTTTAGAGAATTATTGCCCAAACTATAAACAGTAAATAGCGTTTTTATTTAAAGTATGGCTCCGACAGTATTTATTACAGGTGCTTCCCACGGTATTGGGAAAGCAACTGCTCTTATGTTTGCCCGTAAAGGTTATAACGTAGTACTTATAGCACGTCACACCGACTCCTTAGAAACCGCTGCACAGGAAGTACAAAGTGTTAGTAATGCAGTACCACTAACGATTTCTTGCGATGTTACAGAACCATCACAGGTAAACGCAGCAATAGAAAAAGCCTTGGAGCATTATGGAAATATCGACGTGTTGGTAAACAATGCAGGTATTTATGCATCCGGACCAGTTGAGCAGTTTTCTTTGAGGGATTGGTATCAAGTTATAGATACTAATTTATGGGGATATATCCATACAATTAATACACTTTTGCCTCATTTCTTGGAAAAAAGAAGCGGAAGCATTATTAACGTCAGTTCTATCGGTGGTAAAGTACCTACTCCTTACTTAGTTCCCTATTGTACTAGTAAATTTGGTGTTACTGGTTTGACAGAAGCACTGCAAGCAGAATTAAAGCCGAAAGGTATTGATGTTTGTGGCATTTACCCAAATGTAATTCAGAGTGATTTTTTAGATAGAGCAATTTTTCGCGGTCAGGATGAGGAAGACGCTAAAAATCGCAAGGAACAACTTAATACTGTGGTGAAAGCTCCTGTGGTGGAGAAACCTGAGGATGTGGCAAATGCTATCTGGGATGCAGTGAAAAATCAACGGTCTGAGGTAGTAGTTGGTTATGCTAATTTATCACAAGCAGTTTATCGCTTGTTTCCTGGTATGGTTCAGTGGGTTTCTCGACAAGCTTTGAAAAACAAGGATAAATGAGCTATTAATTTTTAAAGTTGCGTTAATAGCTAATATCACAAAATACCATTAGCTATTAGGAATTTTTAGCCGAAATTTTCCCAATTCAACTTTTTGGTATTGCTTTTCTCATTTGATGTGTTGGTGATTAATTCCAGCGCAAGACTTTTTCTTTGATTATGGTTTGACCATTGTCAGAAATTCTTAGCACTTTTCGGGTGAGCATATAACGGATATCACCGTTGACTGCAATATACTGACTGGTTTCGGGTAAGCCTTTAGAATTATAGCTAGAGAGTGGAACTGCGATACGATTATTGCCACTTCTAGTTATAGCGATATAGTTAGTCGGAAGATTGCTGCCGCAAATATAAACAATAAAACTTTTGGTTTCGGCTTCACCAAAAATATTTTCACCTTGGGGACAACCTTTAGCAAGAGGTTGACCGTCACCAGCGATCGCATTATTTACTCTTTCTTTGAGAACAACACGTCTATTTTTGATTACTTGCAGTTCATACGGGGTAACAGCGTATGCTATTTCTCCCTTGCTAGCAATATAAGTTTCACCAGTTGTGCTACTTACAGGTACGGTGATTTTACTATTATCTGTTTTAGAAATACGCACGTAATACCCCAGCGCATTGTTATTATCACCTCGGCAAATATATACAGAATATTTAGCTGTATCGAAACTGCGCTTGGGTAGTAATTTTGCGGATGGACAAATCTGCTGTGGCTGTGGATTCAATTGTTCTGAATTGTTTGCAGGTACGGCTTTTACCGACGGTGTAAGTAAAAATAATGAAGTTGCACTCAACAAAGCTAACTTTAAAGTACCTTTGTAATTGAACCCTGTTTGTAAAAGTTTCATGTTGCTCAAGTTATAATCAGTAAAATCACCGTCGCCACAATTATTTGATGGCGTTAAATTTCAGTAATCTAACGGGAGAAAAAGTGTTTTTATTATCGTATAAAAATAGGCTCAGGACAAGTAGATATCCTGAGCCATCATATATTCTTTAATGAAAGTTATTTTTCCGTGTTTTTACTGTTAAGTGTATTCTCCTAACTTGACTCGCACTCGCGTTTAGTTACATAATGACGGTAGCGAAACATTACTTCTAG
The DNA here is from genome assembly GCA_050997715.1 of Hassallia sp. Classification (GTDB taxonomy): domain Bacteria; phylum Cyanobacteriota; class Cyanobacteriia; order Cyanobacteriales; family Nostocaceae; genus Hassallia. The sequence goes on from JBPCQW010000022.1 coordinate 8,737, forward strand.
TTGTGCTTGCACTAATCAACCGCTAAAAAATTCTACAGGATCGCCACCTGGGATTGAAAAAGCGATGTTTAACGACAAGTCGCTTTAATTAGTGAAGAATATTTAAAGTGAACCATTGAGGAAAAAGCTAAAATTCAACCTTCGTATTCAGTATCAATTTCTATATCTAAAGTTTCTTCATCTACCCGCAGATATAAAATGTTTGGACGACAGCAAACTTGACAATCTTCTATATAAGATTGCTGTCCACCTGCACTCAAGTCTACAAAAGTTACGTTTGGTTCGCCGCAATAAGCGCAGTAAAATTCAGATGTTGTTTGCATTTTAATTTAAAAATTTTTGTAGAGACGTTCCATCGGAACGTCTCTACATGAATTAGGGATTTCATGTTTTAATTCAGCAAAGTTGAAAAAAATCACGAGTTTAATGGCTGTAATTCCTTTGCCGATGAGTTAAATTTACTGGTGGCATCAGCCAAGTGCTTAATTAGTGTAGACTGTGGTAGAGGTCCTTGCAAATGACTCCAGGGTAATACTTGTTCGGTTGACCACTCGGCGTGAACGTAAAAATCTAAGTCGGGAATTTGTTTTTTGAGTTGTTTGAAAGCACGTTTGTAACTACCTAAAGAATCGCCAAAGTTGCGAGTTAGTTGCAGAAGCTGAGAAAGTCGGCGATCGCCTCTCGATAACAAAGCTTGAATTATTGACCAATTATAACTTTCTGGACGAAAATCTATGCCCTGCGGCTTCAGTTGTTTTTGTAAAAATTGTAACCGCTTCTCGGCTTGACGATTGACTCCAAACCATTGAAAAGGTGTGTGCGCTTTGGGTACAAAGGTGCTGCATCCTAGTGTGAGCCGTAATCCTGGTGCAGCTTTTTTGACAGCACGCATTATCGCCACAGTTTGATCTAAATCTTCTGATTGTTCGCCGGGAATTCCTGCCATGCCATAAAGTTTTAAACTAGATAATCCGCCAGCTTTGGCATTTACCGCAGCTTGAATGATTTCATCATTACGCAGCTTTTTGTTAATGATTTCGCGTAATTTTTCTGAACCGCTTTCTATGGCAATGGTAAGCGATCGCGTGTCTCGTTTAGCTAAAGTTTGCGCTAATTGTACAGTTACTGTATTAGTTCGCACTGAGGCAATACTTAGGCGTACATTGTCATATTTCGGCTGACTAATATAATCGAGTAATGATTCAAATTCTGGATGCTGGGTTACTGAAGCTCCTAATAATCCTAAGCGATTGGTAACAGCTAAACCTCTTTCAATTGCCGGAATTAAAGATTCTTCAATACTCGCAGTTCTAAAAGGTAAAGTAAGATAACTTGCTAAACAAAAGCGGCACATTTCTGGACAACTTCTCACCACTTCCACCATGTAAATATTTTCCCAAGCGGCTTTTTCGGTGACGACAGTTGAAGCTGAAAGAACATTTCCCCGATAAGTTTGCTTTTGCACTATCGCGGGAATTTCTGAGGAAATGGGTTGAATTGATTTGATAGCACCATCTAAACTGTGATATTCAACTTCATACAAACTAGGAACATAAATTCCTGGGACTTGTGCAAGTGCTTTTAATTGGATTTGTCTAGAAGCGTTTCTAACTTGTTTGTAAGCGTTAATAAAATTACCTAATAAATCTTCACCATCTCCGAGCAAAATTACATCAAAGAAATCAGCGAAAGGTTCGGGGTTAGCTGTGAGAACGGGACCCCCACCAAAAACTATTGGATGATTATCATCACGGGCAGATGTTGCAATCGGAATTTCTAAAGATTCTAGTAAATTTAAAATATTCACATAATCGAGTTCCCACGACATCGAAAAGCCGAGTAATTCTGGCTTTCTCGGAAGTTGTTCGTGAGTATCGGTAAACAAGCGACTTACTTGCACATCATCACGCATTGCCAAAGTAGCCCAAACTACCTGATAGCCTAGGCTAGTGATTCCCACAGTGTATTCATTGGGGAAAGCGAAAATTGTGGGGATAGCCTCGTTGTCGGGGGTTGCAGGAGTAAATAAAAGGCGTTCAGCAGCGAATACAGATGATGTCACAGTTGTTTGTTGGGGATTAGGGATTAGGGATTAGGGATTAGGGATTATTAGTTGTGAAAAAAAACTAAGTAGATGGACAAAAATATTTACATTATCTCCACATACTTCCTTACCACTAAGTAGTCCCTAGCCCCTAATTTCGTCATCTATATTTAATTTTAAGCCATATAATTATGATGTTAAAAAATAATGTTGCTGCGTTAGCGAGAATAATGGGCAACGCTTGTAGAGATATTCCGTAGATAAGCCATAAAAAAATGCCAATATTGAAAGTAATTAGCATGACAAATGAAACATCTTTAGCTGATTTGCTTTGCCATGTTTTGATCATTTGCGGTATGAATGAAAATGTTGTTAATGTCGCGGCGATTAATCCTAAAATTGTAGTGGAATCCATAAGATAGATATAACTATTTTAATTTATAATTGTTACTATAGCAGTCCGTTCATGATTCGTGAAAAAACAAGAACCCCGACTTATCTAAGAAGTCGGGGATATGAAAATTTATACTATAACAAAAATCAAGAAATGTTTTTGCACAAATCCCAAAATCTACAACACTTTACACTGTCCTTGCTGCCGCAATAAATGATCGCATAGCACTAAAGCAACCATTGCTTCCACCATCGGCACAGCACGCGGTAAAACGCAAGGATCGTGTCTTCCTTTGGCGGCTAATAGGGTTTCTTCACCTTCATTAGTCACCGTTTTCTGCTCTTTTCTAATCGTAGCTGTCGGCTTAAATGCTACTCGTAAAATGATATTTTCGCCGTTGGAAATTCCCCCTTGAATTCCCCCAGAACGATTAGTTACAGTGCGAATTTCACCGTTTTCATCAATATAATATTCGTCGTTATGTTCTATTCCAGTTAACAGCGTCCCCGCGAAACCTGAACCAATTTCAAAACCTTTACTAGCGGGGAGAGACATTACACCTTTGGCAATATCTGCTTCTAATTTATCAAAAACTGGAACACCTAAACCTTTGGGAACATTTCGCGCTACACATTCTACCACACCACCGATAGAATCGCCTTGTCTTGCGATCGCCTCGATTAATTCAATCATCCGTTCGGCACATTCAGCATCGGGACAGCGGACGATATTACTTTCAACTTGTTCTAAGGTGACGGTATTTGGATCAATCGCACCTTCTAAATCTTTGATGCGCTTGACGTAACCGATAACTTCCACATTTGCGACTTGACGAAGAATTTTTTTAGCGATCGCACCTGCTGCGACTCTGCCAATTGTCTCACGCGCCGACGATCTACCGCCACCTTGCCAATTACGAATGCCATATTTGGCATCATAGGTCGCATCCGCATGAGAAGGACGATACTTCTGTTCCATCTCGTCGTAATCTTGAGAACGAGCGTCTTTGTTTCGCACCAAAATTGATATTGGTGTTCCCAGAGTTTTACCCTCAAACACTCCAGAGAGAATTTCGCACTTATCCTCTTCTTTGCGAGGTGTTGTAATTTTACTTTGTCCGGGACGCCTTCTATCTAATTCTAGTTGAATTTCTTCTAGAGAAATTTCTAGCCGTGGTGGACAACCATCAATGATAACCCCTACACCACCGCCGTGAGACTCGCCAAAAGTAGTGACGCGAAATAGATGCCCAAAAGTGTTGCCCATAATGTTGAAGAAAAGGAGTTAGGATTCAGGAGTTAGGAGTTAGGTTTATGTATTTTAGCTGATGTGTTGTTCTCACCACAAAGACAAAAAATACTCAAATTTTGTCTTTTTTTTTTCTCTTGCGATTATACTTTTTTAGTTTCCGGCATTGCTAGCCAAAACCAACTTAAGCCAACAGCGGCAATTCCTGCTAATGTCATAAAGCCTATGTGATAACCTGCTGCTTTTACCAAAAAACCGCTTCCCAGGTTGCTCAATGCCGCACCAATGCCAATCATAGTATTAATTGCTCCCTGTACTAAATTAAATCGCCCAGTTCCTTGAGTTAAGTCTGCGACAACCACCACGACTAACACTGTAAAAATTCCAGATGCGATACCGTCGAAAACTTGGACTGACACTAAAAACCACGGATTGCGGCTGAGGGTGTATAATAAAGCGCGAATCAAGACTGCGGCAAAAGCTATTAATATCAGCGGCTTTCTACCCCACTTGTTGGCGCTTGTTCCGGAACATGCTGCAACAGGAATCATGATTAATTGTGCCACAATAACAGCCGCAGAAACGTAAAGCGAAGGAGCATTTTGCTTGCCTCCAGTTAATTCCTGACTAACTAAAGGTAGTAGCGCTGCGTTGGCTAGGTAGAAGAGAATTACAGATGAGGCAAAGATCATAAGAGTGCGATCGCTCAATAAATCTTTCATACTGGCACGTTCTTTATTTTCGCCATCATCGGCTCGTGCTTTTGTATTATCTATATCTTGTTTGCGAATCTGAAATACTGAAAATATCGTCAAAATACACAGAATTAAGAAAAAGTAAAAAATCCAGGCTCGTCCGACAAATTGCCCTAAAATACCAGCAATGATCGCCGCAATTACATTACCTGCATGATTAAACGCTTCATTTCGTCCTACCCGCTTTTCTAACCGTTCTTTTCCTACCAATCCTAGAGAAGCAGCTGCAACCGTAGGACCAACAATTACTGCGGAGATGCCAATTATACCTTGAGCTGCAATCACTGCCAAGAAAGCCGGAAAATGTACAATTACCATGTAGCTGATGGCAACAGTTAAAGTTGCGATCGCTATCAACTTTCTTTTGTCGCTAGAAGCATCAACTACAGCACCCAGCGGCGTTTGTGCTAAAATTCCGGCTATGCTGGTAGTTGAGAGGGCAATACCTACTTGTGCCGGATTTAAATGGCGATCGGCTGTGAGAAAGATTGCTAAGTAAGGCTCAAATACATCTCGCACATCTCCCAAAGACAAGTTTACTCGATCTAGTGCCGCAACAGAAGAGCCTTTATCTTTGCGTTTTGCACGTTTCTGCTGACTAAAGAGCAGCTTTTTCACAACTCGTTGAAGCTTTTGCATAGTCTGCTCTTGTCTTGCTTAAGAATTCTTCATAAAAGTGTTACTTTTTATAAAATTAATCACCTCTTTCTTCAGAAAGATTATTAGTAATATTTCTGATAAATAAAAAAATCTAGTCAAATTAATTACATATATTTTCCGAAAAATTGTATTTCTGAGAATATAAATATCATATTCGGTAAATTGCCTATATTGTAGAGACGTTCCGTCCTGGTCGTCTCTACAGGGTTTTTTCTTATGGTTGATTTACCGGACATAATATAGAGGTACCAACAGAGCTTACCGAGGTAAGCTCAGAGATTTTAAGTCTGCCTGCACGGACTTGCACAATGCAGCACCTTTGAAGGTTTTGGTTACTGCACCTATTGATAGAGTTTCAATCACCACTAATCTTGCTGTAGAAGGATTAAAAATAAATGATGAAATCTCCAAAATAAGTTTACTAAACTTAAAACTTTCTAAGTTGCTTTTTTGGATGAATACTCTCTGTGTGTTTTGCTGGAGATGGAAAAATGGTGTACATGGATAAGCGTTTGCATGTGGTTGCTAATCCAGCTACACAAGTTTACGGCGATACTCCTGCTTTAGTTGAAAAGACGCCTTTACCGCAGTGTGAAATTTCCGTGATTGTTCCAGCTCGCAATGAAGCGGAAACATTGAGCGCAACGCTTTCGGCTTTAGCGCATCAGGTTGATTTACAAGGACAGCGCTTAGATTTCAGGCGGTATGAAATAATTTTGTTACTGAATAATTGTACTGATAATTCAGCAGCGATCGCCCGGAATTTTGCACAGCAGCATCCAGATTTAGTATTGCACATAGTTGAAAAAACTTTACCTGCAAGTGAAGCTTATATTGGTCGAGTCCGACAGATTTTGATGGATGAAGCGTATCGCCGCTTAATAAGTATAGAACGCAAGCGGGGAGTAATTGCTTCCACCGATGGCGATTCTCAGGTCAGCCAGACTTGGATCGCTGCGACGCTGTATGAAATTAACTGCGGTGCAGATGCGGTGGGAGGAAGAATTATTACGCTTGAGAGCGATCGGGCAACTTTAGATTCCTACGCAAAAGTTTGTCATCTGCGGGAAGTCGGCTACCGCTACTTGATTGCAGAGTTAGAAAGTTATCTTGACCCCGATCCTTATGATAGCTTTCCGCGACACTATCAACACTATGGCGCAAGTTTAGCCGTGACTGCACAGATGTATGCGATCGCTGGCGGTTTACCAGCCGTGCGAACACCGGAAGATGTTGCATTTTATCATGCTTTGGTACGGGTAAATGCCCGTTTTCGCCACAGTCCGTTAGTGCGGGTAGAAACTTCCGCAAGACAAACCGGACGCACCGATATTGGTTTAGCAAATCAGTTAAATGAATGGTCACAAATGGGACGACAAAAGCAACCGTTTTTAGTAGAATCGGCAGCAGCTATTGAAACTCGTTATTCAGCGCGTCATCAGTTAAGAATCATTTGGTTTTCTGTTCTTAACGGAAAGATACCAACTAATAAGCAATTAGCACCTTTAGCAGATACTTTAGGAGTTCCAGCACAATGGCTTGTGCAAGAATTAAGGCAACCATACACCTTTGGTTTGTTATTTGAGCGAGTTGAACAGCGTTCAAAAGAAGAAGGAATTTGGAAGCAGCGTTGGCAAAAGGTGGAAATTCAAACAGCAATTAGCGACTTACGTCTGCGTCTAGAAAGTCTGCGTCGGGGTAACAACAAAGACGCAAATCAAGTGCCGGCTTACGCTTTTTAAAGATGTGGTGATATTAAAATAAGCATATCGTTGAGGAGTAATATTTATAAAATCTTTTGATAACAAGTTAACCGTATTAATTATCGTGGTAAGCTAAACGAGAGCAATTGTTATTAAATGAGATGGCTAGTCTCCCGCATCCGATTCAGTATCAAGGAAGTAAGAGAAATCTTGCTTCAGAAATTCTTAGATTTCTACCTAATAAAGTCGAAAGGTTAGTTGAGCCATTTGCAGGAACTGCTGCAATTAGTATTGCAGTTTCTGCAAGACACATTTCTCAATTTTTTTGGATTAACGATTTAAATAAGCCGTTGGTTGAACTACTAAAGTTGATAGTGGAGAAACCAAACGAAATAGCAGATTCATACACACATATATGGTATGAACAGCAAAGTAATGTAGAGCATTATTATCAAGTAAGAGAAAAGTTTAATACTACTAACGATCCGAGTCTTTTTCTCTACTTGCTGGCTCGATGTGTAAAAGGAGCAGTTCGGTATAATTCTGTTGGACTCTTTAATCAAAGCCCAGACAAAAGGCGAAAAGGAAGTAAACCTGAAAATATGCGAAAAAATATAGAAGGAGTTTCTAGACTTCTTCAAGGTAAATGTATCTTTACAAGCTGGGATTACAGAGATGTTTTAGCTGAAGTAGGGAAGAATGATTTTATCTATATAGATCCTCCCTATCAAGGTGTATGTGGTAATAGAGATTCGAGATATTATTCGGGAATTGAATTTGATGATTTTGTTCTAGCTCTCAAAGATTTAAATCGCAAGGAAATAGCGTTTGCAGTTAGTTATGATGGCAAACGAGGAAACAAAACTTTCGGTAACGAATTACCGTCAGCATTAAATCTTAGGAAGATTGAAATCGAAGTAGGACGTTCTTCTCAGGCAACACTTTTAGGTAAAGAAGAAGTAACAGTAGAGTCTTTGTACTTGTCACAAACTATAGCAAATAGCTATACCGAAGACTTAGAAACTTATATTAAGGCAAAAGCTAAACAGCTTACTTTTCTGGAGACGAATGGACAGTTTTCAACAGCTACCTGATGACTTTATACAACTTTGTCAGTCAGTGACAGCAAAAAGACCAAAAGCTGTTATCGATCATATCTTGCAATATGGCTTTATAACGACAGAAGAACTAAAGCAAAGGTACGGTTATAATCATCCTCCAAGAGCAGCTAGAGATGTTCGAGAACATGGAATACCTTTGGAAACCTTTCGTGTTACAGGAACTGATGGAAGAAAAATAGCTGCATACAAATTTGGAGATATTACTAAAGCAAGATTTTCCAGATTATCCGGTAGAACAGGTTTATCGAAACAATTAAAAGATGAATTGATTAATAGATATGGCTGTAAATGCTTTATTTATTTAGAAGAGGTTGAGAAACGGGAATTACAGATAGATCATCGTGTACCATTTGAAGTAGACGGAGAACCAGATTTAGAGCCAGAAAACTTCATGCTACTTTGTGGTTCTGCTAATAGGGCTAAATCTTGGTCATGTGAGCATTGTGAAAATTGGAAAAGCATAAAGGACAAATCTATATGCTTATCTTGTTATTGGGCATATCCAGAAAATTATACTCATATTGCCATGCGACAAGTCCGGAGAATAGACCTTATATGGCAAGGAGATGATATTGATAATTATGAAACACTAAAACAACAGGCTGCAAGATTGAACAAAGAAATCCCAGAATTTGTTAAGGAAATTATTGACCATGAAATAAGGCGAAATAGTGATAGCTAAAACCTGTTGTAGCAAACAAAACAAATATGGGAAATCACACCCGCTCAAATAAATCAAGCCGATATTGTTCCTCACGTTGATTTTTTAAATGCCGTAAATTAGTGGGGGTTAACTCCATAAATGAATCGTGAACTTGATCGCCATTTAAGGGATAATCACGCGCATATTGTGTCCAGTGAACTAAAAGTAAATGTCCCCCAGGTTCCAAATGTTCTAAAATACACTGCTTGGCTTTTTGCAAGTCTTCCCAGCACCAGTAATATCCAACTTCTGACACCAAAACTAAATCAAACGTTTCTTCAGGATACTGTTCTGGTAAGCGCATGATTTGAAATCGCACTTGCTTTAAGTGCTGACAGCGCTGTATTGCTTTTTCTTGAGCTAGCTTTGATACATCAATTGAAAGAAGAAAGTCACATTTAGAAGCTAGTTTTTCAGTCAAAACACCAATTGATCCGCCAATTTCAAAAGCAGATTTATAGCGTTTGGGTAAAGCAGCGATTGTGACAGTATATTTCTGAGCTTCGTATTCGCTAGTTTCAAATTTCCACGGATCGGCATCGGTTCCATAAAGAGCTTCAAAATAACTTGGGGGAAGCGATACTCTTTCAGAGTCACTTTGTGAACGCTTTTGTATCTCTAATAATTTTTCTGGCTTGGGGATACTTGCAGTGTCCAAAGCTTCGACAAAGTTATCAAAATTTACAAAGTCTTCGATTATCTGCTCAACTCCTGCATCCTGTAAAGTTCTCTTCTGTTCACCGCTAGCGACACCGACAAAATTTAGTTGCAGTTGCACAGCAGTTAAAACATCCCAAATTGCATCACCGATACAAACAATTTTTTCAAAATCTGATTGAGCATATACCGCTTTCGCTCTTGATATTACGGTTTTGACAATATCTTCACGAGAAATCCCATCATCAGCAGACGCTGTGGGCAATTGTCCAACATCTAACTCTGCACTGTCCAGCTTCATGCAAGCTGATGCATACCATCCTCCCGTTGCGAAAGCGATCGCCCAATCTTCTGTTTCTGCCAATTTACGCAACATTACAGAAGCTCCGGGTATTTCAGCAAACAATGTATTATCCGCTGTGTAGCATTCTTGCAACAATTCGACAAAGCGATGCTGAAGCCGAGATAATTCACTTACTTCGGGAACATGTCCCAGAAACTCGTAAAAAATTTGCAAAGTTATCCCAGAGTCGGTTGTGTGTCCGTAACTAGCCCAGTTTGTGTTAATGTCTTTAATATCAAAGTCTAGGGCAAACGCTTTTACAAAACATTGGGTATCAACATCATTTGTTTTAGTCAGCGTTCCATCAATATCAAAAATTGCTAGTTTCATTAAAGTGTTTAATTTTCAACTTCTAAATAAACTTCCCAAGGACGAGCGAAATTCAAAAGCATTTCTGGTGTCAGACGAAAGCCTTCGGGGTCGTCGTCAATTAAGTTGGTGATTTGAGAACGATAGCAAGCGATCGCTTGTTGTTTCAATTCCACCACCGCAGCTATATCCAGACGCCAACTTGTCACTTTTTCCGATTCTGTCAAGTTTCCCCGTTGCTGTGGGTCCCAATCCCAGATAGGATACTCAATAATGCGGGGTGATAAATCCAAATTACCCAAAGCGGTGTGAATTAACTTTGAAGTTCCTCGGTGGTCTGAGTGAGGATCATACCGCCACGGTAAAAAGATAATTTGCGGCGCAACTTCTGTTAAATAAGCACTACAACTTGCTACTGCACTGGTATATTGTGTGGAAATTGACCCATCTTGCAGTCCGCAAAATGTGACATCATTAAGATTAACGCCTAACTTTGTCAAAGCTTCCAGCGTTTCGCTTTCGCGTAATGCCTGTAACAAAGGTGCAGGATATTTCTGAGAGTTAGGGTGAGAAAGCGTACCGTTACTAATAACCAATACGCATACATCGCAATTTAAAGAACGCAGCATAGCGATCGCACCACCACAACCCAACGTCTCATCATCGGGATGAGGTGCAACAATCAGCACCGGACTATAAGCAATTTCCTTGATAGACCGATAAGGCAAAACATCAGGATTAGTTAGCGGTGATGCAGTCATATCATGTCCGGTTAATTAACACTAATAAAAACATCGTAACCCTCGTAGAGACGTTCCGATGGAACGTCTCTCCAATATACGTAATAAGCCTGTGATGATATTATTCATTAAACCAAAGCGAATAAGCCGGATTACTTTCAGCTAACACATATTGTCCTACACTACAAAGTGCAGCATCAAACGCGGGTTGACGCAGATACAGCGTTAAATCCCGGATGATGCGTTCCATCGGATTTGGTGGTAGCAAACCGCGAGTACCAACAGAACGTTCACACATCTGCATTACATCGATGCAAATTTGTTCAATTGCTGTGCGTACCATATTTGCATAAGCGACAAGTTGATTTGCTTGGGGGTTGTCAACCGTCGGATAACCACCAAACACAGGTGCATATGCTGCTACCATATCCGCAGCCGATCGCAACCAAAGATTACCAGTTTCTATAGCGATCGCCATTCTACCCAGTCGTTCTCTTTGGTATGGATCGTTTGTATAATCGAGCTTCTGGAGATACTTGCGAGTTGAATCAAATAGTGCTTCTGCACCACCCAATTGCACCGCTGCAAACCGAATTACTCCAAGAGACAACCAAGGCTGTCTATAATAGTCTCCAGGCTCACCAATTAAGGCGTTTTGCTGCAACTCAATACCGCTAAAATCTACTTTATAGCTGGCTGTTGCTCGCATTCCTGAAGGTTCCCACCAAGATGGATCGCTTACCGTTGCCACTTCATCCATTGGGACAATGCACATTTGCCAACTGCCATCGGGTAAGACTCCATTCACAAAGGGACGCTCAACGTAACCACAGCCACTACAAAAGGTTTTACAACCTTCAAGGCGATATTTCCCATCCTCTAGGGGGATAATTTTAACACCATCAGATGCTTCTGCATTCCAAACGCCAAATATTTTATGGCGATCGCGTGCATCACTTGCATAAGTTGCGATTTGTTCTTTAGTACCAAAAGTTTGAATTAGTTGCAACGCATTGATATGTCCCTCATAAATTCGCCCAACCGCCAAGTTGCCACGCCCTATCTGTTTTAATAGCATTAGCAGTTGTTGAGTCACACTCGCATCAATTCCCGCACCCCACCCACCAAAACCTCGATGTAAAGGTGCGGCTAACAAGCCACTATTCGCAATTAACTCAAACTCCTTTTTCGGGAAAGCGCCATTATAATCAATCGTGCTGGCGTTTAGCGCACAATAATCAGCAATTTCCGTAGCACGTTTGATAACTTCTGCAATGCAGGAATCCTGCCATTCTGTAAGGATAACATCCTTTGATAGTTGAGTAGTAATAGCCGCCTCCTTGAGATAACATTTCTTCATACATTCTTGAAGATAATGAAATTCAGTTGGATAATGCCTCTATCTTCTGCGGGAAATTTCCCATGTCAGCACACACCACTGCTTAAAATGTGCAATCAAAAGAAACTAACTTATCATTGACCGATACAATACGATCCAACCGAATTTCTGTCCCATCCTTCACCTTAAGAAAATCTGCCTGATTTGCTGCATAAACATCGACAATCCGCCCTTGCACCTTAATTACCTCATCATTAGCATTTTTATATACAATCAGGCATTCTTGGCGCAATGTCGCCAGCGATTCTAATTCGTCGTGAAAGTCGCAACTGACTAGAGTATATGCGTCCATTAAACTGCACCTTTTATTAAGTAGTGGGCACTAAAGTGCCCAAATAAGCGTTGAAACGCTTACTAAAATTTTATTATTTTATATTCGCTAAGACAATTTCTCCTTTTTTATTAATTTTCATCGGCTTATCAGGGAAATCATTTTTATTCAAATAACGCAAAAGACTGACAGTTGTAAAACGCTGATCTATATGCGGAATTCCCTGCTGATTCATGCGGACGGGGATAATTTTACTTCCAACTAATTCTCCATATGAATTCATTTTTACTTCTAAAATCATTGAGTAACCGGTTTCGGCTTCTGTTGATAAAGTTCGGTATCCGAGAAAGTTTCCTAATGAATAAGCTATAAGTTTACCATTATAGATTTCCATTGCTCTAGGAACGTGAGGTCCATGTCCAATAACCAAATCTGCGCCGACATCAATCATTATTCGAGCAAATTTCATCGAATTTCCTCGGTCTTCTCCATAGAAATATTCTGTTTTATCTTTAATATGCATTGCTCCCGTTCCTTCCGCTCCAGCCTGCATTGAAATAATTACTAGATTAGCGTTTCTTCTAGCTTCTTGAACGAGTGCTTTAGCTGTTTCTATATCTTGGATTGAATTAAAAATATCATAGGTAGTAAATCCAATCATCGCTACCGGAATATTACGAACTTGTTTATAAAGAATTTTATTTTTATGACCTAAAGTGTCGATACCAACTGCGGCAAGATTGTTAACTGTATCTCGAAATCCCGCTTTCCCAAAATCTAATGAATGATTGTTTGCCATATTGAAAACATCAAAGCCAACATCAGCAAACAGTTGAGCATATATTGGTGGGGAACGAAAGGCAAAAGTTTGCCCTTGATTGATATCTTTAGATGAATAGGGATAGGTAGTTAAGCTAGTTTCAAGATTACCAAATAATAAATCGGCTCTTTGCAAGTATGCTCTTACCGACTTTGGTATTAGCTGATTGCGATCGCGTGGAAGTCTGTAATTAGGGTAATTAGTACCGGGAATCACATCCCCCACAGCTTGAATCGTGATGTAATCAGATTCAGGCAAATCAAAACTTGGCTCCGGTGTGTATTCTGGCTCATATCCTGGTAAAAGAGGTATAGCTTCCTCACTTGTTGCAGCTTGCGATCGCTGCACTTGCCCAAAGCGGATAAAGATTCCCATACTAATGCCTACACAAAAGCAGAAGCTGATAAAACTCAGCGGGAGTAATCGCCCAATTTTATTTGCCATATTTGCACTCTTATGAACTCCTCAGATTATGATTAGTTTAGCCCAGGAATGCGTTTATATTATGAATGAAGTTTTTATAATATCAATTCTATCTAAGAAAATTTGCTCGCATATTCGTGCGATCGCAATTTTCGAGCCGAAGATTGGCAGAAAAGGTTATAAGGCTTTTATTACAGCGGTTTCCTACACTCCAGCCTATAGAATAGGCGAACTAAGAGCAAGCAATGCCTTAAAAGCAACGAGGCAATCAGCTTCATACCTTAGCTAAAGCCATAAGTCAATTCGGGTGCATGAAGAAAGTTTATACCTGCCGTCCTATATTAATGATGAGACCTACTGCTGGACTCTTAGCTAAATTAATCGTGGTGAAAGTGGTGAAGTCTCTGGCTTGGGTCGTTTCAAAAATAGTCAACTTCATGGACGAGTCTAATTGCCTCAAAGATATCGCAAGGGGTAAGAAGAACAATTTGCAGCCTTAAGTTTGCTTGTAAATATGATTGTTTTGTGGAATACTTGCTATGTTGATCTGAATATCTCCAAAAACATGTTCTAAAACTGTATTTATCACCTTTCTTTCTACTCTTGACAAAAGCCCAGTTTTTTGCATTTATCACGAGTTGTTGGAGGTTAAAATCGCCAACTAATTCCCCATTTTTGTTTGCAACTTCTTCCTTAATTTTGAAAAATGCCTGCACAAATAAAAATATTAAAAAATGTTTAGTATATACTGGGATAGGAAAAAAAAATGCATAATTAAAAACTGTAGAAAGGAACTGAAGAAGTAAAATGACAAAAGTCGCAATAGTCAGCAATTGGGAACAGCAGATTCAAGACAATATCACTAGGAATTTTTGTCAAGATTCTTTGCCATTGCTTTATCAAAAGTTTAAGCGAGAGGGACTTATCAAAGTTCCGGAAATTATGCCTCTCAACATTCGGCAAGAGATGAAACAAGAAGCTCTAAGGC
>JBPCQW010000052.1:0-3962 GCA_050997715.1 Hassallia sp.
TTTGCTGCCTCGATTGCAGATTTCGTCAAACTAGCAATCGAAACCAGCAAACGAAACGCTGCACAGTCAGCACTGAAAAAAACTGAGGCAAAATTTCGGGCACTGTTTGAGCGTTCTTCTATTGGTATTAGCTTTGCAAATATGGATGAACGAATAACACATAGTAATCCGGCGTTATGTCAGATACTAGGTTACAATCAAGAAGAGTTATGCGACAAACGCCTCACAGATTATATTTATCCGGAAGATTGGACTACAGATTTAGACTACCAACAAACAGTAGCAGAAAATAGCGTAGACGCGGAGCGGCTTGTTGCAAGACATCACTTTAAGAAAGAATTACGTTTTCAACATAAAGACGGTAGCTTAGTTTGGACTCAGATTTCGGTTTCTTTGATTTGCGACACAAATAATCAACCTGAGTTTTTTCTCACCACTATAGAAGATATCACAGAATGCAAGCAGACTGAGTTGAAATTGCTTAAAACTAAAGAAGCAGCAGAAGTAAGCAGTCGGGCAAAAAGTGAATTTTTAGCAACTATGAGTCATGAACTGCGTACACCTCTAAATGCAATTATGGGCTTATCTCAGTTGCTGCAACAAAAAATAGTTGGCACACTCAATGATAAGCAACAAGAATATGTAAATTATATATATAGTAGTGGTGAACAGTTGCTGGCACTGATTAACGATATTCTTGATTTGTCTAAGGTAGAAGCCGGCAAAGAAGAATTAACACTGTTACCTTTGCAAGTGCAAGATATTTTTAACTCTGTAATATCGACAGTGTGCGATCGCGCTTTAGAAAAAAAATTGCAACTCACAACAGAAATATATCCAGAGGCAGATGTTTGCATTGCCGACGAGCGACTAATTAAACAAATGCTACTGAATCTGCTGACGAATGCGATTAAATTCACCCCAGCGGGTAAAGTCTCCCTAACGGTGAAAAAAGTACCGCAAGGGATGATATTTACAGTTTCAGATACAGGTATTGGTATTGACTCAAATCAATTTCAATTTTTGTTTGAACCGTTTAAACAGCTTGACAGTCGCTTAAATCGTGAGTACGAAGGTACTGGTTTAGGTTTAGCTTTGACACGCAAGTTAGCACGAATGCATGGTGGAGATGTGACAGTAGAATCGATTTTGGGAGAAGGTAGTCAATTTATGCTGTTTCTGCCAGATCCAACCCCAGTAGAAGAGTGGGGGAGCGGGGCAGTGGGGGAGTGGGGGAAAGAAAATAATTCTTCTTTTGTTTCTTTTCCTGTCTCCCCTAGTCCGAGTGTCCCAGCTACTACAACTAATAAACGCATCTTGCTTGTGGAAGACGAGGAAAACACTGCTACATTGCTACAAGATTATCTCCAGACAATTGGCTATCAAGTGGAGAAAACTCGTGACTCAAACCGCTTCTTGCATTGGGTAAGAAATTTTCAACCAGATTTAATTTTGTTGGATGTGCATTTAAGTGGAGATGTCAGCGGATGGGATTTACTGAATCTTGTGCGACAAACACCTTCTTGGCAAGATTTGCCAGTGGTAATTATGATACCAATGGGAATGACTCTAGAGCGTGATGCGGAGGGGAGCAACCTTACGGAACGCTTGTGGGAAGCTGGTGCTAACGACTATCTCAGCAAACCTATTGGTATTGTTCAATTAGAATCAATATGGATGGAATATTTGGAGAATGGCGAATTGTAGGAGGGGAAAAGGGGAGATGGGGGGATGGGGAGACAAGGAGAGGGGGAGATGGGGGGAAAGAATTATTCTCATTGTCCCCTTGTCCCCTTGTCCCCCTTGTCTCCCCAGTCCCTAATCCCCAGTCCCCATTCCCCAGTCCCTATAAATCTGCCATGCTTTAATTATGTTTCCTTGCATGAGGTAAGCAACTGCTGAAAGTCCCTTTAGTTCAGTGATATTAGGGTTTTTGGCTAAACCAGGTTCTAGGGATTTTTGTGCTGCTACCGGTTGCCAATTGTAGAGATGAACAAATGCTAGATAGCCGTAAGCATATGGATTTTCTGCGTCTAACTGAGTTACTTTAGTAAAAGATGCGATCGCATCATTCACTCTTATTTGCAATACGTTTGCTAAAGCTAAAGCATAAGCCCAATCACGATTTTGAGCAATATGCTCTAATCTATATGCTAAAGTTAATCTTCCTTGTACCAAATAATCCTGTATTGGGTCGTATTGATTAATACGTCCTATATCATTAAATACTTGCTCTAGTGCTGATGCACCTTTAGATAAATTAGCTCCTAATATGCGTAATTGCGTTACTAAATCTAACTCCGGTGCTGGTGTTGCGGTGGCTTTAGGGTCAATTTCCAAAGTGACTTTTGGCACTTTAATCGGATAAGTTTCACCAGAAATTCGGTTGAGATAAGTTGCTTCTAAGGTGTAAGTTCCTGCTACTGTATCAGCACTTGGTAGCATCGCCATCCTTTCAATAACTGATAAATGCTGGTTTGAAGTAGAATGCAAAGCTCCCATCGCGATTCCGTGGTCATGTAACCATTTAAAATTATCGCTGTTTTGCCAAGTTAATAATACCAAACCTTGTTGTAACTCTTGCGAGGAGCCAGACCACTCATAAGTTACAGGTACAGGTATTCCTGGCGGCGCTTTTTTGGGGACTGTGACTCGTGATAGAATAATCCCAGGGTGAGTTATTGCCGATAGAGATTTTACTTCTACGGGTGGCAGCTTTTGATGATAAAGTTTCAGAATACTGCGATCGCTTATCTTCCAAGACTTATTTAACTCGAAATCTGGTGATGTTTGCACAGCTTCGACTATGGCAGCTTGGGTTTCGGGAATTGAACCTTGATTGCCAGTTTTGGTGAGAAACCAAGAAAGCGATCGCCTATCTTGTTCAAGAAACTTTTTTCTTGTTCCTACCTGTCGTCCATAAACTTGAAAGTTCTCTAAAGCTCCATAATAATTGAAATTGTGCTGGTTAATTTCTGCGGTTGAAGGCAAAACTCCCAGCGTAGAACGTAGATATGGTTCTGTTTGGATAATTTGGGCAATTACTTGTCGGTGCGGTAACTCAATTCCAAAATAAGGATAAGACTGCGATCGCGGACTTAAAGTTTGCGTCATCCAACCACCCAAAACACCTCCCACAGGAAACAAGTTGAATAACATCAAAATTATTGCCAAACCAACAGTATAAAAGCGGGTACGCTTTCCCCAAAGATGACGAGAACAACTTAACCCATAAGCCAAAAACAATGATAGTACTGGTAAATAAGGTAAGACATAGCGATCGTCCTTGTTAGGGTTGAGGGATGAAAGTATATAACTTCCTATCCAAAATATTGCGATCCATTTGAGGGAGTAGGAGAGGGGGGGAGATGAGGGAGAGGGGGGGAAAGAATTATTCTCCTTGTCTCCCTGTCCTCCTTGTCCTCCCTGTCCTTTTTCCTTAACATGTCCCCAATAGAGTAGTAAGGCAAATATAGGTACAAGTAATAAAGGTAAAGAAACTTGATTTGGTAATTGATGCCAATAATAAGTCCAAGCTTGTAGTGTATTTAAAGGTGCGTCATGTTCAGTGATCGCAGAATCTATTGTTGCTCGTTTACCAGAAGTGAGGATAATTAACCAATTGGTGCGATACCAGGGAGCAAATACCAACACAGACAAGTATAAACTACCTAGTAGCTGTGCTAAACGTCCCCAACGTCGTTGACGTAACGTTGCAAATCCTACCCAAGCGATCGGCGTTAACAAAAAGAATAACGCAGTTTGCTTTACTAAAAACGCCAATCCTAACGATAAACCAAAAGCAGCTGCCTTTATGAGGGAGGGGAGGAGGGGGGGATGGGGGGATGGGGGAGATGAGGGAGATGAGGGAGATGGGGGAGATGAGGGAGATGAGGGATATCGGGCAATAAATTCCTCCTTGTCTCCTTGCCCTCCTTGTCCCCTTGTCCCCTTGTCCCCCC
>JBPCQW010000212.1:0-7105 GCA_050997715.1 Hassallia sp.
ACTTTTACAGCGATAGATTAGGCTTATGGATTCCGATAGTGTTTTTCCGCTTGATAGAGGCGATCGCGCTTCACCACAAAGGACTTTTCAACGGAGTAGAGTTTTTTGTTTTCCCACCTAATTTAGACCCTTGCAGATGGGGAGAGTTCTTGAGAGGGGAGGATGGGGAGGTGAGGAGACAAAAAGAAAAAATGCCCACGTTTCCACGTTCCCAATAATTAATTCATCTTGTCATCAAACTGAGATTTCAGCAATTGAGCATCATTGACCCAAATCGCTTGTTGAGGTAAGGGAATAGAAACTCCCGCTTTGTCGAAAGCGATTTTCAAACGACGGCGAAATTCTCGCGCTACATCCCATTGCTTGAGGGGCTGTGTCTTAATCCATACACGAATTATCAAACCGCGATCGCCAAAATTATCTACTCCTAAAACTTTCGGCGTTTCCACAATTTGCTCTTGCCATAGCGGATCTCGATCCATCTTGAAGGCAATATCTTCAATTAATTCCAAAGCGTTGTCAATATTGGTTTGATAGCTAACGGGGATATTTAAATCTGCGCGTGACCACCGACTAGAAAGATTGGCAACAATTTTAATTTCGCTGTTGGGAATTGTAATTAAGCGTCCTTCTGCATCGCGGACCTGAGTCATCCGCAGATTCAGATTTTCTACTAAGCCTCCCACTTCACCCACGGCAATGACATCACCTAAGGCGTACTGGTCTTCCAGGATAATCAAAAAGCCGTTAATTGCGTCTTTAATTAAACTTTGAGAAGCCAAAGATAGCGCCACACCAACTAAACTGGCACCAGCAAGCAAGGGAATAACATCTATTCCCAATACTGTCAGAGTTAATAAAATAGCAACTATGAGCAAAGCAAAGGTAGCAATACTTTTAGTCACACCAGAAATCGTAGAAACTCGTAACTGAAGCCGTTCGGTAGTTTCCTGAGTCAATAAAGTACTACTGTTGATTAAAGCAGAGGCGAAGCGGTCAGTTAAAGCATAGGTAAGACGCACTGCCACATAAGTTAACAGCAGCACAAGACCCACTTGCAAAGGAATTTTCGCCGCTCTAAGAATTGCGATTTGAAGCGATCGCGTGTAAGGAAATAGACCAAGGATGAAAAACCAGCCCCCTCCCCAAATCATTGCCTGCGCTAGCTGAAACAGTCGCCGCTTTGCTTCTTGAATATGTCGATTTTGCTGTCGATTCAGCTGTACCGTAATCGGTTTCGTCGCAGGTGTTGCTGAGGGAATTGGCTGTACTGAATTTCTAGATCGACATTGCCAGCTATATACACCCCAACTGATGATAATCATCCCTAGTACAGTTGCGGCGGCAATTTTACCTTGATAGATTAAAAACTGACTTTTTCGCTCTTCTTTCGCCTGTGGTAATTTTTGCAGCAATAATTGCTTAAGTTCTTCTGCCAAACTTTCCGGGTCTTGTTGTCTGATGTTGGCATCCTCTTGTGTTACCGTCATGAGATAATTGCCA
This sequence comes from Hassallia sp., assembly GCA_050997715.1. GTDB lineage: Bacteria > Cyanobacteriota > Cyanobacteriia > Cyanobacteriales > Nostocaceae > Hassallia. Next base: position 1,504 of record JBPCQW010000212.1, read on the forward strand.
TTGACGCGAATAATTGGTGAGGCGTTTGCAGCGTGGTCGATTTGCACCTTAAGCTTCGCATCAGGCATTTGAAAGTAGTTTTGGCTAATTCTATCTACAGCTTGTTGGATATCTTCTAAACGCTGTGGAAGATTTGCCCTTGTATCCGCTATTTGAAATAAACGCCGACCATCCAAATAAATTGAGTCATTAACAATTGTTTTTTCTGAGTCATTAATTCTTAATTTGGGTGATTGCAGAGTTGGTAAAAATGGTATCTGCGCCGTAGCTTTTGGCACATCAAAATTAGTGACAATTATTAAGCAGGCGATCGCCCCAATTGCAATCCAAACCAACTTTTGAAAGTGAGTCCAGCGCCGTGCGCGGGTTAAGCGCCTTGAGGAGCCAGTGCGTTGCGGTGAAACACTTGGCGGTTGCCTGTACCGTCCCGCCAAAGTGTTGAACCCGTTCGCCAAGCGTCTCCGTAAGGAGAAGGGAGGTTCCCTCCGTTGTTGCACCTGGCGTGCGACTGGCGAACCTGAAGGGCGCTTATATCGTAGAACCCGTATGGCGTAGCGTAGCATAGCCAAAAATTTAAAGCGCAATAAAACACCTCCTCAAGCAAAACCTAAAACCATCGTCCTAAATCAATTTGAGTGAATGTACCTGCCTATAGTTAAGTTTTCACAAATCCTTATAATCTAAGAGCTGATTTTTTGCATTTTTCATCTATCCCTAGACAGATGACGCATAAAATGTGGGGACTGGGGGGACAAGGGAGAGGGGGAGAGGGAGAGTGGGGGAAGAATTTTTATAACTCTTGCCTCCTGCCTCCTGACAAAACATAAAGTTAAGGCAAAGAAAAAGTAAATAAAGTTGACATTATTGCCCTCAAACGTCAAGCTAGTGCAAAGAAGCCTTGATTTAGTTGCTTAGAATTAGCTAAGTATAGCTATTCATGGAATACTCTATTAAAGTACGTAGAGTATTACGTATGTTTTTTACATTTTTGAGGAACTTTTGATGACCGCAACTTCTCCCCGATTAAAGCACGAGGTTAAAGACCTCGCCCTAGCTCCCTTGGGAAGACAGCGCATAGAATGGGCTGGACGCGAAATGCCAGTATTGCGCCAAATTCGCGATCGCTTCGCTCAAGAGAAACCCTTTGCAGGGGTTCGGATTTCAGCTTGCTGCCACGTAACAACAGAAACAGCGCATTTGGCGATCGCTCTCAAAGCAGGTGGTGCAGATGCCGTCCTGATTGCTAGCAATCCTCTCTCAACTCAAGATGACGTAGCCGCGTGTCTCGTCGCCGATTACGACATTCCCGTCTTTGCCATCAAAGGTGAAGATAACGACACTTATCACCGTCACGTCCAAATAGCCTTAGATCATCGTCCTAACATCATTATTGATGACGGCTCTGATGTAGTTGCAACTTTAATTCAACAACGTCCACATCAAATCGCTGACTTGATTGGCACCACCGAAGAAACCACAACCGGAATCGTGCGCTTGCGTGCCATGTTCCGTGACGGTGTGCTGACATTTCCCGCGATGAACGTCAACGATGCAGACACCAAGCACTTCTTTGACAACCGCTACGGTACAGGTCAATCAACCTTAGACGGTATTATCCGCGCTACCAACATTTTGCTTGCGGGTAAAAACATCGTCGTAGTTGGTTACGGCTGGTGTGGCAAAGGAACCGCACTCCGCGCTCGCGGACTCGGTGCAAACGTAATTGTCACCGAAATTGACCCCATTAGAGCAATTGAAGCCGTAATGGATGGTTTCCGCGTCCTTCCAATGGCGGAAGCTGCACGCGCTGGCGATTTGTTTATCACAGTTACTGGTAACAAACACGTCATTCGCGGCGAACATTTCGATGTCATGAAAGATGGTGCAATTGTTTGTAACTCCGGTCACTTCGATTTGGAAATTGACCTAAAAACCTTGGCTGAAAAAACGACAGAAGTTAAAAATGTTCGTCCTTTCACTCAAGAATATCGCCTGCATAGCGGTAAATCAATCGTCGTTCTCGGTGAAGGACGCTTAATCAACCTTGCTGCTGCTGAAGGACACCCCAGTGCAGTAATGGATATGAGCTTTGCTAACCAAGCTTTAGCAGCCGAATATCTCGTCACCAATAAAGGTAAGCTGCAACCTGGTTTGCACTCAATTCCTACCGAAGTCGATCAAAACATTGCTTTGTTGAAATTGCAAGCGATGGGAATTGAAATTGATACCCTCACAGCAGATCAAGATGAGTACATCAACTCTTGGACTTCTGGAACTTAATAGAGACGTTCCACGTAAAGACGTTCCAGTGGAACGTCTCTACTAAATAGATTATTTCTGGGATAGGTAAATTACCTATCCTTTTTTTATATTTGTAGTGAGCGCTAATAGCGCTCAATTCCTGAGTAGGAATGTTATATCCGTATATTTGCAGAACAAATATAAAAAGTCGATAAACCAGCGTTTTTATATTGACGATGAAAGAATAATTATGCCAAGTTGTAGAAGTTTATCAGACGAAAGCAAATAAGCTTTATTACAGAAACTTCGATTAATTTGCGTGACTTTCTTTATATCAATAAAAACCGGGGTTTGGAATTATGAAAATGAAAAAATTATTAAGAGCATTTTTGCTATCCAATATAGCGATCGCTAGTTTTTTGTCTGCCAATCCAGCAATGGCAGCAAGTGTTAGCGTAAATCATCACTCCACCTCTTCAATCTTGGTAGCTGACATTAAAACCAAGTATGTCAAAGATGCTGACGAAAATCTCGACTCAGCTTTAAAAGCAATGAATAATGCAGCTGATGCTGAAAGTGATGCAGATGCGGCAGAGTATTTTGACAATGCTATGGAACATTTAAAAAATGCCGCGACTGCTTTAAAAAAAGGTGGAATGGGTGATAGTGCAAACAAAATAGAAAATGCCATACAAGCTTTTAATGATGCTGTTGACACTGATTCAGAAAAACAACAAGATAAACTGATTGAAAAAGCAATAAATTCTTTGAATCAAGTAGATGAGGCTCTTAAAGCAGCATTTAATTAATAAATCAGGATTTAGCATCACTCATAATTTATAAATATTCAACATCTAGGGGCAGGCTTGAAAGCGTGCCCCTATTGCTTAGAATACACTCCAAAAATTTCAACTGAGGTAATGCACTGTTTTTGAATTTATGAAATTTCATTGCGTAATTATTTCACTCGTAACAAGGCTGTGCCTTGTTACGCAATTCTGTGGGCTGCTGTCTCATCCGATCTGACCGGAGGCAGAGCCTCCCACAATGCGTTTCCATGCAGAGCGTGGGAACGAGACGAAAAGTTGGGCATATTGTCTTTCAGAAGATTCAATTCCGTAATTCAGAAAACAAGCTTGTATGAGTTTAAAGGTGCAACATATGAGAACGCAAAGATGACTGAACAAACAACTCAAATACCCAACTTATACGCCTTACTAATTGGTATTGACTACTACCTACCAGGTAAATTGCCAGATGGAAGTTTTTATCCCAGCCTTGGAGGATGTGTACGCGATATTAAACAAGTAGAGGATTACCTCAAGAAGACGCAGAAGCCGAAGCAAATTTTTAAGCTGACATCTTCTAATACAGGTGCTGTGGAACCACCCGAACCTCAAGACCAATTGCCTACTTACGAAAATATTGTTGCCAAGTTTCACGCAATTACTGAGATAGCTCAAAAAGACGACCAAGTTTATATTCATTATTCTGGTCATGGGGGACGTGCAAAGACAATCTATCCAGAATTAAAGGGCGCCGGACAACCTGATGAAGCGCTTGTACCGATGGATATTGCCAAAACAAACGAACGCTATCTCCGAGACGTTGAGATCGCAAAACTCCTGAAAAATATGGTAAATAAGGGGTTAATTGTGACAGTGGTGTTTGATAGCTGTCACTCTGGAGGTACTACACGAGGGGATACGGCAATTCGAGGACTGGAAGGAGAGCCAGACACGACATCACGACCTACAGACAGCTTAGTAGCATCGCGTGAGGAATTAATCGAAAACTGGCTTGAACTTACAGGGGGAACAGGTCGCAAAGCTAATGCAGGTGATTGGCTTCCGGAATCGCGAGATTATGTTTTGTTAGCAGCTTGTCGCCCTTCGGAGTATGCTTTTGAGTCTGTATTCAATGGTAACGAGAGTAATGGAGCGCTTACCTACTGGATACTAGATACTTTAAATAGTCCAAGTCCAGACTTGACATATAAGTCACTTTACGATCGCGTTTACGCCAAAGTCCAAAGTCAATTTCAAACCCAAACGCCGATGCTATTTGGCGAGGGTGAACGTCAAGTTTTTGGCAGAAGTTACGCAGATGTACATTATACAGTAAATGTTCTCAAGGTTGATACTGGTAGAAATCGGGTGCAATTAGATGCAGGTAGCGCTCAGGGACTCGGTGAAGGGGCAAGATTTGCCATTTATGCACCAGGTACAACAGATTTTAGCGAGAACAATAAGCCATTAGCGATCGCACAAGTTACGGCAGATATTACTCCCGCAGATGCTTGGGCTGTGATTGACCCAGATTCGCTCCGTGGCAAAATTATAGAACAAGCATCTCCAGCAATCATGCTATCAGCCCCAATCGCACTTGTGCGGCGAATTCGTTTGTTTGAGAAAAAAGACGATCGCACGAATCAACTACCGAAAAATCAGGTGCTACCCTCAGAATTGCTGAAAATTCAAACAGCCGCACTCACAGCCGTCAAAGCTGCGATTCCGAGAAGTGGTAAGGGTTGGGTAGAGTTAGTATCTGAAGGTGAACACTATCAAGTTGCGATTAATGCTTTGGGTGAGTATGAAATATGCGATCGCAACGGTACACCATTTCCCAATTTACGACCAGCGGTCTTAGTAAGCGATCGTGATGCGGCTGAAAGTGTAGTTAAGCGCTTAGTTCATCTGACTAAATATCAGGCTGCCCAAGAGCTTGATAATCTTTCAGTTTTAACTAACAAGTTGGTAGTTCAGTTAACTGACAAAGACAAAAAGCCATTATCTGACCCTACTAAGCAAACACTACAAGCTGGAGAAAATACATTTTTACATATCAAGAATGAGTCTGACAAAGACCTGAATGTTGTCGTCATGGATCTCCAGTCAGATTGGGCTATTTCTCAATTTGACATATTAGAAGATGGGGCATCTTTTGTACCTTTTGCTCCCGGACAAGAAGAATTGATTCCTGTAAAAGTTAGCTTGCCAGAGGGTTATCAAGAACGTAAAGACATTTTAAAAGTCTTTGCTACAGTCGGATCTGCTAAGTTTCGCTGGCTAGAATTACCATCGCTGGACAAACCGATTAAAGCGAGAAAACAATCATTCGATGAATACGACGAGAATACACCCAGAGGCGGCGATCCGCTTGACAAACTTTTGTCAGCTATTAGTGCCGATCCTGATGAAATACCTCCTACCCGTGACGTACAGGTTATAAGTTCAAATCGCGGCTGGACGACCAAAACCGTGACAATCACTGTGAAAGCGAATTAATCCCAAATCACCTGCCCTCAGGCTGGAAGCCTGGGGCGTTGCGCGTACAAAGCCAGACGAGCGCAGGCTACAAC
>JBPCQW010000173.1:0-4449 GCA_050997715.1 Hassallia sp.
GCTCTCTGATTTGAGCGATCGCATAATCAAAAGCTAACAACGCTAGCTCATCTTTGCTTTTGAAGTGATTGTAAATTCCCCCTTTCTGCAATCCTGTCACCCGCATGATGTCAGAAATCGACGAACCAGAATATCCCTGTTGGTTAAACAGTTCCGCTGCTTGTTGCAGAATTTTTTCTTTGGTTTCTTCGCCTTTAGACATCAAAAATATCCGACCTATTGGTCTGTTAAATTTTACCAGGATGAGAGATTTAAAGTCAAGGGTTCTTTAATTATCTGTCTTGAATTATCAAGTCGTGACAATACAACGTCTCTACACTGTCAGATTGCTTACAGCTAATATAGTTAGAATGACTGAAACAATTGAGGAACTTGTCAGCTTATGCTGGATTGGCATCTCGCTCAGGAAGTTGGTTATTATAAATTTTTATACCGATATCCAATAAGACAAATTTGCAAGCGTATTTTGAGAATTGATAATACCATCAAACTCCAAAATGGAATTGTCATGGAACTTCCGCGAAATAGTCGCTTTGGGACAGAAGTCTTTTTAAATAATGGCTCTGTTGATTGGGGAAGTGAAGAATATTTAATTAAGCACTTAGAAGAAGATAAAACTTTTTTAGATGTCGGTGCTAATATTGGATATTATTCTTTACTTGTTGCTCCTTATTGTCGCAGCGTTTACGCTTTTGAACCAGACCCAAGAAGTATTGCCACCTTACAAAAAAATGCTTTAAAAGTTGACAATATTATTCTTGTGCAAGAAGCAGTTTACTCAGAAGTCGGAGAAATGCAATTTAATATTGCCGGATTACCTGAGTTCAGCCATCTCAAAAAAGCTTCTGAGAGTGTTGGCTGTGTAAACGTCAAGGTTAATACACTTGATAACTTTGCGCTAGTTAATGCTCAGTTAAAGGTGACAGCAATTAAAACCGATGTTGAGGGTGCTGACTTTGATGTATTGCTGGGAGCCAGAAATTTAATTACACGAGATCAACCGTTAATTTTATCAGAAGTTTATCCTGACAAACGTTTATTTAAATATCTGGAAACATTAAATTATCTAATTTTTGCCTTTGTCAAACCTAAGGATAAATCTTTTAGACATGTGAAGGCAAAATTTGTACAGATAACAGAACAACCAAAAAATGTTCGTCCGAAAATGATATTTTTAGTTCCTAATAGACTACACCAATCATTTTTAAACTTGGTGCAGTGACGCGATAAATTCGTAGTCTGCGCTTCTCTGCGAGAAGCACCGACTAGATAAATTAAGTTTCACTACCAACGCATCTAGTTGTTAGCAATTCCATCGCATCGGAAATAAAACACGTCCCCCCTAGCTTATTTAGAATAGGTCTAATATAATTTGCCACCGAAGACATTTTTTCGGGGGGAAAGAAAGCAATAACATAAACATTGTCTAACATAGTCATTGCCAAATCATCACTCACGCTTCCTCTTTTACCTTTGCCGGCAACATTGCGAATAACTGTATGACCGGGTACACCTGCTTTTTCTAAAGCTTCTAAAATCTTCGCAAGTTCAACGTAATTGACAACGATTTCTATCCGTTTAACTGACTCCATAATTTTATCTCCAAAACATATTAATGCCGTATAAATATAGAGGAATGCCCACAATAATATTAAATGGGAATGTCACTGCCAAGGCTGTAGAAACATACAAACTAGGATTTGCCTCAGGAACAGTTAGCCGCATCGCTGCGGGAACTGCAATGTAAGAAGCGCTTGCACCCAGTACGGAAAACAATAGTGCATCTCCTTGCGACATGCCAATCAGTTTGGCAACCACTAAAGCAATTCCGGCATTGACAATTGGAATAAGTATGGCAAATAAAATCAGAAAAGCACCTGTTTTTTGTAAATCTTTTATTCTTTTAGCAGCAAGCAATCCCATATCCAATAAAAAGAAGGTGAGGACACCGTAAAACATATCTTGGGTAAAAGGTTTCAACTTTTCCCAACCATGTTCACCTGTCAATACACCCATGACGAGGCTGCCAATTAGTAGAAATACAGAGCTATTTAAACAAGCTTCTCGTAGCACTTCTGACCAAGAAAATTCACTTTTACCAGGTTCTGCTGCGAATAAATTCACTAAAACTATACCGACAATAATTGCTGGTGATTCCATCAGGGCAAGAGCTGCAACCATGTAGCCATCAAAGCTAATACCCAGTTGAGTCAGGAATGAACTAGCAGTAATAAAGGTAACAGCACTAATAGAACCATAAGTAGCAGCGATCGCTCCCGCATTATAAGCGTCAAGTTTTATCCTCAGGATAAAAAATGTATAAATCGGGACAATACACGCCATTAATATTGCTGCCAAAAGCGTTATAATTACTTCTTGATTGATGCCACTTTTGACTAATTCCACACCTCCCTTAAACCCGATCGCAAACAAAAGATACAGTGAAAACAGCTTCGGCAAAGGTGGGGGAATTTCTAGATCAGACTTGAGCAAAACTGCCAACATCCCCAAAAAGAAAGCTAATACAGGTGGATTCAAGATGTTAGACACTATCAGACTTACATCCATTTCCACCAATCCTCATTTATGTAATTAATATTCCTTCATAAATTGTTACATGAGGAGTGACAACGCCGCATAAATTTTAACCAACTGGTTTGGGAGATCCCCGATTTCGTAAAAGTTGTCGGGGATCTGACGACCGGAGAATGGTAGATATGATCCCTCATTTTACCAAAAAACCCTCGTAGAGACGTTCGGTGCGGAACGTCTCTACAATCGTGTGGAATGACGAAAAATCGTTACATAAGAGACTTATTTTACTGTTAAATAAGCTTCTAAGGCTTCAGAACCCCCAATTAATTTACCATCGATAAATACTTGGGGAACTGTTGTCGCACCTGTAACCGCTTTTAAAGTGCGTGTGGAAGCATCTTTACCTAAAACGATTTCTTCGTAATCAATACCATTGTGCTTCAGCATATCCTTCGCACGAGCGCAGAAAGGACAACCCACTTTCGTAAACAAAGAAACAGCTTTGGGCTTTGCGGCTCCGGGGTTGATGTAATTGAGCATTGTGTCTGCATCCGACACTTTAAAGGGATCTCCTGGCTCGTCTGGCTCAATAAACATCTTTTCAACTACGCCATTCTTCGCTAACATAGAATAGCGCCACGATCGCTTACCAAAACCTAAATCTGTCTTATCTACTAGCATTCCCATGCCTTCAGTGAATTCACCGTTACCATCGGGAATTAATATTACATTATCTGACTCTTGATCCTTTGCCCATTCGTTCATTACAAAGGTGTCATTAACCGACATACAAATGATGCTATCTACACCATTTTCCTTAAAAGATTTTGCCGTTTGGTTGTAACCAGGTAAATGGGTAGATGAACAAGTCGGTGTAAAAGCACCTGGTAAGGAGAAGACAACCACTGTCTTATTAGCAAACAGTTCATCGGTGGTTACATTCACCCACTCGTTGTTCTGACGAGTACGGAAGGTGACTTGTGGTACTTTTTGTCCTTCACGATTAGACAACATGAATTTGGCTCCTTAAATAGCAGGTCAAAATAAGCGTACTCATAATGATTATGACATGTCAAGTATACTAAAAAACCAATTTTGCCAAAAAAATCGGTTTAAAAGCTAAATTTAAAGCTAAATTTAATGAAATTAAGCTATTTTCAGGGTTTGTGAAACTTCATCGATAAATGGGGCGATCGCCTTAACAAATTCAGCAGTAGACTCATATGGTGGGACATTTCGTCCAGTGATTTTGATTCCTTGACCTTGAGGTAAAACTGCGAGATAGTCAGCCAAGCGTTCTTGTGGTGATTCTTTTTTACCTGCTTGACTGATGCTAGAAGCGATTTCACCAACTACTACTAAAGTCGGTTGTTTGATGGAAGCGATCGCGCTACTATAATCTTGTCGCCAAAATCCAGCTAAAAAAGAAAACACAGCATGACGAGTTTGGCTATTGGACGCACCTGCAACTAAAGTATTTAACCATTCTTCATCAACAGCATCGCTATCTGCAAAAAGTTGACGAATTGAGAAAGAACGTAAAAACTCTTGACGTCGCGCATATCGATAAAATAGATTACCAAAAGGCGAATCTAACAAATTCCAAGTTAATTTTTGCTGCCAATTTGGTGATTGTTTCGTAATTACAGCCCAAGCTGGGGGACCAGAAAGTACAAGTCCAGCAATTAAATTTGCTTCCCTTTTAACTAATTCTATAGCAACAGGAAATAAAGCACCTTGCACCACTACAATTACAGGTTTTTTTACCACTGTTTGCAAAAAGTGTTGCAACTGCTTTGCCCAATCACTAGGAGTATAAGCCACATGAGGCATATCACTTTCACCGCATCCGAGTAAATCAGGATTGTAAATTATATTGCGATGACCTGCATCATACCATTCGCGGCAAAATCG
>JBPCQW010000217.1:0-9427 GCA_050997715.1 Hassallia sp.
AAGCTAGACATATAGAGCGATCGCTTTCTCGTTGTCTGACACAATACAAGCTAACCACGTTATAAAAAGTTAATTAGAAGACATAAAAAAGCGTGAGAGCTTATGCCAATCCAAAATCTGGTTGTAAATTGCCCAAAAAGATGTAATATGTATCTTCTGTGTGCTTGACTTGTTTGAAATTTGCGCTACTCTTAAAGCGGATTGCCAAGAGGTAAGCATCTACTCTGACAGAAGAGTATGAGGGTAAGATAAAGATTCTCTATTATGTCTGATATTTGGGATCTGCAAACTGAATATTTTGATACGTAACGCCAACGAGTTATGCACTACCCTGATTCAAGGTAGCCATTCAAGAACTCAACATCCATCTGGAAATTGTAATGAATAGTTTACAATACCAGTTGATGAGAAAATCTAAAGAAAATATAAAACTGACTCAAATGATAGTGGTGTTTGGAGGAAAAACGTGTTTTTAAGACTAGCGCAACAACATCGGCAATTCGTTCAAGACTTGGTAATGAACCTGCAAGCCTTGGCAATTGTACTTGAACGACGTGGATATCTTGCGTCTTGCTATACCTGCGGCAACCAGATGAATAGTGCTTCGTTTATGGTGAGTTTGGGCGACAATCATCTGATTCGGTTTTTGGTCTCTGATTACGGGATCACTTGGACTGAGATGCGGGACGATCGCGAATTAATGAAGCTCGAAGGTGCAGAAGCAATCAACCAGCTACAGGAACTTGCCAATATTGTCAAGGAACCTACGCAACAGACTACAGCTAACAAAACTCTTGCCAAGAAGTGTTAATTTTTGTGTTGAATGGGGTATTGAGAAAAGCGATCGCATGGTGGATTTCAGCTTGGGAATCGCTTACAGGTAATTGGCAGTTGGTGAGCAGTCCGTTGTCCGGGTTTGCCGTATTAAAGGAACTGCGAGGATCGCACTTTTATTGTGGCTTACATCATCGCTTTTTACCTACACCCCATTATTACTTCGGTGATTGGCAGTCTAAGCCAAAGCGATCGCATAATTTCAGATCGCAAATCAAAACTTAATAAAAGTGTTCTTTTTGTCGCTTCTATAAGAATGTGTTTATTTTAAGCTGACACAACAGCTGTCAATCTATCCTCAGAAACAATTTGTAAAAATTGGCATTCTCTTCTCTCTTAGGTTTTTGGGTTGCGTATTATAACCCATTACCAATCAAAATGAAGGGTGCCCAATAGTAAGGATGATTGAGGCTACCGCCAACGGCAGGGGATATATTATTACTACCGTTTTGCTGTTTACTTGTAGGGGATTTTCCCGTAATTAAAGCAATTTGTGCTTGTCTTAAAGCTTCAGATTTTGGTAGCTTACTCGAATTGAGCAAGGTATAAAAAGCACTCATCAAAGTTTCTGTACCGCCATCATCGACAGCCCATAATGAAGCGATCGCTGCCCTAGCGCCGGTTTTTTGCATTTGATAGCCAAAGCCTAAAATCTCTTCACCGTTGCCTAATTTGCCTCCCAAGCCAGTTTCGCAGGCACTTAATACTACCAATTCCACACCGGGTAGTGACCAAGTAGCGATATCTCGCAAGTTAATGCGATCGCCATTTCCAAATAGAATAAAAGAGTTTTCTGGTCTACCCGTCACAAACGCTGCGTGAGTGGCAAAATGGACAACTGTATAGTCATCCAATTGTGGCACAGTGGCGGCAAGGCTGAAGGCATCGTCTAAAATTGTCTTGGTTCCAGGGACAGTATTTGCCAAGCTTTGCACTTCCTGCGCTGCAAAGGGCAAACCGGAAAAAGCAAACTTTCGATTACCAACTCTAATTTCATAATTACCTTTCGTAAAAGCAGCAGCTAAAACCCGCAATTTCGCTTCGGGTTGGGTGTTGAAGTTAGTTAAGCTGGCAGCGGTGATGTGATTGATGTTGTAGCGCTGCACTAACCATTGCGTGCCATCATATAAAGCGGCTAAAGGAATGTAGCGCAACTGTTCATCTGGTGCGTAAATTATAGTTTGTGTACCAGCTTGCTTCAAGTCGTTTTCTATCGGTTTAATTAACCAGTCATACAACTGACGTCCAGGTTTTTTAGCGTTTTTACTGGGAGTTTGTAAAGCTTGACGGAAAGCTAAAATTGTTTGGTTGAGGTTTTCGCGTTTGACAGCCACACTGCGAGAAATTGGTGGGGAATCAGCAGTTACCAGTACCAATTCTAAGCTATCTTTTAAAACTAGTGGATAGATGAGGACAGCTTTTTGGGGTAATCGCGCCAAATTATCGCGAATTTCGTTAATACTCTCCAAATCTAAATTTTGCCTTCTTGCGGTGCGGTTAATTTGTTCTACCTGGGCTCTCACCGCTGGACTATTGATAAAATTGTTAAATCGCTCCAACAGTTGTTGTTGATTTGTTACCAATTGAGCGATACGTTGTTTTTGTTGAAGCGATCGCTTTTCCGGAGAAATCTGACGTAATTTTGTTAATTCTTTACCCAGTACAACAGCATTATCCAAAGTTTGATCCAACTTTTGTTTCGTTGGTTTTTCTTCTGGGGATATTTCAATGCCTTTAGCGGTGCGTTGATTTCCAGGTACATTCCGGAGATATTGTTGTAATTCTTCGACTTTGAGTAAATCCATAACGCGCTGCGCTTGGGAAATGTGTCCCTGCGCTCGCAATAATCTTTCAGCTAAAGTCCGATATGTTTGGGCAACAGTTATGCTGTAAGCATCCGGATCTACTCCTAGCGCTGCTGGTACAAGACGTGCGAGTTCGCGGTTGATGAGACAATGCTTGTAGAAAAAAACTGCTAAATCTGGTCTATTTTGAACATCGAAGAGATAACCGATGTTACTGTAGGTTTTGCCAAGTTGAACGCGATCGTCTAATTCTCTGTTAATGAATAAAGCTTGCTGATAACATTTAAGTGCTTGTGAATACTTCCCTTGCTTTTGGTACACTCTGCCAATATTATTCAGTGTCACCGCTTCCAAAAAGCGTTCTCCAGTGTCTGTGGTAAGTAATAGCGCTTTCTGCAATGTTTGCAATGCCTGCTCAGAGCGATTTACACGTAATAATTTAATCGCCTCTGCGTTTAGCCGCTTAACTTCTGATTGGCTATTTTTCCTCGGTGATGCCTGAGCGATATCTCGGTAATTATACTCTTTTGCAGGACTCAAATGTACTAAATTATTTGCTGATAACGCCGTCCCATAACTTGGGAAAAGAAGTAAACTAGCAATAGCAAAACTGAAATAATAAAAATGAGGACGCATAATAAAACCCTCACCTTATTTGATGAGTGTTAATTTTAAACTACTAAATTGTACAGAACAACTAATTTTTGTACCATTACATTGGTAAAAAATCTATAATTTCTGCTTAGAAAAGTTAAAATGTCTGAAGAAAAATCAAATCAACCACAATTATCGCCAACAAGTGCCATTGACACTCCAACCCTGAGGGCATTTGAGAATTGGTTTGAATATGTTATCAAAACGCAACCCCATCATACTGATTATGCAGGTGTTGTGTGGCACGGTTCTTATATTGCTTGGTTAGAAGAAGCACGAATAGAATGTTTGCGATCTATAGGCATTGAATTTGCTGATTTAGTTGCTTTAGGATGCGATTTACCAGTTGTAGATTTGTCGTTGCGCTATCATCGGGCAATTCGCTTAGGTATGACAGCAGTCGTCAGAACACGCATGAGTGAAGTGACTGGTGTGCGTATTAATTGGGATTATGCGATTGAATCACCAGATAGGCAAGAGTTATACGTTACTGCCAAGGTGACATTAGTTGCGGTTGATCGCGAAAGAGGTAAAATTATGCGTCAGTTGCCTACAACTTTTCAAGATGCACTCTTCACGGCTTTCGGGATCGATAAATAATTGATTAGTTGTTGGTTAGTTGTTTGCGGAATATGGCAAATTTGTCACCGACACCATAGTAGGGTGCGGCTATACAAACCAAGGCTGTGAACGCAGCCTTTGTCCTTATACTTCAAGGCATACATGTGGGGAAGAGGTATTTTTGATGCCTATTTACCGCTGCCGTGTATCTGCGATAGGCTTTGAGGCAAGTTAACTATTTGATTCCAAATATCTTGAGGAGTAATGCCATAACTTATTTGTAATAAAACAACGATCGCCGCAATTGTCATTGCACTGCTGACGGTCGTTTTTACTATCTTCACTAATATTGTAAATACTACCCACGCTACAATTAAAGCAACTAACATATTATTAATTCCTTAAAAATCACCCTTTAATAAAAGTATTGTGTTGAGAAACAGAAAGTTTTACATTTAGTAACAATTATTGCGAAATTGCTCTTTCACCCAAGTTAAAATACTTACTATAATCGAGCTTTTTATCTTTGGGCATTTTTTGTATAATTGTTCTGCGCTTAATATACCGGAAAATGACACAATAAACGGTATGTAACGTAACTTTTTGAGTAATTAATTACATAAATATGTAGTTAGCCTTCAGCTTCATACTGAAGGCTTAAGAAAGTCGGCTATTAATCTGATTATCGTAAAGAAATGATACGCGATCGCTTTTCTAAATTTTCAGATGCGGTTAAAACTTCTTGTCTAGCCCATTTATCAGCTGCCACAATATCATCTAAAGAAGGATTAGCAGAGTTATCATCTCTAAAGCGATCGCATACCGATTCAATGCAGCGAGGAATATCTAAAAAGCGAATTTTCTCATCTAAAAATAACGCTACAGCTTGTTCATTTGCAGCATTCAATACCGCAGGCATAGATCCGGCAGCTTTCCCAGCAGCGTAAGCTAATTTCATGCAAGGATATTTTTGGTGATCTGGTTCTCTGAAAGTCAAATTTCCGGCTTTTACCAAATCTAGTTGTTGCCAATCAGTCATCAGGCGATCGGGAAAAGATAAAGCATAAAGTAAAGGTAAGCGCATATCAGCCCAGCCTAATTGAGCTAAAACTGATGTAT
The DNA here is from genome assembly GCA_050997715.1 of Hassallia sp. GTDB lineage: Bacteria > Cyanobacteriota > Cyanobacteriia > Cyanobacteriales > Nostocaceae > Hassallia. Next base: position 4,974 of record JBPCQW010000217.1, read on the forward strand.
CTTGCAGCTCAATCAGTGAGTGAATAATACTTTGAGGATGAATGACAATATCAATATTTTCATAATCCATCCCAAAAAGGAAGTGCGCTTCAATTACTTCCAATCCCTTATTCATCAAAGTGGCAGAATCTACAGTAATTTTACGTCCCATTGACCAATTCGGATGCTTGAGAGCGTCGGCAACAGTCACATCTGCTAACTTGGCTACATCCCAATCACGGAAAGCACCACCAGAAGCAGTCAGCAAAATCCGCCGTAAACCACCTTTCGGAACACCTTGCAAGCATTGAAATATAGCCGAATGCTCGGAATCGGCTGGTAATAATTTTACGTTATGTTTCTCAATTAACGGTAGAACTACAGGAGCGCCGGCGATTAAAGTTTCTTTATTTGCCAAAGCGATATCTTTACCAGCTTCGATGGCAGCAATGGTGGGTAGCAAACCAGCACAACCAACGATACCGGTGACAACTGTTTGGGCTTCACCGTAGCGGGCAACTTCGATTATTCCAGCTTCACCTGCGAGTAAAATTGGTTGGGGATCGAGGTCAGCGATCGCTTCTTTGAGTGCAGATAATTTATCTTCATCGCAAATCGCTGCTATACTTGGTCGAAAGGCGCGAATCTGAGCCGCTAACAATTCTACATTGCGACCAGAAGCCAATCCGACAATCCGAAACTGTTCTGGGTACTGGGAGACAATATCTAAAGTCTGAGTACCGATAGAGCCAGTGGAACCAAGCAGAGTAATCGCTTTCATATTTGTTTAATATTTAAAGACAACTTTACTATAAATTGCTGGGGACTCCTTAATAGCGCAACTGTCACAACTAAACCTAATTGCGGAAATTTTGCTCTTGTGGTACTCCTACTCTGCTTGTTCTTTAAGACGTTGGTTTAGGTTTATCTTGTAATTTGTCGGAATGCAGGAACCTGACCTTTGATAGAGACAGGTATTTTTCCAGCAGCGCTGCAATATCTAATCTTGGTGCGGTGGTGGGTTAATCAACACATTCTCTGTCTTCGGTGGTATTTACTTATGGTGGCGCTTACGCGATCATCTGACACCACCTATACTAATTTATGGTTTCTACGGGGTTAGGGCTAATTTTATTTTCTGGAGTAAATTGGTCACTGAGTCGTCTGGCTTACGACATTGTGTCGTTAAATGTAGCTCTCGATATGTTATTATCTCGCCATTGTCGTTGGGGATACCTAATACTATTGTTCTTCGCCATCTTATTTGCGAGTTTTAGTATCCGATTTGCCCAAAAACTTTGGGTCAGCTAAAACGGTCAGATTCTGAACGGGGGCTAACATTTATGGACAAAGACTTTTACCTACAGTATGCATCCGTTGAAGATAAACATTGGTGGTTTATCGGTCGTCGTCTGATTATCGAGCAAACGATTCGTAAACTAAATTTACCGAAAAATGCCCAAATTCTCGAAGTCGGTTGTGGTACGGGTGGCAACTTGAGAATGCTAGCGCGTCATGGTAAAGTTTCAGCGATGGAGTTGAATGAAACCGCTTGCAAAATTGCTAATGAGCGGCAAGTAATTCCGGTTAAATTGGGTGGCTTGCCTGATAAAATTCCTTTTAGCAATGAGTATGACATAATTCTCATACTCGATGTTTTGGAACATCTTGATGATGATTTGGCAGCACTTTTAGCATTGCATACAAAATTAAAGCCGGGAGGTTCATTGTTAGTTACGGTTCCCGCTTACCAGTTTTTGTGGAGTCAGCATGATGAAATTAACCATCATAAACGTCGCTATGTGTTGAAAAATTTGCAACAAGTAGTGAGAAAGGCTGGCTTTACTGTGCATTACAGCAGTTACTTTAACTTTTTTTTGTTTCCTATCGTTGCAGGGGTACGTTGGTTGCGTTCATGTTTAAAACTTGAAAGTAATTCTATTGATAACAGCGATTTGCATTTGCCCCCGAAACATATCAATAAGTTTTTAAGTCTCTTGTTTGCAAGCGAACGTCACTTAATGAATCGATTAAGCCTTCCTTTTGGTGTATCTATTTTGCTTTTAGCACATAAAAGTAAATTAAATTCATGAAGGTTATGATTTGTAGTTAAGTGGGTTGAATAAAAGTAAGTGAACTATGAATTTATTTAAGAAAATTTATAAGACTTACTTATTTAATAAGCAGTGGATTTAGATGGTAAAACACACATAATAACAGTGAATCAACCAATCTATTCTATAGTTATACCGATTTATAACGAAGAAGAGAACATCACCGAGATGTATCGTCGTCTGAGTAATTTAATTGAGCAATTAGACGGTGAGGCTGAGTTAATTTTAATTGACGATGGAAGTCGCGATCGCTCTTTAAGCATGATCCGCGAACTTCACCATTGCGATCGTCGCGTGCGTTACCTCAGTTTTGCACGCAACTTCGGTCATCAAATCGCCGTAACTGCGGGTTTAAACTTCGTTCAAGGCAAAATTGTCATCGTTATGGATGCCGATTTGCAAGACCCTCCAGAGCTAATTTTAGCCATGATAGAAAAATGGCAACAAGGTTATCAAGTAGTTTATGCCCAGCGTCTGTCTCGCAAACAAGAAAGTTGGCTAAAACGCTTGACGGCTTACGCCTTCTATCGCATACTCAGGATTTTAGCTGATGTAGATATACCATCCGATACAGGTGATTTTTGCTTGATGGATCGGCAAGTGGTAGATATCCTCAATGCAATGCCCGAACGCAACCGTTACATTCGCGGTTTAAGAGCGTGGGTAGGTTTTCGCCAAACATCTGTACATTTTGAACGAGATCCGCGCTTCGCTGGCAAAGAAAAGTATACCTTTGGTAAGTCTTGGGCATTAGCAGTGAATGGGATAGTTTCTCTGTCAAAAGTTCCCTTGAGATTAGCCACTTATTTAGGAATGCTCTCAGCAGCGATCGCTCTATTAATGATAGTCTTATTGCTGTACTGGCGCTTATTCGATCCAGCTTCTCCATTAATTGGCTTCACATTAATTACAATTGGTCTATTTTTCTTAGGTTCTGTGCAATTATTTTGTATTGGCATTTTAGGCGAATACATTGGTCGTATTTATGAAGAAGTTAAAGGTCGCCCGATTTATACCGTCAAGGAAATTGGCGATGTAAATCATACATCAGCACCCGCGTCTAAACCACCTCGTCATTCATCAATTTAATGCCAAATAATATATAAAAAATCACTATATTACTATTTATCATAACAAGAATTTAAAGGACAATTGTGTGAATTTACAAGAATTTAGTTTACTGTTCATGTCTGTTATCGCCAGTGTGACAGGACAGTTTTTTTTAAAATTAGGCGCACTTAAATTAGGCAAAGTTAATTTAGGCAATGCTGTTAATTTAGTTATAGGCATTATTACAACACCGGAACTTTTAACCGGACTAGCTTTCTATGGTCTAGGTGCTGTTGCTTACATCCTTCTGTTAACTAGAGTCAATTTAAGTGTTGCCGGTCCTTCTGCATCACTAGTTTATGTTTTTTCAGTCTTGCTAGGTTACTTCATCTTTAAAGAATCAATTCCCTCGATGCGTTTAATAGGCTTAAGTTTAATTGTTAGTGGAGTTATATTAGTTGTCTGGCAAAAATAACCCAAATTATAAAGGTGAAAAATAAGTAAATGACAAATTCATTTAATGAAAATATCACCCAAATAACAGCACACACAAACAAAAATATTTTCTTTGTAGTAGCGATGTGGCTATCGAGCCGATTTGTCATAGCCGTTACTATGTTGTTGATTGCTCCTTTACTTCCGGCTCCAGCAAATGGCATTGCAGCGACATTTAGCTGGGATGTTTTTACTGCATGGGATAGTGTTTGGTATCAGCAAATAGCAACTAATGGATATCAACCTTCCGATAATGGAGCATTAGATTCAACTGCGTTTTTTCCGTTATTTCCCTTAATTATCCGACTTGTTATGAATCTTGGCTTGCCTTTTGCAGTGGCAGGTACATTGATAAATAATTTGGCATTTTTAGCAGCCTTGATAATCCTGTATTCTTGGGTAAACGATAGTTATGGTAAAAGCGCGGCACGGTGGGCAACTGCTGTTTTAGCATGGTGTCCTTATTCGCTTTACGGAACTGTAGTTTATACAGAAGGACTGTTTTTATTATGCAGCATATCTGCTTTACGAGCCTTCGATAAAAGACAATATATCTGGACTGTTTTTTGGGGTGGATTAGCTACAGCAACGCGAGTAACTGGAATAACACTCATACCTGCCTTTTTGTTTGTCTCCTGGAAAGAACGCAGAGGTTTAAAAGCCTACTTTGCTAGTTTAGCTGTAGGTAGTGGTTTTGTTTTTTATAATTTATATTGTCAAATTCAATTTGGTGACGCTTTAGCATTTCTTCATGCACAAAAAGCATGGCGTACTTCAGTGGGATTTGACTGGCAAGGTTGGTGGAAAATGTTGATG
>JBPCQW010000249.1:0-2547 GCA_050997715.1 Hassallia sp.
CCATTTTTCAAAGCACGGGGGCATGGCTGTGGGAGTTGTCTCTTTCATTGGGGTTGGTTTGACGTAAAACCTATGCTATAACTGTATCATACCCTTTTTTGTCCTCTTTTTTGTCTAAGTCCCGTTAACGGTGTCTTGTTGCTTAATCATCAACGCAGCAACGATCGCACTGACGATCGCCAGTCCCGATGCAATCAGCATAATTAAACGAAAACTACTTACAAATGATTCGGCGATCGCTTGTTTCAATACTGAAGCAACCGCTTCACTTAATCCAGGTGGAATTTCTGCTCCAGCCAACTTGACTCGTTGCGGCTCTAGCATTTGTTGAACTAATGGTGGTATTTGTAGCTGTGTTAAACGAGTATCAAGAGCAGAATTAAAAGCATGGGAAACGATGAGACTAAAAACGGCGATCGCTAGTAAACTCGCAGTTCGAGCAACTGCATTATTAATCCCAGAAGCAGTTCCAGCTTGCTCCACTTTCACCGCTCCCATAACTGTAGTAGTTAGTGGTGCAACGCTGATTGCCATGCCAAATCCCAAGACAGCGATCGCGGGAAAAAATGTTGTCCAATAGCTACCCCCAATGCTGGGTAAAGCAAACAGAGCAAATCCGACAGCAGCAATACTCGGACCGATAATCAATGGTCGTTTTGCTCCGTAACGACTGATTAATCCACCTGACCAACGTGAAAGCAGAAACATTAACAGAATCAGCGGTAAAAAAGCACCACCTGCGGCAGTCGGTGAGTAACCTTGTACCTGAATTAGATTAAACGGAAAAAAGAATAATACTCCACCCAATGCAGCATACAACAGCAGGGTGAGTAAGTTTGCACCACTGAAGGTTTGAGAACGAAATAAACTCAATGGCATCATAGGCATCCGCTGACTTTTTTCCACCAGCACAAACACAATCAGCGTTGCCATACCCATGCTCAATCCAATAATCGCAACTGGATCAGTCAAGCTTCTATGTCCTGCTTCCAGCAATCCATACACAAGACTACCTAAGCCGACTGTCACCAAAAATGCACCCCACCAATCCAGCTTGCCCGTTGCGGCTTCATTACGGCTTTCTGGTACACGCAAAAACACAATTCCTAAGACTAGCAATGCTATAGGCACATTCAGAAAAAAGATCCAACGCCAAGATGCATGTTCGACTAAAGCACCACCCAACACAGGACCCAGTGCAGATGTAATCGCAGTAAAACCCGACCAAGTACCGATCGCCTGTCCTCGTTGTTCTTGACTAAATGCAGCACTTATGATAGCCAAACTCCCAGGCACTAACAGCGCACCTCCAATTCCCTGTATGGCTCGTGCTAAAATCAATTGATTGATATTGGGTGACAATCCACACCAAATCGAAGCTAAAGCGAAAAGTGCGATTCCTACAGCAAAGATGCGTCGTCGTCCGAAGTTATCACCCAGCGATCCACCGACTAAAATTAATGCCGCCAGAAACAGCGCGTAGGACTCCACCACCCACTGCACCTGAGTTGCCGTTGCATTCAATCGAGCTTGCATCACAGGTAGTGCGACGTTAACCACACTGCCATCAATCATTGCCATACTAGAGCCAAGAATCGTCGCTGCTAAAACCCACGGTCTAACATCTCTAGCACATGGCTCATGGCTGGATGTAGTGCGTATGACAGCTTCATCGCAGGGTGGTTTGACGATATTAGCCATCTGCTTTAATCCCTAGTTTGCATTTTAATCATCTCGTCTTCGCTAGTTGCAGTAAGCTCAGTTTTGTAGGGTGTGTTATGCCATAGGAAGATCGCACCATCCTAGATTTTCGGTGCTTAGTTTTGTAGTTTTGTAGGGTGTCTTATGCCATATTGCAACGCACCATCCTAGATTTTCGGTGCGTTAGGACGCCAGGGTCCATAACGCACCCTACCAGATTCTAGGGCAGTAAATAAATGTAGCATTATAAATACATTTGTATTAAAACGATTAACTAAGCAATGTATGGCTATTCCTAAGAAAGGTTCAAGATTAATTGTGGTTGATGGCGATCGCTATCGGTGGCGTATCCGAAGAAAAATCACCTATTGTCAAGGTAATGGATGGGGAAACCTAACATTTGCAGTAGAACACTTTGATAAATCAGGTGCGACTTTGGTCGTTGAGATGCCTCAAGCACACCCAAGTAATTGGATGGGAGAACCAATTATTCCCGTTTTTCCGTCTGATGTCGAACATAGTATACGTCAAGCGATCGCCAAGGGTTGGAAGTCGTCCGAACCGGGTAGTTCATTTGAACTGCAATATTAAACAACCTTCATTCCCCATTCCCCAATCTCAAAGACTCTCCAAATAGTCCAACAGATCCGCCATTTCTTTGACACTGGGCTTGAATTTGGGCATAGGTGGGGTGTCACCGCTGGTGACTTGGTGAATTGATCCATAACGTGACTTTCGCTTAGAGACGGCTTGCAAACTAGGACCCACTCGTCCCGAAGCTTCTAAACCATGACAACCCGCACAGTTTATTTGAAAGATAGCGTGTCCTTGAATTGGGTCTCCTGT
>JBPCQW010000333.1:0-9633 GCA_050997715.1 Hassallia sp.
TAAGTTAAATAACTTACCGGCAGGAGACTACATTCACCAACTTGTGGATCAATTTATGAAAGTTAAACCAGACCCAATTAGAACTGGTTTAGCAGGAGCGATCGCCGGAAAGCAAGCTGACAATCACGCTTTATCAGGTGCAGCGGCTATAGTCGATTTTGTTTCACTTTATATTAGGTATTTAATGCCTAAAGAAGGTAGCGAACAAGAAAAAGCGGAAGCAACTTTAACTCAAGCATCACAACAGCAGTTTGATAAACTATCTCAAATTGCTAAAAAATATGATGTAGAAATCTCCAGCTAAACCGCTTCATTTTTTTGTCGTTGCCCAGTAGGTTGGGTTTAACTTTGTTAAACCCAACCTACTAAATTGGTTTAGTTACTCATTATTAAAGTTGATCAATTAGATCCTGACATTTTAATTGGTATTGCTCCTGACTGAGAATACCCTCCTCTAAAAGCATTGAAAGAGCTTTTAGAGCTTTTTAACCAGTGCGTAACTTAATTACTATAGTTGGTGATCGCGTTGTGCCAGTTGCGTAAGTCCTGGTATTGTGATAGTCTAAAAACCGTGAATTGAATTGCTGATCCAAATAAAACTCAAACATCAACGTTGATGAGTCTGTGACTTGAGATTTGTAGCTTATTCCCCCTCGATTTTTGTCTAGCCCTACGGGTCCACCTTACTTCAGTACACTTCTTATGCCAGATGAACCTGCACCAGAAATTGAACTGCTACGCGCGGCGTACGCGGCCTTCAACGCGCGAGATATTGACGCCGCCCTCGCCACGATGACTCCAGACGTGGCTTGGCCGAAAGCGTTCGATGGCGGTTTTGTTGATGGACATGAAGAAGTCCGCGCTTACTGGACGAAGCAATGGTCCGAGATCAATCCGCACGTGGAGCCGGTTTCCTTTCACCCGGAGGATGCCGGACGTATTTTGGTCGGTGTGCATCAAGTCGTGCGCGACCTGGCTGGAGCCGTTCTTGCCGATGAGCACGTTGGTCATCGTTTCACCGTTGAGCATGGCTTGCTTCAAAGCATGGAAATCTGTCTGCCTCCCTCGTCCGGCCACAGCGCCTAACCAGGCGTTGCAGCGAACAGGCATCGGCGTTCCGCCTTTTCCTGTACCAGGGCTGTTTCATTAATATTATCCCATGCTTACAATTATTGGTTGTGGCAATCTCAACGGCAGCGACGATGCCGTAGGCGTAATAATTGCTCAACGGCTACAGCAATATCTTACCAAACTTCCTCATCCTAATATCCAAGTTTACAACTGCGGCACTGCTGGGATGGAAGTCATGTTTAAAGCAAAAGGTAGAAACAATTAATCATTATTGATACAAATTCAACAGGTTCCGAACCAGGTGCAGTATTGCCAGTGTAAAGGTTGGGTATTGGCAGATTATTTAAAATTTTATGGCAATTAACAATGTCAGCATTCTCAGCAAGCGCTTGGGAACCGGGTAAGATCGCCGACATCGACAGGATTTTGACGGAGGTACTTGTATCCCACCCTGTAGAGGGATGGAGCAGAGCGCGAAATTAGTTGAGAATTGACCTCGGTTGGATACTAAAAATTGCTTTACAAAAGGAACGTTTTATGATCGTTGTCCATCATCTCAACAACTCGCGATCACAGCGGGTGCTATGGCTGCTTGAAGAATTAGGTATAGAATACGAAATCAAGCGCTACGAACGGGATACGGAGACGATGCTGGCACCGCCATCGCTACGCCAAGTCCACCCACTCGGCAAGTCACCAGTAATTACAGATGCAGAAGAGACGATCGCCGAGTCAGGTGCCATCACTGAGTATATAATGGATCGCTACGGCAACGGTCGGTTAATCCCAGCACCCAATACACCGGAGCGTCTGCGCTACACCTATTGGCTGCACTACGCTGAAGGCTCTGCAATGCCGCCGCTACTTTTGAGCCTCATCTTCAACAATTTCGGAATAGGCGACAGCAAGGCGATGGACGGATTCATCGCGCCTCAGATCAAGCTTCACTTTGACTACATCGAAGGCGAACTCCATAAAAGTACGTGGTTCGTGGGTGAGGAATTCACCGCCGCCGATATCCAAATGAGCTTTCCCCTAGAATTGCTCCCCACAGCCGCTCCTGATGTCGAGAGCCGACCAAAGCTGGAGGAATTTCTTGCTCGTATCCATGCGCGACCTGCTTACAAACGTGCGCTTGAGCGTGGAGGCAAATACGACTTTGCCAACAGTATTTAATAATTCTTGTATCCCGATAATGCTGCTGTAAAGCGTGCATATTTATCTTCAACAAACTGGTTTAGCATTAATTCGAGTCCGAAATAGACTATAGGCTTTTTGGCGCAAATCTTTGCTTTCTAATGACAAATGACAAACAACAAATAACCATTATTGGCTGCGGTAATCTCAACCGCAGCGACGATGCTGTAGGCGTAATAATTGCTCAACGCTTACAGCAATATCTTACCGAAAATCCTCATCCTAATATCCAAGTTTACGACTGCGGAACCGCTGGGATGGAAGTGATGTTTAAAGCTAGAGGTAGCAAAGAATTAATAATTATTGATGCAAGTTCAACAGGTTCCGAACCTGGTGCAGTATTTAAAGTTCCTGGAAAAGAATTAGAAACTTTACCGGAACCCAGTTATAACTTGCATGATTTTCGTTGGGATAATGCTTTAGCTGCTGGTAGAAAAATCTTTAAAGATGACTTTCCTTTATTTGTGACAGTTTACCTAATTGAAGCCGAAAATCTCGGTTTTGGACTAGAATTAAGTCCTGCTGTAGAACATTCTGCTGATGTGGTTTTTGAAGAAATAATCACAATTATTAGGCAACAAGTTGAGCTATTTTAGATTTATTAGTCAAGAGTCAAGAGTCAAAAGTCAAGAGTCAAAAATTATTCTACTTGTCTCCCTTGTCTCTTCATCTCCCCTTCTCCCCTTCAGCATCAAGCCCAATCTTTGTAAACTGATAATTCATCTACCCGCATTTCAAAAGGCATTCCGTCGCTTTCTGGGGGACAAACGCGAATTTTAGCACTGCTGACAATTTTATGTAGTATTGTCCCCATTGGCACAATTTTTTGTAACACACGCCAATTAGTAACTTGATCTGGACATTCAATTACCAAAGTCAAAGCATTAGCGTGGGTTGTGACATACCACCGACAACTAGATAATAATTTTTGAATAGAGCGATCGCAATCTTCATAAAAGTACTTGCTAATAGAATATTCTAATTGCTGGCGCAGTATAATATCTGCTGATGTGGGTTGGATTGGACGTGAATCTTCATTCTGCCAGAAATAGTTTGTCATAGTTGTGGCTCTTTATTTTTTCCAGTTATATGCCAATTGCCATTGCGTAAAGGACATCTTTATCTGTTTCTAGAAATTGCTGAGTTTCATCGTCATAATAAGCACCAATTCCACTACAATGAATTCCCCAATAATTACTTGCTAGATACAGTCTTTGTCCTAAAAATCCAGCCATTTGCATGGCAGTTTGATAATTTGTATAGTTGGAAACAAAAAACAAAGTTACTGCACCAGATGAAGCGATCGCTTGATTAACGCACAAGTAACCTGTCTTCTCGCTAAAATCACCTTGCTTCACTAAATGCGTTCCTTTGTATAACCCTGGTTTGATTCCCTCTACTCGATGCACAACCGCGTAAATTTCGACTTCTTCAAAACTTGCTGTTGATATCGGTTGCTCAAGTTCTTGTAAGATGTTAGAATAAACTTCCTGGGAAATAAACTGTTTCTGAAAACGCCTAATTGAGCGGCGATTCCAAACAGCTTGAGAAAACTTATCCCGATCAAAGCTAAATTGAGGATGCTTGATTTTTTGGAAACAACTTTTTTGCAAAGCGGTTTCTTTATAAGCTTCTTCAATGACTCGATTCTGTTCAAAATAATCAGTTCCACTAACAAAAGGAACTTTCAACCTTAAACGTCGAACCTTCTTCTCTTGAACTTCTCCGGAAGTTACACAAGCAGTAATAAACTCTTTGTTCTCAAATCCTAAATCTGCATTAAGAGCGAGTTTATCAAAATCGAAAACTAGTTGTATATCTCTATCGTGAAGAAAAGCTGAAGCAGCGATCGCACCTAAATGGTGTCCGCTATCTAACAAGCAATACCTGATGCTCCTGTCTTTATATTTCCAACTAGACCTATAATAAACACAACTAATTAAAAAAATGAATCCGATGATACGATTATTCGGTAAAATATAAGCCTCTAATCCATCATCAATTAATTCATAGATAAGTACCAGACAATTATTCTCAACTTCTAGATGATATATACCATCTATCATTCCTTGTATCCCGCGAATCTGCACGTAAACCTCAGTAGGATACAAAGCACCTGCTGATGGATTCACTCGCAATTTATCCACAGTATTTTTATACGTCTTTTCTAGGGTAATCGCACTCGTTAACCAGATAAAAGAATGGGTAGAATTGTTGAGAAAGTCTAGACTTATTCGACGATAAAACTTTGGATAAAATTTAAAGGAAGACGGTTGAGTTGACGAATCTACATAATTGGGATCTATTTGCACCGATAAGTAAGAATGCTTAGTAGCATCGTGATAAGCTTTCCCCGTTATTTTATTTACTTGCATTTTTCAGAATCCTTAAAACGTCTACATTGCTAGCAAAATCTACGGCTTTGTAATCGTCTAAGTTTTTCAACTCTAAATTAGGTTGATATTCTAAAAGCAACTTCACAACTTCTGTTTTTCCGGCTGATGCTGCGTACATCAAAACAGTTGCACCGTTATCATTTTGGTTGTTGATGTTAATCTTCGCGTTGATTAATAACTTAATTAAGTCATAGTGATTACCAAAACAAGCAAACCACAAAGCATTATTATTGTCGTTATTTTTGGCATTGATATCAGCCCCAGCGTTAATTAACTCTTCAACTACTACATAAACGCCTTCTCTGGTCGCTTTCATCAAAGCTGTATCGCCATTTTCACCACGCTGATTTAAATTCTTTGGATCGTAGCCGTTAGTTATCATCCATTGGCTTGTAGCGGCGCTCAAATTAAAGCTATTTTTTTGAGTCATAATTACTCCTTTTTTGGGTTATGAAAAGGGCGAATATAATTCGCATTTACACAGACAAAACCCGCCTACGCGGGTTTCAAAGCCACAATTTTTTATTAGTCCGCGTAGGCGGACTTCGTTTTTATAGCCGCGAATTCTATTCGCCAGGGCTTAACCATTAGCCATTACCGAAAAGATAAAATTGCCTCAATCAAATGATGCGTGATGGGTAGACTATCAACTACCATTGCAGCGCACAGTAACATCATGTAGAGAATCGAGTAGAGAAAAAGCGATCGCGCTAATTGTTTATCATCTGGATTCTGCAATAGCGTCCAAGCTTTCATAATAAAAATCGCCCCTAAAATCAAGGCGATCGCACCATAAATTACACCTGAAGCCTGAAGCGGATATATTAATAAGAACGTACTCGGAATAACCACCAAAGTGTATCGCCAAATCTGCCGCGCCGTGGCAATATTATTAGTAACCACCGGCAACATCGGCACACCTACTTTGGCATATTCATCGCGAATCATCAATGCTAATGCCCAAAAATGGGGAGGTGTCCACAAGAAGACGATCGCAAAAATCAACCATGCAGTCCAGCTTAAGGTATTTGTCACCGCTGCCCAACCGACCAACGCCGGAATTGCACCTGCTGCGCCGCCAATGACGATATTGTAGGGAGTATGGCGTTTGAGCAAATGCGTGTAAATGCCCACGTAGAAGGCGATGCCAGACATCGCTAACAAAGCACTTAACAGATTAACATCTGCTGCCAGCACCGTGAAAGAAATACAAGCCAGAGCGATCGCAAATATCAGAGCATGTAATGGCTGTATGCGTCCAGAAGGCATCGGTCGATGGCGCGTGCGTTCCATTTCATAATCAATATCGCTATCATAGATACAATTGATTGTTTGGGCGCTAGCAGTCGCACAAACAATCAATCATGGTTAGTAGCAGCAACAACGGGTCTAGTTTTCCATTCGATGCGATCGCCATACTAGCAGCCGTAGTAATCAAAAGCAGCGGAATAATCCGAGGCTTTGTTAGCTGATAGTAATCTTGAAAAACTTGTAAAACATTTTGATAATGGCGTTGCGCCGTCGTCTCATTCATAAGTTTACCAATTCCTCAATTGTGGAAAATATCCGCTATTTCCTAATAGCTAAAACTCCCCTTTTGCACTTATTCTTTAGTCCGCGCAGGCGGACTTTGTACGCACAACGCCCCAGCATTCCATGCTGTTCGCGTAGCGTGCGCTTGGCGCAGGGCGAATAATACGCGACATAATAATCAGCCACTATTAACAACACGCACATAAATAGCGCAAGCAACATCCTTATCTATTTGCCAGCGTTTGTTTCCTACTTTGATAACAAAAGAGGGGAGTCTTTCTTCTAAAGTGATGATAGTTTTTGGCACCACTTCCATTGATATCAGTTTTTTTAAAATAATTTCGTCCTGATTTTTACAGAAAGTGACAATTCCTTGCTCTCCTTCCTGTAATAAAATTAATGAACACCCAATAACATCAAATGGAGTAAACATTTACATTACGTAGTGAGAGCTTCAGCGCTCATAATAATTCTCAGTACTTCAGTCCTGACTACAAAAGAGACTTTTATTTATGTTTAAATATTGAAATATATATATAGTTAAGAAGCCATAGCTTTTTTAAAGCTACGACTTCAACATTAGGCGAAACTAAAAAAAATCAACACATTAGACCAGATATGGCTCTTGATGAGTGCGAATCGTGCAATCAGAACGGGGATAAGTAACACAAAGTAGAGCGTATCCTTTCTCCATCTGCTCATCATCCAAGAAAGATTGGTCAGATTGATCTATTTGACCTTCAACGATTTTGCCAACACAACTAGAGCAAGCACCTGCGTGACAAGAGAAAGGTAGCTCAATACCACTTTCTTCTGCTGCGTCTAAAATGGTAGTCTCTTCGTCAATTTCAATTGTTGTATCAATGTCTTGCTTTTTGTTGATTAATCTAACTTGGTAAGTAGCCATTTCGTGATTCTCCTCAGACTTTAATACAATTAGGTTTGATGACTCCACAAAAGTGGAATTTAAAGCTCCCTACTTGTGTAGTTCTTCTCTTCAAAATTCCAAATACCCAATCTAAAATCAACACCATAATTATTAAAAAGTATGGGTTTTCTCATTTGGAATATTGAATTTTTTAGCTGCAAGGTACACCAGTAGGCGTACAGTCACCAGCTTTAAATGACTTGCCACAATTGCAGTTATCAGTTGCATTGGGATTGGTAAACTTAAAGCCGCTTTCCATCACACCGTCGATGAAATCGATTACTATACCTTCTAACAAAGGCGCACTTTTAGCATCAACGTAAAGCAGCACTTCACCTTGCTGAATCACCAAATCATCTGGTTGTGGTTTGCTGGTGATCTCAATTGCATACTCATAGCCACTGCAACCGCCATCTTTAACAGAAAGGCGAACACCTTTAGTTGCAACTGCTACTGTATTGTTATCGGGTGTAGAACCCAGCAGAAATGTTCGCAGGCGAATTTCTGCTTTTTCTGTCAAAGTAACAGTCATCAAATCTCCTGATAAGTTGCGATTAATTGTTCTGATAAAATGTCTTCGGTGCGGAAGGATTGGGCATTGGGCATTAGGGCATTAATTCTCTTGTCCCCAGTCCCCAGTCCCTAATCCCTAGTCCCCATACTGGTAGTTTCCATATCTTGGGACTGCACATATCGCCAAGGTGCGTTGTTACCACACACTGGACAAGAGCGATCGCGGTGAGAACGGCGCTTGGCAAATTCCATCCTGGTAAAATCGATTGTCAGCAGTTGCGACAACAGAGGCTGACTAAACCCAGTGATCAACTTGATTGCTTCCAGCGCTGTGAGACAAGCTAATGTCCCAGAAACAGCACCGACAACAGAAAAACCACGGCGATCCCAATCAGGTTTTTCTGGAAACAGACAAGACAAACAAGGAGTCACACCAGGAATAATCGTTGTCAGATAAGCCTCCATCCCGTCCATAGCCGCTTCTACCATCGGTTTGCGCCAGCGCACGCAAGCTTCATTTAGCAAATTGCGCTCCGTAAAATTGTGAGCGCAATCGAGAGCCATATCTGCCGATTGCACCAACGAATCCACATTTTCCGGGGTGATATAATCATGGACTACTTCTATCTGGACATCAGGATTAATGGCTTGCAAAGTCTCCTGTGCTTTGAATACCCTCGGCTTACCTACCCAATCATCCGTCATGAGAACCTGACGATTCATATCATCAAGTCGCAGATCGCCACCCCGGACTAGGATTAGTTTTCCGACACCCGCTACTGCTAAATAAAGCGCTGCCGTACCACCCAATCCCCCCACACCTGTAACCAGAACAGTCGCTGACTTAAGGCGCTTCTGAGCCAGTTCGCCAAAATTAGGGAGCATCATTTGGCGGCTGTAACGTTCTAACTCGGTAGGCGTCAGGTTAACCAATTTTTACCTCCTAATCAGACGTGATTTCTGTCAGCGTGACTACATTTTTCGGCTTATCGTTAAACACCTTGAACAACTTTTGTTCTTGGGGTGTTGATTCTTGAAAAACTTGATAAGCCTTTTGCAAAGCTTCACAATATTGCTTGAGTCTATCTTCTACACTTAAATCAGGAGAATTGGCATCAATTTCCTTCATGTATTGAGAGAACTTTTTTAAAATGTGCAAACGATTCACATTTACAAATTTTTGGTCGTAGGGGAGTTGAAAAAACTGAAAATACTCCTCAGCATCGACAATCTTATTGAATTGTTCCAGATTGGCGTTCATTTTACCTGCTCCAATTTGTTAACCTGTTGCTTGAGTTCGTCTAATTGACGATATATTTCATAAGTACTCGCAGCAACATCCATAAGTGTTTTGTAATCTGTGGGCAAACCCTCAGCTAAATCGTGCAGATCCATCTTCATTTGACCTGCTTTACTGTTGAGGCGTTTAATTTGAGTTTTTAACTCCTCAACACTTGTTTCTTCCACTTGTGCCATAAGCATCTCCCTTCATACAAAAGTTATGAATGATGAGTTAGGAGTTAAGAGTTATTTAATTCCTAACTCATAACTTCTAACTCCTAACTCCTGGCTCCTAACTTCTTAATAATTGCTGACTTCGTGAAAAATTTTCGCTAATTCCAGCCCTTTTGCTACTAAACTTTCTCCTTCTTCTGCTAACTTTTCTAAAGAGTCAAAGCCAAAGCGGTGAGCATCTCGCAAAGTTCTTTTCACCAGCAAAAGCCGACCAGAAAATACTAGCACCCAGCCAAATCCTTCGTGGTTCAAATCAACCACAACCTGAGAAATTAGATTTGTTTCTTTTTCAATACTCGCGGCTATAGCGCGAAAAAATACCATAATCCGTGCCTGAGTTGCCGGATCTACTTCACCCTCAAGAGAGATTTCGCGCTTCTTTTGTTTAGTAACAACAAAAGGTTTAAGAATCAATTCATCAGTCCAATTACGGTAAAATCCATAGCTATCTTGACCACGGATTTGGCTGATTAATGTCTT
>JBPCQW010000390.1:0-31234 GCA_050997715.1 Hassallia sp.
ATTTAGAGGTACTTCACCGTAACGACCTTCTAAAATTTCCCGCAGCCAGTTATCGAGAAAATCCTCGCTGCATTCATAAGTATCGAAAAACAGCGCCACACCAGACTTCTCTGCTAGTTTGGAAATATCCTGCAAAAATAGCGGAGTCAGCACTTCCACAGGTTCTTGAATTAAGCGAACTTCGTCCTTGTTGGTTAATTTCTTCGCTACATAAGATGCCCATTCCCCAGCTTGGGAGGCTACAGCATCCTCATCTATAAAGTCAAATACAGCCCCCCCAACGGGAACTCGACGCGCTAAAAGCACACCTGTTTTAGCCACAGTTTTTCCCACAAAAGCGGAAAAGCCTTGAGGTGCTTCGGGATCGCTTTCTAATTCTTGCCGCTTCTGACGATAAACTTTGTAGCGTTCTGTAAACTGCGTCAGTTTATAATTTTGCTGTTCTAACTGTTCAGCCAGACGACCCATAGCTTCGGGGACAGATTTTTCACTATCATTTGTATAAGCGGTGATGATTTTCGCTTCTTCCGCCATCTTCCGAAACTGGCGTAACAGTGTGCTTTTACCTACACCGCCTTGACCCCAAACGTTAAACAGAAAGTGCCTGCGCGAGTCTTCTAGAGACAATTCTAGATTTTGACGAAACAGGCTAACTTGTTCTTCACGCCCGACAAAGCCTGATTGCTGCCGTTGCTGGAGGATATCTTGTAAGCTCTTGGGCTTTTTTTGTGGGTTATTCACTTCTGTTTCGGCTGGAGGTGCAATTACTTACACAATAACTACTAATTACGCACTTTAAATTTCGGATTTTAACAAATTTATTTGTAGACTGGGTTGAAGATGGAAATTTAGTTAATATTCCCAAAAGCTAATGTAAAAATTAATGATTTATCTGGAAGTGCGATCGCCATGTTTGTCTCGACTCAATTAACGCGATCGCCTATTTGCATTTAGGTTGGTTAGCTCCCCGACTTCGTAAAAGTTGTCGGGGAACTCGCAAATGATTAAAGTTTTCAGGTAGCAACAGAAGTATTTATGATACTCTTGACTATTGGTTCATTAAGATTCCACTGAGTACGTAACTGGTCTATCGGGGTTTCCCATAATGTATTCCATTTAATCCCAAACAGCGGTTTTGCTTGTTTTCCTAATATCCATCCTTGAGCTAGAGCATCCATATGTTGCTCACAAAGTTCTATATCTTCGATAGCAGTTTTTAACAAGTTTTTCGCAAGCAGTGCCAAAAATAAAGGAGATGGATAAATTTGGGCAACGTAAAATGCTTGTAGCTGAATTTCTCCAGCTTTGGTAATGTCACAACCTGTCACTACATGCCAAATATCATGGGTTTCTCCCAAGTGAACACCTAAAAATGATTTTTCATCAACAACTCCAGCCACTGGTGGAGGAGTTAAACCGTTTTTAAGCATATGGTCTGCGTAGCTATAACCTAAGGTGTTTTCTGGTAATAAATGAAGCTGGTGTAAATCGACTTTTCCCAAAAGAGAACGTTCCTGCAAGGCAATTTTTCCTTGAGAATAGCTCGATAAACGCTCTAAAATCAGCTTATAACTGTAAGCGTTGCTGATGATAGCTGAAAGTTGGTTAATTCCAGCAAAATCACCATAAGGAGCCTTGACAAGCTGCATAAAGTGATATCCAGTCACGAAAGTTTGCCAATTGTGTTTTAGATGATTTATCAAGTTCATTTCAGTTTTTAAGTAATTTAATTTTGATTGCCAAGGAAGTAATCCAATTATCATTACCTAAGTTGTGATGGGTGTGAGCGATCGCAACTTATGCTGTCTGACTCTGTAGTTTTCTACTGTAATTTCAAAAACTTATCTAAAGCTGCTATCATACTGGGGGGCCATCTGCGGATATTTTTCACCCAGTCAATATCTTTGTAGCGTCTATCAAGTCCATAAGCTGCTACCCAGTTACTTTCCGCTTCACCTTGTTCTCCATTTACCCAGTAAGCTGCGGTCAGCGCTGCACGCATATCCGCAAATTTCGGATATTTGCGGACTATATTTTTCATTTGTTTAATTGCTTGCTGTTTTTCGCCTGTTTCATAAAGAGCCAGAGCGTAGTTAGCACGAGCAAAGGCGAAATTTGGAGCGATTTCATTTGCTTTTTGATAGTCTGCGATCGCTTCTTCCCATTCTCCCTTACCGGCTTTCGCATTTCCGCGATTATTATACGCCATCGCATCTTTAGAATCGATTTCTAGCAAATGATTATAGTCAGCTAGAGCATCATCCCATTTTCCCAATCCTTCCAACGCTGTACCGCGATTCAAATAAGGATCGGTCGCATTTGGAGCAAGTTCTATCGCTTTGTTATAATCGGCGATGGCTTCAACTAACTTATTCTGACTTACTCTCGAATTTCCCCGGTTACTCCATATTGCTGGATTCTGAGGAAATTGCTCGATAATTTCTGTCCAGTACTTTTCAGCAGTAACAAAATCACCCTTATCAGTCGCATCAAAAGCTTTCTTCGCTAACTCATCACCTTTTTGTAACTGTTCTTCCGTAATCTGGGGCTGTTGAGATTGTGCCATAACTGGTTCACCCAGTCCAAACACAAGCAGCAAACTTAACAAAATAGCAATTAATCTAACCATCCGTGTAAATCTCGTGTTCATCTGCGGTTAAAATCCACAATTTATCATGCTAACGAGGAGTGGAGGAGTGGAGGAGTGGGGAGAGAGTATTAAATTTTGAATTCTCCCTGTCCCCCTGTCCCCCTGTCCCCTTGTCCCCCTGTCTCCTCATCCCCTTCCAAGTCACTACAAAAGAGACATCTGCTCATTCGGCGGTATAAAGCCCAAATGCTTGTATGCTGCTTTTGTGGCTGTTCTCCCACGGGGAGTGCGGCTTAAATAGCCAATCTGCATCAAATAAGGTTCGTAAACTTCTTCTATTGTTTGGGTATCTTCACCCGTTGCTGCGGCAATCGTTTCTAAACCTACTGGACCACCATTAAATTGTTCAATTATTACACTCAACATTTTCCGGTCTGTCCAATCTAAACCGCAGGGATCTACTTGGAATAGTTGCAATGCTTCGGCTGCTACGATTTCTGTTATCTCACCAGATTTTTTAACTTCCGCATAATCACGCACTCTGCGAAGTAGTCTATTTCCAATTCTCGGTGTTCCCCGTGAACGACGGGCTATTTCTGTAGCACCATCTTTAGTCATGGGGGTTTGGAGTAATTGAGCGGTGCGTTGTATAATTTGCGTCATTTCTTCGACTTCGTAAAATCGCAGTTTTTGAATTAAGCCGAAGCGATCGCGCAATGGTGAAGTTAAAGCACCGACACGGGTTGTTGCGCCCACCAATGTAAATTTAGAAAGTGGTATACTCCGAATTCGCGCACTCGAACCCTTACCCACGGTAATATCTAAACGATAATCTTCCATAGCTGGATAAAGAATTTCTTCTGTCATCCGCGAAAGACGATGAATTTCATCAATAAACAGAACATCACCGGGTTTTAAATTCACTAATAACCCGACAATATCTCTGGGACGTTCTAGCGCAGGCGCACTCGTTATTTTATAATTTACCCCCATCTCAGATGCTAAAATCATTGCCATTGTGGTTTTACCCAATCCTGGCGGACCGTATAAAAGTAAGTGATCTAACACTTCACTTCTAGATTGGGCTGCTTTGATGGCAATCTCCAGCACATCTTTTAAGTCTTTTTGCCCAATGTAATCAGCAAATCGGTGTGGACGAATGCTTTCTTCTTGCTTACCTTCGTCAACAGCAGCTTCTGGTTGCAAAATGTCTGGTTTTGCAGTAACTTGCGTCTCGTGAGCTTTTGGTTGTTTGTTGGGTTCTTGAGGCTGTTTTTTAGAGGAAATAATCGCCATAATTGCTGCTATCAACTTTTACTGCACGACTTCTGAGCGCCACCCACCTGTAATATGAGTATAAATACGGGTGATAAAATACGGGTTCTGAAATCACTCATAAGCTTTAAAATTTAATTTCCGAACAATTCAGGAAAAATTGGCAAACTTGCTATGTTATCTAAAAGAATCTTACCGTGCCTTGATGTCAAGGCGGGACGGGTTGTAAAAGGAGTTAACTTTGTCAACCTGAAGGATGCAGGTGATCCCGTAGAACTGGCAAAGGTTTACAACGAAGCTGGTGCTGATGAGTTAGTGTTTCTAGATATTACGGCTACTCATGAAGACAGAGGCATTATTCTTGATGTAGTTTACCGCACGGCTGAACAGGTCTTTATTCCTCTAACTGTGGGCGGAGGAATTCAATCCTTAGAAAATGTTAAAGCTTTGTTACGAGCGGGGGCAGACAAAGTTAGTATTAATTCTGCGGCGGTACGCGACCCAGATTTAATTAATCGGGCAAGCGATCGCTTCGGTAATCAATGCATTGTGATTGCTATTGATGCCAGAAGCCGAAAAGACCCAAATAACCCTGGTTGGGATGTGTATGTACGCGGAGGAAGGGAAAATACGGGTTTAGATGCTCTACTTTGGGCGCAAGAAGTCGAAAAACGAGGTGCAGGTGAACTGCTAGTAACAAGTATGGATGCTGATGGTACTCAAGCCGGATATGACCTAGATTTAACAAGCGCGATCGCCCAATCTGTCCAAATTCCAGTCATTGCCTCTGGTGGCGCGGGAACATGTGAACATATTTACGATGCTCTCACAAAAGGCAAAGCAGAAGCCGCATTACTGGCATCACTTTTACATTATGGACAATTAAGTGTAGGGGAGATTAAGAATTATTTGCGCGATCGCTCTCTACCAGTAAGAATTGTATAGTCATCATAAGTTTTTCACCTAAACACATCTATCTAAGGTTAGAGTCAGGAAGATAAAACAGTGTTAAGATTATTGAACTAGTATTAATAAATTTTAAAAAAAATGTTGATTCCTATTTTAGTATTTGATGTGGCGTTGGTGGCATGGTCACTGCACCTAATGGAAAAAGCTTTTCAGGATAAAGAGTTTTCTTTAATGTTGGCGGGTACATTAGTTGCTTTAGCTGCTGCCGCGATGTTGGTAGTTTATTTTCTTATGGGACATTGTATGACCTATTTGTTACAAGTATCTTAAAATAATGTTTCATAGCCGTTACTTGTTGCAGTTGAGATAGTCAAAGTAATTGGCGTTAGGGAGTTTTCCATAATAATCTTGACAAAGGCGCAATTGTTAAGATAAAATCGGAAACGCATGACAAGGGGGTATAGCTCAGTTGGTAGAGCGCTGCAATGGCATTGCAGAGGTCAGCGGTTCGAACCCGCTTACCTCCATGAACCTCACACCCTATGCTCTCTCTGTTTTTTATTAATAGAGAGGCTTAGGAAATTATATAAAAATTACACATATTGTAGAGACGTTCCGATAGAACGTCTCTACGATTTTATATGCATTAATCATGCTCGGTGTCGCTTTTACTAATATTGCTTTTTGTTGCTTTAGGGTTGCTTCCTTGAATTCGTCATTGATAAATATAAAAGTAGAAAATAATAAAATGTAAGAGATAGTAGAGGTAGCAATGTCTATGCAATTACTTAGAAGAAAATTTACAGTTGAACAATACCATAAAATGGTCGATTCTGGCATTCTCAAGGAAGATGACAGGGTAGAACTGATGCGAGGACAAATTATTGAAATGTCCCCAATTCAAACAAAACATGCTGCTTGTGTAAATCGACTAGTTAACCTATTGATTCATCTGCTGGGAAATAGCGTTATACTTGCTCCTCAAAATCCTGTAGTATTAAGCGATAACTCGGAACCTCAGCCAGATGTGACATTGCTGCAACAAGAGTGAAGATTTTTATGAGAACGCACATCCTCAAGCAAACGATATTTTTCTGATTATAGAAGTAGCAGATACAACAGTTAAATATGACCGAGAAGTGAAAATTCCTCTCTATGCAGAAAACAACATAATTGAGGTTTGGTTAGTGGATATTAATGAGCAATGTGTGGAAGTTTACCAAAACCCTGCAAATAATGAGTATTTGAATATTCAGAAGTTTACGCAGGGTGAAACTTTCTCGATTCAGGCATTTCCTAATGTGAATATTATATAGGACTATGATTTGATTTTTGAAAAAACTCCGTACATCTGGAGAGACATAAAATCAAAGACAGTGTTTCGGATAAACCATTCAAACATCCACTTTAAATGAGCGAAGGAAGGAATTAAGGCACCAAAACGTCGCACCCACGTTTTCCCCTGCAACCAGATATCCTCAATGGGGTTTTGAGTGGGACAATTAGGAGCAAAGCGAATGCAGTGAATTTTCCATTGTTCTTCTGGTAATCCAAGGTTTACCTCGGCTAAAAAGTGCTGGATTTCCTTTGACCGATGATAACTTGCACCATCCCAAAAAATCAGCAATCTCTGGTTGGGAGACTGGTTTAATAAATAACGCAGGTAATCAATAGTATTTTCGGAGTTCCCAGCTTTGTAGGCTTTGAGCAGTAATGTTCCCTCCAGATAATCAACCGCCCCATAGTATGTCTGCTTGTCTCGTTCGTTGACCACTGGAACTGCTATTTCTTGGTCAGTTTTTCCCCAGACATATCCACTTAAGTCTCCCCACATCAAATGACATTCATCCAGCAGTAAGACTCTCAACACTCCTGTTTCAATTTCCTCTCGGTGGCTTGCCAACTGTGTTTCAATCTGTTTTTTTTTACAGCAACAGCGTCCGGATCTGCTTTGGGATTCAGCTTTGTGCTTTTTTTCCAACTGATTGCTGCTACATCAAACAAGTCGTAATAACTCCGTTTTGATTCATAAGTTACGTTATATTCAAAAGCCAATTTATATTCAAGTTCGCCAAGTTCCCAACATTCTTTTGTTTGCAGCCAACTCAATACTTCTTTTCGCTGTTCGGCGCTCAAATAGCTTTTCCTTCCCTTGTGGCTCAACCGCAGTCCATCGATTCCATATTCCTCGTAAGCTTGCTTCCAGCCTGTTATCGAACCAAGTGACACATCTAAAATTGTTTGAATTTCCTCATACAAATAACCTTGATAAATCAGTTTTACTACCAACGCTTTCCTTACCTCACGGACATCTGGACGAAGAGCAATAAATTCTTGTAGTTCTGTGAGCGCGGCTTGTAAATCCTGATTTATCATTGTCTACTCTTACACTTATACACCCTTCCGTATTCTCTCGTAGTCTTTTTCAAAAATCAAATCGGATTCCTATAGTAGATGAAATATTAGGGCAGTAATGCCAATTGGAAATTAAGAATTAGACTTATTGTCAATTCAAATTTTTATAAATAAACCTCCTTTAATGAACAAAAAATGCACTTTCCAATTGCAAAAATTCCCCCTCTTCGGTTGCAAAGAGAGGGAATTGAGTAGAGGGAGTAAAATTCTATCTACATCCTAAAGACTCACGAGTTTCCACACCAGTCTGAGAATTTACACCACTTGCTTTAGCGCAGAGTTTTTTGACTTGAATACCATCAAGAACTGCATTAGTGAAGTCAGCACCGGTAATGTCAACGTCACTAAAACTAGAACGCAACATCATTGCATCTGTCAAAATCGCATCACTTAAATCAGCACCTTTGAAGTCTACTAAATAAGCTATTCCTTCACTAAAATCTGCACCATGCAAATTTGCTTGTTTCAATACTGAACCATTAAAAACGCCACCGCGTAAGTTAGCGTTACTAAAATTCGCTTTTTCTAAATTGACATTGGTATATTCAACCCTCATTAAATCTTGACCAGAAAAATCCTTGCCCTTGAAGGGAGCATCACCAATGGAACGGGTGATACTAGAAGAACTTGCTGCTTGTGCAGACAAGGGAAACACAAACAAAACCATAGCTAAGACAAAGCTAACTAGCAATCGTGAAAATTTCATCATGCGCTCTTAATAAATCTCAACACTTCCCCAATTAACTATTAAACCTTACTGGGGAATGGAAAGTGGTGAGGCGATCGCTCACAACACAAAACAACTTTGTCAAAAACTGATCAAGACTCCTCTGTTTTGCCTATTTACACTGAACTATTTAGTAGCAAAAACATAAAAATTAAGTGTGATTGATTTAATTGTTAACTAATTTCTCGTTGCCAAAGAATATCTGCAATTCGGATCATCCCGGCTTTGAGATGCCGACGATAGGTACTGAAGGGCAAATCGAGTAACTCTGCTGCTTGTTCTTGGGTGGGGGCAGGATTTAAATAAGTACGATACACAGCGCGGTATAATTTTTCATCACGGGGAGATGATTGTAAAGATTCCGCAGCTTGTTTGAGGAGAGTTTGCAAAGTGGTTATGCGATCGCGGAGCCTGTACGAAGTACTCTCGCTTATTGTGTCAGGTGCAACTTGTTCGTATAAAATTCGCGATCGCATTAAGGGATTATTTTGCAAAGTGTCAGCACGAGTAAAATTACGCAATGCATTTTGTACCGCTTCCACAAAATCCTCTCGACTGAGAACTAACATCGGCTGACTAACTGAAGTGCAAGCCTCAATTTCGGCATCAGCTGCAACTTCTCTTTTTGCTAAAAGTTCGCGCCAAGCAGTCGGTGAAACTACTCGCCAATCATGTCCATAAACTCCATAAAGCCGTCCCCCGACTTCAAAATCAGCTTCCGGAAGTCGCATTAAATCGAAGTAGCTTAACATTGGCGTCCAAGCATCTGCTTCCGCACAAGGTAAAAATGTATACGCCAGTCCGGGAGTATTCTGAAAATACTGGACAAAATTGATAAAAATCAGACTTTGCGTAGGAGAAACAGCTTGATAAGTATCTGCTGCCATCCAAAAGCGAAATATCGTTGCCCCTTCTTGAGGACGTAATGGTGCATGAGTTTGCAGGTAACGGCAACAAGCCAAAGCAGCAGAATCAACTTTCAAATCGTCGCTACTAGCTTCGTGCAACGCTACCATCATCGCAAATCCGGCTATTTGCTGCTGTGAGCGAAATACTACCACATTCTGCGGTTGGCGTGCTAACCAATGTGCGGCTATTTTCGCTGATTCTTCCCCTTCATATTGCTTTACCATCGCCAGCAGCGTATTTTTGTCACCTTCTTGCAGCGAGTCTCTCAATAAAGTGCTATGTTCACCCCAAGTAAAACGGGGACGAATTGCTGGGTTATCTCGATGTAAGAAAATGTAATCAAACAGCACTTGATGCTTTTCTTTTTCTTGGACTTGCCCCAAACGCATAGTATAGTAATTTCGCGCTTGATGGTGCAATTGAGCGTAAAAGTCTGGATTCCGCCAGCGCAAATCGGCAATCAAAACTTCTCGCGCCAAATCGTGAGGAAATAAACCTAATTGCCCTGATTCGATAAACGACAATTCCCGCAACCACTCAAACAAATCGTGAACTTCAGGCAAAGCTAGCATTTGTGCAAGTAATGCTTCGGTGGTTAAGCGTACCACAGCACAAGCTTGTAGCGCCATGCGGTGTGTGGGTGTCGGTACTTCTTTAATAAATCTTTCCAAAAGTACTTTGACAATATCCAGCGCTGATTCTGGTTGAAAAGAAATTTCCTGTGTTTGGGCAAACACATCAGCAACCAACGATAATGCTAAAGGATGTCCGTGGGTGAAATCAAGAATTGTCCGATGCTGCGTGACGGGAATATCTCGTTTGCTAAGGTAAGTTTGGCTTTCTTCTGGATTCAGGTTGCGTATAGACAAAGTATGAATTAAAGCTTGCCATCCCGGATCGCTGCGCCAAGGGGAAGAGGGCGGATTGCGTCCGGCGAGAACAATTAAGGTATTCTCAGATAATTGGGGTAAGAATTCTTCCCGCAACCATTCATCAAGGGTGGCAATATTTTCGTAGGTATCAATTATAACAACATTCCGCTGCTGTTGTTCAGCTAAAAATTGCAGGGGAGAATCTAATTCATTTAGCCCTGTTAAAGAACGCAAGGCGCTTATGAAAGATTCTGGTACAGGTTCTAGGTTGCGTGCTTCTACGTAATAATGCCGTAATTTAAATTGCTGACAAATTTGAGCAAACTGATTCATAATGCTCGTTTTGCCCACACCACCGGGACCGAAAACGTGCAAAATATGAAAAGGTAATTGTGGAGATGCGATCGCCTTCTGAAATAATTGAAGCTCAAAATGACGTCCTACAAATCGGCGTTGTCGTTCTGCACTAAGTCGCTCTAACAGAGATGTCATAGCCATCCCCAAATTTTAAGTAGGATTACTGATAACTTATTTTAGCGTATAACGGTTTCATTGCCATTTCTTCACTTGCTGTTTAAGTTCCTCCATATCTAGATAATCGCTGGCAAAAGCTTTCCGCAAAATTGAGTGAGGAATAAAGCGATCGTACTTTTGAATTTCTGGTGCTTCCGCATCAGCTAATAAATCCTCAGCGGCAATTCTTTGTTCACACAACGATACAATTTCATTGTAAAGATGTTTAATATCTTTACCTAACTTAATCGTCAAAAAATAGGGATTAACACCACCAATACTTTTAATATCTAAAGATTCCCGACAGCAAGAGTTAAGCAATCTTTCTAAAGTGCGGTAAGCAACTGTACCCATCCAGGGAAAAATACAACATTTATTCTTTTCTAAAAATATAATATTTTGCTTATCTAAGCCAGAATTCCGCGCAACTTCCCGAACTTCCTGCAAACGCTTCAGCGCATTTTTTTGTAAATAACTATATTCAATATCTTCTTGCAAAACCTGCCGCATTCGTTGCAAAATTCTTGTGTGGATATTTGCGCTACCACCACGCCAGAAAGTACTAGCTTTACCCTCTACTTGCTTAACCAAAACAACCTTTTGTCTGAAATCAACTTCTAAAACTTCCCAAGCTTTTCCAGCCAAAGCAAATTGATTACCGATTGGGGGAGGCATAACAATACTACCAATTTCCGTAGTTGCCTGCTTAACAACATATTCCTCATTGTCGGCAAAAACAGCATAAAATTGAAATTTACGTACCACCTTTTCCCCAGCCAAACCGATAATTAACTTTTTTTCTTCAGTTAGCTGAACGTGATTAATATCAATTAAATAGCGAAGCAATAGCCGAAAATCTTCGAGTGCGATCGCAGCAAAACTTGGTAAACTTAAAACCTGTTTAGCAAGCGCAGCAGGCGAAACTTCACCCGTCGCTGCTAAAATACTCATTGTCTGATGATATAACAAACTCAAAGGATATTTAATCGGCTTTATCGGCTCAATCCAACGCTCCTCCAAATAAAGTTGAATAATTGCAATACACTGCAAAAGTTGCCAAGGAATTTGTTCCTCTAAAGAAGCTTCAGATAATGTCTCTTCAGTGCAAACAAATCGCATATCAGCAGTAGCACCTCTTCTACCACTGCGTCCCAAACGCTGTAAAAAACTAGCTACAGAAGGCGGCGATTCTAACTGAATAACCCTCTCCAAATGACCAATATCAACCCCCACCTCTAAAGTCAAAGTTGCCGCAGTCACAGCCAGCTTATCCACCTCACGCATCGCATTTTCAGCCGCTTGCCGCAAACTAGCAGATATACTACCATGATGCACATGATAAATATCCGGCAATCCCTCATTAACAGCAATTTCCCGCAAAGAAGCAATAATAGATTCAGTTTGCCTTTTATTATTAGCAAAAATCAAACACTTCCAACTCTTACTAAGATTAAAAACATATTCCTCATACCCACCTCCATCTCTCTCCCCTCTTCCCTCCGCTTCCTCTGCGTCTCTGCGGTTCGTTTCTCTTAACTCCCCATCACCAACATAAAAATGTTCCAAACCCAACTTAATTTGCCTTTTCCCCCCCTCAATCTCCGGAGTAATCACCAACTTATCAGTTCCAGATCGCAACCATTCTTCAGCCATCGAATAATCACCAAGAGTAGCCGATAAACCAATTCTTCGGGGTTGAGTTCGCATCAAACTTTGCAAACGTGATAACTGACAAAGAATTTGACAACCGCGTTCAGAACCCATAAAAGCGTGAATTTCATCGATTATCACAAATCGTAAATCACCGAACAAACGCATCAAATCATTATTTCTATTAATTAATAAGCTTTCCAAAGATTCCGGCGTAATTTGCAAAATACCCTTAGGATTCTTTAAAAGCTGTTTTTTCCGACTTTGGGAAACATCCCCATGCCAATGACAGACGGGAATATCCGCTTCTTTTAGCAAGTCATTAAGCCGTGCAAATTGGTCATTAATTAAAGCTTTAATCGGACCAATATATAATGCGCCGATAGTTTGCGGCGGGTTTTCATATAATAAAGTTAAAATCGGTAAAAATGCCGCTTCTGTTTTCCCCGAAGCTGTGCCGGCAGCAACAAGCAAATGAGCATCCGTGTCAAAAATAACTTTGCAAGCAGCAATTTGAACTTGTCGTAATTCAGTCCAATTGTGATGATAAATATATTCTTGGATAAAAGGTGCGAGTCTGGAAAACGTATGTAAAACTTCGCTCATAATTTGGCAAAATTTAATATATCTGACACAGGCGATTGTCTCAAACAAAAATCAGACTTATGTTGAGTTTATTTAATTTTCTACAGCTTACAAACTAAATTCTGCTACATCGTCATCAATATCTGTATTTTTACCAACAGCAGTTAACTTAAAATCCGAACCATGAATCAATTTACTCAAAGAAATTTCTGGGTTTTGGTGCAGGATATTCAACACACTAATAAAATCCCGCACAATTTCGCCGGGAGTTAACAATGCTTCTGCACCCAAGCGATTAACAATTTCGCTAATAAAGTCCTTCAATTCGCGATTTGTTAAAGCCTTCTCATAACCAAAATTAAGAGCATGAATTTCAGCAAGACCTTGTAAAAGCGTCAATATTTCATCTTCAGTCAACGGATTTAGCCGTATCACAGGTCCCGAATATTCTTGAATCCCAGCTTGGACAAAACGGCTTTCTTTGGTGCGTCTTCTCCAAGCCGGATCGGCAAAAAGTCCGCGATTTGGGTCTTCTAAAAATTTTGTAGTTCCACCGATAACAATACCAAGATGTTCTGCTTTGCATTGCATGGTATCGTTAAACATTGCTAAAAGTCTGTTATAGTTTTTTTCGCGAGTAACTGTAGTGGATATTTGGTATATATGCACAACTTCATCAAGCAAAACTAAAAGTCCTTTATAGCCAATTTCCGCTACAAATTTAGCGATTAACTTGATATAGTCATACCAACTATCATCATCAATAATTACGCGCACTCCCAAAGCAGCTTTAGCCTCAGTTTTGGTGTTAAATTCGCCTCGCAACCACCGCAATGCAGCATTTTTCAAGTCATCATCATCAAGCCTATAACCGCGCCAATAAGCAATAATAACGCTACCAAAATCAAAGCCGTGAACTAAGTCTTCAATATACTGAACTACTTCTCTAATTTTCGTTTCAACTTTATCATCAAAACCTTCATCATTAGGACGCATTCCGCTATCTTTAGCTACTTCTTGTTGAATTTTATTAATCCAACCTTCTAAAATTGAGACTAAAGCACCACCATCAGGACGAGTTTTTGTAGCCAGACGGCTCATTAATTCTCGATAAGTTGCCAAACCTTCGTTGTTTGTTCCTGCAAGTCGTCGTTCGGAAGATAAATCAGCATCAGCTACTACAAAATTTTGCTCCATAGCACGATTGCGAATCATTTGTAGGATGAAGCTTTTGCCTGAACCGTAGTTACCAATTATGAAGCGAAATGCGGCTACACCTTCTCCAATATCGTCAAGATTTTGTAATAAGCTTTTTAGTTCTTTTTCTCGACCTACTGCTATATGTTCCAGTCCAAATCTTGGTACTACTCCCGCACTCAAAGAGTTGATTAAAGCTGTAGATATTTTTTTCGACATTTTAAGTTTTGCCATGTACTTTACCTCAGTTTATTTTCTAGCGGTTTTATCCGGTTCAAGTGCAGAACTGTGTTTATAAAGAATTCAGGAGTCAGGAGTCAGGAGTCAGGAGTTAGGAGTCAGATGGACTGAATTGAATTCTGTAGGTAGGAGCGTTCCTATATAAACGGGTTTAAGTAGCGTAGCCAAATTTTAAATTTGCTGGTCAACTTTTTAAATGGGAATTGAAACCACCACTTAAAGAGTTAAGCGTCGCTTCTGACTTCTGACTCCTAACTTCTGACTTCTGATATATTCCACCCAATTTCAAACTGCTATAAACATAAAAAATAAAATTGTACGATGGCAAAAATAACTTAATTTGATGAGGGTTGTCTAGTCGTTAATTCATACATTGCAATCATTTCTTTGACGTTTTTTATCTGGTCTGGATAAATTTGTGGAGTTTCCAAGTTTGGGTTAATTATTAATTCTTCAATTGTATCATTAGCACGTTTATTTATAGAATCAATTAACAAATTTGGCATAGTAATATTTATTTCGGCAATCTGTTTAATAGCAGCTTTGGGATTTTCTTGTTCTACTATCGCTTTTAATACTTGTATTTCATAACCTGGTAGCTGTTCTAATAATTTGGTCCATTCTTGAGGTAAATCAGGTATATTTTGAGATATTGGTTCTAAATCTATTAAGTCGGAAAAAGGAAATAACTCTACATCTTCTTCATGATCGTTTTCTCTGAACGCTTGCTGATTATATGTTTCTGTTTGTTGGAGTAATTCCCAAACTTGACTTTGTAATAAGTCGCGTTCTTGCTGCAATAATAAAACTTGCTCTTGAAAATTATTCAGTTCAGTTTTTTGTTCTGTTATTTGGGTCTTTAATAAATTTAAACTAGCTTCTATATTTTCTCTTTCAGATTTTTTAGTTAAAATTAATTCATTATGCTGATTTACCTGATTTTCGAGTTCTTGCAGTTCAACTCGTAATTCGTAAAGTCTTTCTTCTAGTTGAGGTTTGAGTCTGTCTAGCAAAGTTAAATTGCTTTCAGTGTCTTGCTTTTCTTGTTGGAGTTCGCTAATTTGAGTTTGTAGTTTGGTTATTTCCGCTCGCGACACGTTGGAATTTAATTCTAGACGACGTTTTTCTGCTGTGAGAGCCGAAAAGGAATTATTCAGTTCTACCTTACTTTTGTCAAGCTTAGTAAGCTCAGTTTTTAGTAAGTTTATTTCGGCTTCTAACTGTTTTTTCTGCCCAACAAAACTGCCTAATTCTCGATTGAAACTGTCTCTTTGGTTGCGACGTTCTGATACTTGATTTTGCAGTTGATTTGACTCAGTATATAATAAGGCGCGATGCTGTTCAATTTGGTTTATTTCTCTGGCTAGACGAGATTTTAAGCCCTCAAGCTCTTTTATTCGCTTGTGCAGAGAACCCAAAACGAGCATTTCATGATTTCTGCGGATATTATCGACAAATAATGCTGCTGCATAACTAGCTATTACAGTAATTGCACCTGTGAGAAAGGCTTTACTAAAATCCCAAGTTGGGACGAGGCTAAGACCAAAACTCACACTAAAGGCAACTATACCTAAAAGCAAAAATCGATTATTTACCATTGCTGATTGCATATTGCTTGTTTTTAGTTTAGTCAATTTTTGAGAATAGGTCTTTCTTCAGGGGAAAGGGGAAAGGGGAAGAATAAATCTTATGTAAGCTACTTATGTCTGGTCGTTTGAGGCAAGAAGTGCCAAATCTGCTTTCAAAAAATCAACAAACTGTCGTGCTGTTCTTCCAGAACGACCGTTGTGACGAGTTGCCCATTGCAAAGCTTGATATTCTAAATCTTCTGAGCCAATGTTAATTGCGGCTTGTGTCGCTAAATGTCGGACAATATTTAAATAAGTTTTCTGATCGGCAGGCTCAAAGGTTAAGGTTAGACCAAAGCGATCGCTAAATGAAAGCTTCTCCTGCATCGTATCCCAAGCATGGATTTCATCATTATCCTTAGGAGTGGGTCTATCAGCAAAAAACTCGCGAATTAAGTGCCGACGATTAGAAGTAGCATACACGATTACATTTTGCGATCGCGCAGTTAAATTTCCCTCTAAAACTACTTTCAGCGCTTTAAAAGCGTCGTCATCTTCTTCAAAAGAAAGGTCATCCACAAAAATAATAAATTTCTGTGGCACAGAGCGCAACTGTTCCACTATTTGTGGTAAATGTTTCAAATCTGATTTTGCCACTTCCAGCAAACGCAGGTGACGTTCACTGTACTCATTCAACAAAGCTTTCACCAAAGAAGATTTTCCCGAACCACGACTACCATAAAGTAATACGTGCAGCGCTACCTCTCCTGCTAACAAAAATTCTGTGTTTTTTAATAAAGCGTCTCGCTGAGACTCATAACCTACTAATTCGCTTAACTTTACGGGATCGGCATATTTAATGCCAATAAATTGTCCCTCGCAATAGCGCAAAGCACTATATTTGGCAAATAAACCCGTACCAAATTGCCGATAATAAGCAGCTACATCTTCTACTGCATCAGCCCAATCTTCTAAGTGGTGCAGTTTCGCTATTAGCAGCGATTCGTTCGTTTCTTCTAAAAGAGCAAATTGCTCGTCATACCACACTACTGGTGAAACAGCTAGATGAGCCACAGCTTGTACCCATTCACTCAAAAACGCGCTACTACATTCATAAAGACTTTGCAACCCTTGTAAATCATGCTGAGTCGCTGCAATTAAAGCTGGAGGCAAATTCTCAAATTCTCGCTGTTGAGCAAGCCGAGAAAATGGATTCTCATCTCGCAGAATTTGCATAATTAAATAGTCCTCCCAGTTTTGATTTCTAGCAGCCAAGCACTTAAAGTAGTTGCCGTAAGCTTGGAGACAACTGCGTGCATCCGCTTCGGGATATCGTATAGTTTGCAACAAATCAAGAAACGCCATACTAACTTCACCTTGGAGGACGGATTGGTAGATTAATAGAGACGCTGCTTGACGCTGGAGGAACTGAACCTTTGTCTGGGAGAAATTAATTGCCGTGGACATTGCTTAATTATCCATGATTTAACAGGATGATGTAGCTAAACAGCTATGGTAAATTGTCTGCCGAGGTTTGCAGCACGCATCAAAATCTACATAGGTTTTAACAATGAATTTAGGTATTATTGCTTCTCTTGGCTACGGTATTTTAGCGATGGTCGGTGGCATCATTGGTTACATTCTCTCAACTAGCAAAGTTTCGCTCCTCAGTGGCTGCATTAGTGGTGTATTACTACTTTTTGCCGCTTACCTCCAATTTCAAGGTATAATCTGGGGTTTGATTTTAGCAGCTTTAGTCACTGCTGTTTTAGTAGTTGTCTTTGCATTGCGACTGGCTAAAACAGGCAAGTTTATGCCGGCGGGATTAATGCTGATTTTCGGTGTGCTGACATTAGCGGTGATGGTAAATCAATTTATGGCATTAAGAATAAAGTAGCAGAGGCAGATGCAAAGCTATTTTTTCACCTGCATGATTCTTTTTAGTTAGTATACCTTTATTAGTACATTTATATTACCGAAGAAGGGAAAGGGGAAAGGGAATGAAAATAAAGAATTATTTCAACCTTTACCCCTTTCCCTTTACCCCTCTTGCTGTAAGTGGTGGGTTGTCAGTTGTGTAACGGCTGCATTTCTAGCTAGATACGTAAGTATTTCCAGATTGCCGATTGTGAATTTAAATTGATTAGCGTTTATATCGGCTCTGCTCTATATAAAAGAATTAAAACTTACCACTTGATTTATGTGACGGAAATATCTTATTGTAAATGAATATAAATGGCAACATAATATCAATCAACATTTAGCACCGATCAGTTTTTTTGCTTGTGATTCAGTTCATGAGCAAATATTTGTTTTTTGGGAATTAGTTAAAAACCCTAGCTCAATCATTATTTTGGGGTGATGGTAAAAATGTGGCTTAAAAAAATCATTTTCAATAGGAGAGGAAAACGAAGCGATCGCATTGCTCAAACGGCAAACTGCGTGAGTGACCCGTCGTATCTACGTTAGAGCGATTTGCTGCTTTTTTGGGTGGTGAGCATCTGAAGATACTTATAATATTGCGAAATCATCTCATAAACAGTTGACTTCGCACTTGCTTTTATTGCGATTGAGAAATTGCTGCATTAATTTTTCTTGAGCGTCCACAAAGCCGAAAAGTGAACAACTGCAAAAGGCTTAACCATAAAACTAAATATCAACACCAGCAAAAATGCTTAGTTGGGTAAATAATTTACTATTTTTGTCAACAAAATTTAAAGTAATAGTAAAAACAGAATTGCCATTTTGGCAGGTTTTTCTTTTAGAGATCGGATATTAGTAGATTGTAGTCATCGTTATTAATATTCCCAGTGTTATTGCTGTCTACCACGAGCTATAAAAGTTAAGCCAATCTGGATCTAGGTGATTTACGAGAGTAATTTGAAGAATTAGGAAATAATACATGGTAGTTTCACTGTCTTCTCATAACGTTATCCAGTATCTGCGTTCCTCAGGTCTGTGTAGCTCAGAAGATGGCACATCTGACGATTCTGAGTTAACTGAAAGTAAGAAAAACTTAAATTTACTGGTTACTCTGGCAGATAATCGCAAACTGCTGGTTAAACAGGAACGTAGCATTGACCTTTCGGATGGAAAAGAGCAATTTTTCAATGAGTGGCTGTTTCACTGTCTTCTTGAGCAATTTCCAGTCATTGGTAATATCGGAGCGATCGCTTCATCAGTGCTGCACTTCGATGAAGAAAACTCGATCCTGATCCGTAACTACTTAAGTGAGTATCAGGAACTAGGGAATTATTATCAACAAAACGATATTTTCCCCGAAGCGATCGCAACTACTATTGGTGACACCTTAGGAGCGCTGCATCGTGCTACCTTCAACCGTCGTGAGTATCGCGATTTTATGGCAACTGCTCCCGAAGGACAGTTTCGCTATCACTTCAACAATCCCGCACAAGGAATCGAGTCAATTGCACCTGAGATTTTTGGCATGGTTCCCACGGATGCGCTGAAATTTTATGCACTCTATCAGCGTCACGACAATTTAGAATCAGCAATTGGAGACTTAGCAAGCGATTGGCAACCTTGCTGCTTGACTCATAACGACCTGAAATTAGACAACATTTTGATACATTCCCGGTGGGAACATTTAGATAATGCGATCGTGCGGCTGATTGACTGGGAAGCATGTGCCTGGGGAGATCCAGCCTTTGATTTAGGAACTTTGCTAGCAAGCTACTTAAAAATTTGGCTAGACAGTCTGGTGGTAGATCCCACCATTGAGTTAGAAGAATCTTTGCAATTGGCAGTGACACCCTTAGAGACTCTTCAACCTTCAATGCTTGCCCTAACTCAAGCTTATCTCAAAGCCTTCCCCAACATTTTAGAGTACCGTAATGATTTTTTGTTGCGTGTTATTCAGTTTGCGGGTTTAGCACTGATACATCAAATTGAGGCAACGATTAAGTACCATAAATACTTTGATAATATCAGCATCTCAATGCTTCAGGTCGCCAAAAATTTACTCACCATGCCACAGCAAGCTGTGCTAACTGTTTTCGGTATTTCCGAATTGGAAATACTCAAACCCCTTGCCAAATTAGAAAAGTTGCCTCAGCCACAAAGCAAGCAGAATTTAGTTCCTCTTTATTCCCCAAAAACTCGTCTGCGTGGATGTTAATTTCGTAGTGAGCGGTTTACCGCTCATCGCTTTAAGAGCTTACATTTTAAAATGCTATATACTCCTACCAATCAACTGCTACATTGTCTGTTTGACATTGCCAGCAATATTCAAATTGAGTCTAACTTTTGCATTATTCATCCCAATTATCAACCGTTTGCCTTACCAAAAAAAGTAGCAGACAGATTTCAACAAAATCTGCCAGCATTGCAACGTAAATATCTCACTCTGCTGCTGCGAAATTTTATTTACGGAATTTATTACAATGGCTCTTTGCAAAACATTTTGGCACTAAATGCCAAACCAGCTAATTTACTACCACACCAAACTTTAGAAAACAATTATATTTTCGATACTGATTGGGAATTTTACGGACAATTAGATGGTAGTAATCACGGTGTAGGTTATTTTGATTCTGGTTGGGAAGTTTTGCGACAAGAACCTGATGGTACTCTGGTGGTAATTAAAGACGGTTTGACCTTGCATGTTGAGTATAACTCACCTATGCAACCGAGTATGAAATCTGCTAAGGTTGGTAACTTGGTGGCAATTTTGATGCCAAAAAATCGACTGCAAAATAATTATTATTTAGCAGTTAGCAATAATCCAGACGTTGATTTGGATATGCTAAGAATTTATTTTAATTTAAATCCTGAAGGAGCGATCGCTCTGATGGATAGTCTCACCCGACAATTAAATGCGGCTGAGATTTTCTTTTGCTTTCAAGTTCTCTACAACCCTTGTGCATACGAACGTTACGACTCCGGGGTGCTGTATTTTCAACGCAACGACTATCCAGTAGTGCGGAAAGTGCTTCAAGTTGTTTATTCAGAGCATAAATCTTATTTTCAGCCAGAAATACCTTTATTTACCAAGTTTTTAGCCCCTGGCTTGAGTTTAGCCGAAGAACCAAGCCAAAAATTTGCCGCACAAGAAAATTTTGGCATGAATCGTTGTCAAATTGTCGCTTCTTCTTTGTTGTCAACTTGGCAAAAAGGTGATAATAGTACTGAAGAGAGGATGAAAGCGATCGCTCAACACTTCACCGAGCTAAATATTGATTTACAGCGTCCCTACCTCAATCCCTACTCTGAAGATATTTATTACCCATTAAACTGAAACATTAAATTATAGTAGGGTTTACACTCTGTTAACGCACCCTACAAATTGTTATAAAAATTGTTCTAGTTGCAGTAAAATCATTTTTGGTAGCAGGTTAAAACCCTGCTAATTTTTTTGCTAATTATAAAATATGCCGTTTACTTATAACCGCACCGTTCGATTTTCAGATACTGATGCTGCTGGGGTAGTTTACTTTGCCAATGTTTTGTCTATTTGTCATGAAGCTTATGAAGCATCTTTAGAAACATCAGGTATTAATATGAAAGATTTTTTTAGCAATACATCTGTGGCTTTTCCGATTGTTCACGCTGATGTAGATTTTTTTCGTCCGATGTTTTGTGGAGATAACTTAGCTATTAGCTTCATTCCTCAAAAAATCGGTCTTGATAAGTTTGAAATTGCTTACGAAATTGTAGTTGATGATGTAATGGTTGCTAAGGCAATTACTCGGCACGTTTGTATTGAGGTAAGTAGTAGAAGTAAAAGGGAGTTATCGGGTGAGATAGTAAAATGGTTGGAGACGTAGACGCGCAAGCGGCTTGCCGCAGGCTACCGCAGAGACGCAGAGAGCGCAGAGAGAAGAAAGTCTAGAGAGGCTATGTGATACTTTAATTAGTCTGTGTAGGTAGGCTTAGTACAGTTTTAAACGCAGAGGGACGCTGAGGTAAGCGCAGAGTAACGCAGAGTCTTTGTTCTAAATTTCGTTATGAACTTGTGGAATTTTGTACTTAGTAAGTGTAGCCCCAGATTTGAGTATGAGGAAATTATCAGTTATTTCTTGTAACTGTTGGTGGTTTATTTTGCCTTGAGTGTTACGAGGTAATGTTGGGACGGAAATCCAGTGTTTGGGAATTTTGAATTTACAAAGTTTATCTTTGAGTATGTTTTGGATTTCTAAGCTAGATGTTTTTGATTGATTGGGTATATAAATAGCTGTTATCGCTTGTCCCCATTGTTCATCTGGAATGCCAATTACACAAACATCGTTTACCATTTTAGTTGCTCTAATTGCTGATTCAATTTCTATTGGGTAGACGTTTTCACCACCGGTAATGATTTTATTACTGCTACGTCCAACAATATTTAAATGACCTTCGTCATCTAAAAAACCTAAATCATCAACTTGTAAATAATCCTGATTTTTCCATATTTCTGGATAGTAACCAAGGGCTAAAGATTGAGATTGTATAATTATATTTCCTTTTTGATTTGAATTTAAAATTTCGCCTTGTTCATTACATATGGTTATTTTCGCATGGGGGAGAGTTTGACCGCTGCTAATTTTACCATTGAGGAAATCGTCGGGTTTAACTGTGGCAATTTGCGAAGCAGTTTCTGTCATCCCGTAAGTAGGTGCTAATCGAATGCAGTAAAATCTCGCTTTTTGCAAAAGTTCATTCCAAGCTGGGGCACCTCCTAAAAGTACAGTTTGAAATTGCGATAGCCACGTTGTTAAATCTGGGTTTTGTAGAAGACGTTGTAATTGTGTTGGAACTAAAGATATAAAAAAATCCGATGGTTCAATATTATATATTTGTTTTTTTTCTACTTCTTTAAAGGGGAAAATAGCGAGTTTGCCACCAGTAGTAAATGAACGCATAAATTGCATTAAACCGCTAACGTGATACAGTGGCAATACACAAAATGAATTAACTTGATTGAGTTGAAAATATTCGGTAAATCCTCTCACAGATGCCATGAGAGTGTCCCAAGTGTGGATGGCAAATTTAATCTTTCCCGATGAACCACCGGTGGGAATCATGATTGTATTGGGAATGGGGCATAGGTAATGGGACATAGGTAATGGGGCATAAACAATTCTGTTCCATCCTCCCGAATCTCCATCTCCTAAAATAAGGTTTGGCTGTACTAAATTAAATACTTCTTGCCATTCTTGTTTTCCCCAATCGGGGTTACAAAGAAAAACAGGACAATTAGCTGCACAAGCTGCGAGAAAGCCTGCTAAAAATCGCATCGGTTCGCGTTCAGCTAAAAGGATTTTTTGGGGTGTTTTATATGCTAATAATTCTAAAGAAAAGTTTTCAAATAATTGTTGAAAATGAAAGCGATGCCTAGGTTGGGCTGCGCCTACGCTACCAATCAGCCAATCATCATTTTGACCTTTGATATAATCTAAAATTTCCATAGATTTTGAAGCCAATTATCCTCAGATTGCTCAAAAAAATGGTTAACACCAAACCCAACTGCGCGATTATGTTGAGATAATTCTGCGGCTAACTTAAGTGCAGCTTGTCTACCAATTTCAGTTTCAAATACCGATGAAAAGACAGCATCAATTTTATGTTTTTGGCAAAACTGACGCAGACGAAATGGTGAACCGACTATCCCAGGTTTAATTACAAAAATGTCTTGCCAACCTTGTTTTAAACAGCATTCAAGTTGTTTGAGTGTAGCGACAGATTCATCTAAAGCTATCTTCGTTGCGTAGCAATCAGACAATTCCAACATTCCTTGAAATTGATCTACAGATAGTGGTTGTTCGATAAATTCAATTTCTACTTGATTTCGATTGTTCGCTTGATGATTATCGCAAGTCCACAGCCACAAATTCGCATCTTCATAACTGAGTCCCCCGTTTGCATCTAATCGCAGCTTTGCTGAAGGTGGTAAAGTTTGAGTGAGTAACTCAAAAATTTTCAGTTCATAGGCGATCGCATACACTCCAATTTTCCACTTAAACGTGCGATATCCCTGTTCCCATAACTTCTGCCATTCTTCCAAAGCAGCCTCCCCAGCTGGTAATAACCCACTGTAGGTGAGGGAGGGGGGGACAAGGGGACAAGGGGGCAAGGAGAATGATTCTTCTTTCCCCCACTCTCCCCCTCCCCCACTCTCCCCCTCTCCCACTTCCCGAAGCGCTGACTCAAAGCCAAATTGACAAGCGGGTAACTCATCTGGGATAGAGAAAATAGTCTCCTCAGTAATTTCCGTGGGTAGTTGGTGACAAAACGATAGAGCTTGTTCTATAGTTTCTGAACCAAACCAGCTAATAGGGGCAATTTCTCCCCAGCCAATATTTGTTTGATCTCTGAGGCAAAGAATTATACCGTCGCGGATATCCCAAGTACCGTGACTGGTAGCCAGGGGACGAATAAATCTCCGCTGATAAGGACGAAACTCAAATCGATAAGGCATCAATTGCTAGTTGTTGGTTGTTGGGTGTTAGTTGAGGTTTATCCACTAACAGACGCGAGGAACATCGCGTCTCTACGACAACATAAAACCCAAACCCAACAGCAAGCAACTCCAAAAATGCACGGCAACAGCGATGAATTTACAGTTGCTGACTTTTTCTGGCTGGTTGTGATTTTGCAAAACGTGGTTGCATAGTTTGAGGGCAAAGGGTAAACTGACCCAACTCAGCAATGTCCACACCGGGAACATCCCCAACAGTACAAACAGCAAGTTCAGGGGGTAAATACTTGCCGTGAACCCAGTTAAAACCTTCGCACCTCTAGCGGTACCGAGACGGACGATAGGCGATCGCTTGCCGGCAGCTATGTCATCCTTAACTTGGTGAAAGTGCGAACAAAATAAAATTAAACTCGTGGCAATCCCCACCAACACCGAAGCTGCTAAACTTGTCATGTTCCAGCTTTGGGTTTGACTGTAGTATGCTGCCGTCACTGCTAATGGACCAAAGGCAAAAAAGCAAAGAATTTCCCCTAAGCCCTGGTATCCTAAACGAAAGGGAGGTCCTTGGTAAATGTAGCCCAAGGCACAGCACAGCAAAATTATCCCAATCACAGTTAGGTCTTGCTGCCACCACGCTATTGCTAGTATCCCCAGCAAACCTAATCCCAAACAAGAATTTCCCAACCAATATATTAATGCTTTATTCGCTGTTAAATTTACCAGAGAATGATGTTTATTTTTATCAATTCCCGTTTCGGAATCAAAAACATCATTACTGATATTTTCCCACGCCAAAATTAAAATTGCAGATGCTAAAAAAGTAGAAAAAACTGCTCCATGAAAAATCCTGGTTTCCGCAAAAGCTACAGCAGTTCCTACCCAGATAGGCATAATAGCAACGCTGTACATCGGCGGTTTAATTGCCGCCATCCATAATTTTTTGTTGGGATATGAAATCAGCTTTGTAGTCATCTTGTGTAAACAATTATGGTTTCGATCTTATACCAGAACAAAACTCAGATGTGCAACGAGCGTCATTTTTTCTGTGACTGATTTGCCTTAAACTGAGCATCACATCAAGAAGTATTGCAACATTGTGATTTGCACTTAGCCACTACGCTGGTTAAACAGGGACTGAATATGTTACCTGTAAAAATACGACCACAAATAATTGCACTTTAGGAAGATAACTTAAAAAAAGTTTACTAAATTTAGATCCATGACAGTTTCACCATGTCGCCCCAACTTAAGCGTATATAATAAAGAGCTATACGAATTTTTGTTAGCGGTTCAGGAGAATTGCCGCAAAAATCGTTGTCGGCAGATTGTCAGTATTTCGCTGGAGATTGACTATGTAGATCCTTTGATAGTACTTGAACAACTTAATCAAGCAAATGAAATAAATTTTTACTTTGAGAACAGAGGCAAAAAAGAAGCGATCGCTGCTATTGATGCTGTGACTAAATTAGAAATTGCCGGCAAAGAGCGGTTTATTCTAGCAGAAGATTTTATCAAAGATTGTCTCAAAAATATAATTAATTTTGGTAGTACAAATTTACCTTTTTCTCGCGCTCACTTTTTTTGTTGCTTCAGTTTTTTTGATAAAAATGCCCAACTTGATTATCCATTTCCAGCTGCTACCATTTTTCTACCTCGTTGGCAAGTAGCGGTGAAAAATGAACGCTGTATATTAGTTGCTAACACAATTATCAATCCCAGCGTCAACATTGAAAAATTATTACATAATCTCTGTGAACAAGTAGAGAAAATTCAATCTTTAGAAGCAAGTGCGATAAATATTGATTATTATCGACGTAAATACAGTAAAAAAACTCTACCCAATCCCGATAAATTTAAACTTTCAGTTTTATCTGCATTATCACAAATCCGCTCTAATCACTTGAGTAAGGTTGTTTTAGCGGATGTACTAGATGTAAAATCAAGTCAGGTATTTAACTTAGTTCAATCTTTAAGTAATCTTCGACAATTACATCCTAATTGTTACGTCTTTTCTACAAGTAATGGTAAAGGACAAAATTTTATTGGTGCAAGTCCAGAACGGTTAATTAGTATCCACAAAAAACAGTTAATTACTGATGCTTTGGCTGGTTCTGCACCTAGAGGTAAAACACCTGCTGAAGATGCAGCAAATGCCGATCGCTTACTAAATAACGAAAAAGAAAGGCACGAACATTCGCTAGTAATTGATTTTATCACTCAGCGCCTATCTGAACTAGGTTTATTACCGCAAATGTTATCACCGCGTCTGCGACAATTATCTAACATTCAGCATTTATGGACACCAATCAGCGCTATAGTTCCGGCTAACGTACACCCCTTGAAAATAGTCGCTCAATTGCATCCTACACCAGCCGTTGCCGGTGCAGCTAGAGATGTTGCCTGTGCAGAAATTCGCCGTCACGAAGGCTTTGAGAGAGGTTTATATGCAGCACCCTTGGGTTGGGTAGATTCTGACGGTAACTGTGAGTTTATTGTTGGGATTCGTTCGGCGTTGATTGATGGCGATCGCGCTAGACTTTACGCAGGTGCAGGTATCGTCGCAGGTTCCGATCCCGACAAAGAACTAGCAGAAATTCAACTTAAATTACAGGCTTTATTGAAAGCATTAGTTTAAACAATCTCTTTGGTGAACTACTTAATAAAAACGCCACAATCGTCGTAAAGACGTTCCGTCGGAACGTCTTTACAATGGTTCCGTCGGAACGTCTTTACAATGGGTGTGATTCTAAGGACATGATATTACAGCAAATCTCTATGAGTAAAAGATTTAGCATTCTTCCCAGTGTAAGTAGTTACAACATGACCATCGCCAATCATTTGATATTTGTATGTTACCAAACCTTCTAAACCGACGGGACCGCGAGGGGGCATTTGTTGAGTACTAATTCCTACTTCTGCACCGAAACCGTAGCGGAAACCATCAGCAAAGCGAGTAGAGCAGTTGTGGTAAACTCCAGCTGCATTTACTAACGCTAAGAAAGTTTCCGCTGCTTCTGAATCTTCAGTAATAATCGCCTCCGTATGCCGAGAACCATAATCATTAATATGTGCGATCGCTTCTTGTAAAGAATCC
The DNA here is from genome assembly GCA_050997715.1 of Hassallia sp. GTDB lineage: Bacteria > Cyanobacteriota > Cyanobacteriia > Cyanobacteriales > Nostocaceae > Hassallia. Next base: position 26,961 of record JBPCQW010000390.1, read on the forward strand.
ACAATCTTAATTGACAAAATCAAATCGCTGTATTCAGTTTCCCAGTCTTCTTCTGTCGCAACTGTGATATTAGGCAAAATATCGCGGCTGCGTTCATCTCCTCTTAATTCCACAGTTAATTTTTGTAAAGCATCAGCAACTTTTGGGATAAACGTTGCGGCAATATCCGAGTTAACTAACAAAGTTTCAATCGCATTACAAGCAGCCGGATATTGAGTTTTAGAATCGATTGCAATCGAAATTGCTTTTTCAATATCAGCAGCTTTATCTATATATAGATGACAAATTCCATCAGCATGTCCTAATACAGCTATGCGCGTATTTTCTTGTACAAACCTCACAAAAGAATTAGAACCTCTAGGAATAATTAAATCTACATATTTATCTAACTTCAAAAGTTCTAAAGTTTCTTCTCTCGTTGTCAGCAACTGCACCGCATCCGGATTCACAGCCGTTTGAGATAATCCTTGTTTAATTGCTTTAACTATCGCTTCGCAAGAACGAATCGCTTCTTTTCCACCTTTGAGAATAACACCATTGCCTGACTTAATAGCCAAAGAAGCAATTTGAATTGCTGCTTCCGGACGCGCTTCAAAAATAACACCCAAAACACCTAAAGGACAAGTAATCCGCTTGAGAATTAAGTTAGTATCAATTTCGCGGTAAATTTGCACTGCACCGACTGGATCAACTAGTTTACCTACATCTCGGACTCCAGCGATCGCATCCCTTAACTTATGTTCATCCAACTGCAACCGCTTATAAAGCGGTTTGGCAATTCCTTCACCCGCAGCCGCTTCACAATCCCTAACATTCGCTTGTAAAATTTCATCTTTCGCTGATTCTAAAGCAGTAGCGATCGCAACAAGAGCTTGATTTTTTACTTCACTAGAGAGAACCGCTAACGAACTAGCAGCGAGTCGCGTTTTTTGAGCAATGGAAATCAAATCCGAGTCAGCAGCTTGGGAAATAATCATAACACATGCATACAGCAGTTTCACTTTTAATAGACTACACCAATCCCGTAGAGACGTTCGGTCCGGAACGTCTCTACAATCGTTAGCCAAATTTATGAGGAATGCCTTTAAAAATAAATGTGAGATAACGATGATTTTTCCTTACTATCAAAGCGTTTCGCAATTATTGTTTTCCAAATTCATCTTTGAATTGCATAATTTGACTTTACTTACACCTATTAGGGATAGAGAGCAAGGTTTTGATATTAGCCTTGGTTCGCTTGTACCTGATACGCTTTTCTAACTTTCGATTTTTCCGAAACATTTACCTTTTTGGAGCAACTAGAATGCAATCTACCAATGATGTCTCTGCTCAACTCAACAAACCTGTATTGAAAGAAGGTTCCACAGGTGATGCAGTCAAAGAACTGCAAGAACTTCTCAAAAAATACAAGACTTACACAGGTGCTATTGATGGCGAATTTGGTCCAATCACCAAAAAAGGTGTCATAGCCTTTCAACATCGCGTATTTCTCAAAGAAGATGGTATTGTTGCCGATACAACTTGGCGAGCATTGTTTAAAGGTGCGCCAGTCGATCTGCCAATTTTAAAAAAAGGCAGTAAAGGCGACTTAGTGAAAACCGTTCAGAATCTTCTCAAGTCTACCAAAGATTATAACGGTGCGATCGACGGTGAATTTGGTTCTAAGCTAGAACGCTCGGTGAAAGACCTGCAAAAACGTACTGAGTTGCCTCATGATGGCATTGTCGAAGACCGGACTTGGTTCGAGTTAAGCAAAATTGACCACTAAACCGTCACAAGAGACGTGCGGTCCGGAGCGTCTCTACAATATATGTGATTTGCCGGACATGATATAAAAACACCCCCCTCTCAAGAACTCTTCCCATCTCCCCTACTTGCGCGATTCACTGATAAAAATTAAAGAAACTTTATAGAAGTAGTGAAAACACATATATTAATATGTGTCGAAAAATTTTTCCGTAATTGCGGTGGCGATCGCTGTATCTAGTGAGTATTGATAGATAAATACCACTCCTCCTAAAGGGAGATATTATGTCATTGCAATCTGGATTAGATGCCTTTAAACAAGGACGTTATCAAGAAGCTATTCAATTACTAGAACAATTCAGTCGAAATTGTGTTGATGAAATTTCTCCAGGCTATTTGAACGCGCAGATGTGGCTATTGAAAGCGTATCAAGCCACAGGAGAATTAGCATCTGGTGTCACCCTTACCTTGCGAGACTTAAACAAAAATTATTTTATCTATCTAAAGATAGATTTTTTGTATCAATACTCTCATAGATTTTTGATAACTAATTATGGAACAATGATTTTGTATGTACATGGAACTTATGTAAGTCATTCCTAGAAAAGTATTAACACAACCGATAAAAACGCTCATTTTGGAATTACTAAAAAGCAAATATTTGGACTATTGAAAAATTCTTGTTTGAATAAACAAGAATCTAAATGTCAAGACATAGTTATCTGATTTTTAGTTTAAATGCTTAAAGCTTTTATGTAGGTTTTGCTTAAGGAGTAAAAATGTACGATTTTAAAGAGTTCTTAGGACTTTTATTCAGATTTTTGATTTCTTTTATTTTCGGATTTGGTACTTTACTTACAAAACATAAAGAATTTTTAGTGGGAATACTGGCGATAGCTGTGATTTTCTATATAACCTATGAACTTTTTTTTAATAAAAAGGAAGACGGAAATAAATATCATCGGGTCATAACAGTATTCCTTGGATTTGTACTTGGTATTATAAGTTCTACAAAATAGATTTTGCTTTCCATTCGATAATTTATTTCTAATAAAAAAGACTGATGAATTTATGGAAAATAAAAATGATTCTACTTCTGAAGTAAATAAAAATGATTCTACTTCTGAAAGGAATAAAAATATGTCTACGACACACTCTGAACAGGTTCCAATTTTTGGATTGGGTCAAACAACTATAAGTATACTTTTATCGAAAATAGTAGTACTTTTCATATTAACAGGAATTGTTAGCTATTTTTTTATAGAAGAGCAGACTCAACAATATGAAAAGGGATTAACACTTACTAAAGAGTTATACATCAAACAATATGAAGAGTATAGACATAAATTACTGGAAAGGGAAGAATATGTCAATGTAAATAAGTCTGTTCTGACGACATTTTTAGCTATGTCTTTTTTAATAACTTCTTATGAACTAACAATTTTTATAATAAGTTTTATTATAAAAAAAATTATTAAAATTGGATAGTTTCGTTAAGTTTGGAAATCATAAATGTTGTTTGTAAAAATGTTGTGAAAATTACAATGGGTAATAATTTTAGAAGTTGGCTATGGGCTATATCAACTGCGATAACAGCTATTTTAGGTTTCAATCCAGTTTTATCTAAACTTGGTAAAGATTTTAAACCCTCACCGCTACTATCTTCAGTAGTTGAAAGTAACCCGATATGCAATTTTCCTAAAATAGCTGACGTGCCTAATGTTCCAGATGGACCATTTTACTACGGCGGATCTACAACTTTTGCACCACTGCGGAGTCATGCTATTGAGATTGATAAAGTAATTCAAAAAAATTTTCTTAAATTTGAATTACGCCATCATAATCCAATAAGAAAAAACCCAGGGTCTGGTGAGGGGATAAAAAAGCTACTTGACGGTCAGCTAAGTTTTGCCGAATCTTCACGACCAATCAAGGATGAAGAATCGCAACAAGCTCAAAGACAAAATTTCAAGCTTGAATCAATACCTGTAGCTATTGACGCAATTACCTTTTATGTTAATCCTCAGTTGATAGTGCAAGGTGGTTTGAAAGGTATAACCCTTGCTCAAGCTGAAGATATATTGCTTGGGAAAATTAAGAACTGGAAGGACGTTAATGGTCCCGATGTTGCTATTACTCCTTTTAGTCGCGATCAAGACGTTGGTGGTACAGTAGATTTCATATCTGAAGAACTTTTAAAAAAACAAAATTTTGGAGCGAATGTAAGGAAAGTAAATGACACTACCGACTCTATACGCCAGGTTGCCAAAACTCCAGGAGGTATCGGGTTTGCTACAGTCTCGGAAATTATCAACCAACAGACGATTCGTATTCTCCCTTTGGCTAAAGCAAAGGAAGTTAATACTACTTTTATATCTCCCTGTGGTGATGAAAATTGCACAGATATTAATACAACTATTATTAAAGATAATTACCCTTTGACTAGACGGCTGTTTGTCGTTATAAAACGGAATGGTCAATCTTACGACGAACAGGCTGGTGTTGCTTATTCATGTATGCTCTTAAGC
>JBPCQW010000245.1:0-11430 GCA_050997715.1 Hassallia sp.
CAATTGGCGTATTAAAAACAGATTTCACAAAATTTTGCAGAAATTGGTGATATAATTCAGGTCGATAATCTAAACTTGCCCGTGACGATTCCCCAAAACCAAGCCAATCTACAGCTACAACTTGAAAATGTGGAGATAAAAGCTTGGCAAGTTCGCCCATTTCCGATCGCATGGAAACAGTACTGAAAGCTGGAAGCAATAATATCGGCGAACCTGTACCCAAAGTTTCATAAACAACACGCAATTGCTGGTTTTCCCAGTTCCAGAAATATTCTTGAACTAGACCACCAATGCCGACAGGGGGAGATAATAAATCACTTGACATCAGACTAAATTTTAGTATTTATCAATCATGTAATAATTAAATTGGGAATTAAGAATAGGGATTAGGCAAGATTCTTTCCCAGTCCCCAGTCCCTAGTCCCTTAGTTAGACATATCTAACTTACATTCCAGCGCTTTTTTTTGCATGGTTTTGAAAATGTTGTAAAAACCATTAGCGCGGGAAGGTGTCAGGCTAACATTTAAACCAGTTTCTTGGATAAAATCTGGAGTCAGTTGGATAATTTCAGTAGGTGTTAATCCATTCAATCCCTCAGCCAAAAGCCCTACTAATCCTTTGGTTAACTGAGAATCAGAATCACCCTGAAAAACGACTTTATCATCATCCAGGTTTGCTGTGATAAAAACTTGAGAAACGCAACCAGGAACTTTGTTTTCTGGTAGTTTATCAGATAAAGGAAACTCTTTGAGCTTCTGTCCGTACCAGATTAACTGTTCGTAACGTCGCTTCGGTTCAGAAGCGCGTTGAAAGCGTTGGACTATTTTAGCAAGAGCTGGTGGCAAGGAATCTATAGTCGAGGACATAACAAAGGCAGGAAATAATCGCTATCACCTTGAGTTTAGATTATCCTTGGGGTGTTGGTTACGGCTAAATAAGAATTTAGAAGTCAGAATTCAGGAGTCAGAATATTTTAAAGTAAAATTTTATGCTGTCTGAGCATGTATATTCACTCTTCTCGGATATCTTGGCAATATAAATCTTAAACCCTTTATTCATCAGCATCTTCGTACATAATACTCCTGACTCCAGACTCCTGACTCCTGACTCCTAACTCCTAACTCCTAACTCCAGACTTCTTCTACTAATAATTTGCTCTTTTATGGAGCTTAAAAGTTTGAGCATCCCAAGCCCAAAGCTGATAATCTTCATCTTGGGGTCGTTGGAAAAAGATACGATATCCGTCATCAATGCTCGCACGCTTGCAAGCAAACAGTAGCTTTATCATCTGCTTGCAGCTTTCTTGTGTCTCTACAACCATTTCGCACTCGTAATATTTGACATTTGAGATGGTGCGGATTCCCTTATATTTTAGCGTTTCACAGTAAAACTCGATATTTTCGTCTTTTTGCCAAACAAAATTAGCGGTTCCGTTGTCGGCTAAAACGAACGTTCCGATGTTGGGTGCGAGGTAGACTATATTGGGCGGTGGACTGGCGACAAAGTTATAGTCTACAATCGCCGTGCCGAAGGTTTGAAGAAACATGTATACGTCCTAAAATGAGTTTTCTGTTTCCTCATTTTGGGTAATGCGTAGATTTTCTGACAGTACCCTTAAGAGTACCTTTTTTGATATATCTTTCGTTCAATTCTCCTGTCGGGGTAATCTTAGGGCTGCATAACCTCGGTCAACTCGAAATTTTTGCCTAATTTCCTCTGATTTTAATTGTTTGAAGACAAAATAAGAGCCAAAAAAGTTACTTTCTGGCTCTTTTTAAAATGATTATTTGTCAGCGAATTAGTATTTAAAATACTAATAGTAGGTATGGTGCAAAAATAAAGCGTTCAGAATATACAAAAAGCTTACTCTACAAGCTTTCTTACCTTCTGCCTTCTGACTTATTATACTAAGTTGCCATCTGAGTCAAACCGTGAATCTGACGTACAGCATTGATGCAGGCAGGACAATCACAGCCAAATAATTTTATAGCCTCATCGCTTTCTTGGTCGGTGAATTCTAGCTCAGTAATCTGATTTGGTTGAACTTGTGCCACTTTGACTGCTGGTTTAGCTTGAGCGGTAGTATTGCTAACTCTTTCGCATACCATGCGAGGAGTTGCTGTGTGGGGATCTCGCACGCATGAAAGACGGGTTCCTGCTGGATTAGCTGTTTGAGCGTGAGCAGGCTGGGTCATCATGACCATAGATAGCATAGAGCTAAACAGTACAGGACTGGAAAGCAGGGTGAGAATAAATTTTCTGTTCATCTACTTGGAATAATATGTTTGTAACTAGATCAAGCATCGGATTAATCTTTTCACATGATTTGGTTTTTAATTAGTACGACTTATACAAATTTGCCTAACCAAAATCGTGAAACCCTGAGATACGTAAACGCTCTTGTTCAAGACTGGGACTAATTTAGCATTACTCAAGTTCCTTCGCCATGTAAAGTAAGTCACAATAGAAAGTGTAATTACACCAGAGATTTGAAAAGCGAATCTCTAAATAACCAAATTCTTCTACAATTCGCTTGTGAGGTTTACAAGCATTACTCAAGTTATGGCACAAGCTTCTATTCCAGTTGTTGTTATCGGTGCTGCTGGCAAAATGGGTCGTGAGGTAGTCAAAGCAATAGCTAGCGCACCTGACATGACCTTAGTGGGTGCAATTGACAACACTCCCGAACATCAAGACAAAGACGCTGGGGAACTAGCGGGTTTAAGTGAACCGCTGGAAGTACCAATTACCAATCAGTTGGAATCGATGCTGGCGTTTGCGGCACAGGAAAAACAACCACCCGTAATGATAGACTTTACCCATCCGGATTCAGTTTATGACAATATTCGTAGTGCGATCGCCTACGGTATTCGTCCTGTAGTTGGTACCACTGGCTTAAGTCCCCAACAAATTCAAAACATAGCAGATTTTGCCGAAAAAGCAAGTACCGGATGTCTGATTATTCCTAATTTCTCAATTGGTATGGTATTGCTACAACAAGCAGCCGTAACAGCATCTCAATATTTTGACCACGTAGAAATTATTGAATTGCATCACAACCAAAAAGCTGATGCTCCCAGCGGTACAGCGATTCAAACAGCGCAGATGCTAGGAGAAATGGGTAAAATCTTTAACCCTGCCGTTGTGGAAGAGACGGAGAATCTAAAAGGAGCTAGGGGAAGTTTAGCAGACGATGGGATTAGAATTCATAGCGTGCGCTTACCGGGGCTGATTGCCCATCAGGAAGTTATTTTTGGGGCAGCGGGTCAAATTTATACTTTAAGGCACGATACAAGCGATCGCGCTTGCTATATGCCAGGAGTACTACTGGCAATTCGCAAAGTTCTACAGTTAAAGTCGTTAGTATATGGCTTAGAAAAAATACTTTAGTCAACTCTAAACTCAGCACTCATGTTAGTTCCACTGACTCGGCAGAAATTTGAACAACTCGTTCCCTGGATTGCTAGTTCTCCGCAATATAAATACTATTGGGGGAAGTTTTCTGATTTGTTGCAACGGGTATTAATTTCTGTACTATCTGCGGCTGTTCTTTTGGTTGTGAAATTCCTTTTCGGACTTGATTTTGGGGCAATAGTATTTTTGCTAGGATTTGTGGCATCTTTTTACTGGTTTTGGGGACCAGTATTTTGGGCAAGTGTACGTAATGCTAAATACCGCAGTTATAAATATAGTGGCTTTTTTCGCGGTAGAGTGCTGGATTGGTGGCTTACAGAAGAGTTGATTGGTAAACAAGAAACAGTCAACAATAAAGGGGAATTGGTGATTGTAGAAAATAGGGAAAAGTGGATTAACTTAGAATTGGGTGATGATACAGGATTTACCGCCGAGTTTAAAGCACCACTACGTCCTTATCATAAAGCGATCGCTCGTGGTCAAATCGCAGAAATGCTTGTCATGTCCAATCGCTCCGATTTAAGCTCAATTGACCAAATCAGCGATATCTATATTCGCAGTTGCAATTTGTGGGTCAGCGATTATCCTTTTTTGAGCCGGGATTTCTTTAATGAAGTCAGCGATCGTTTACGTGATGACCAAGATAGACCTAGGCGCCGGCGAAGAACTGAAAATCCCGAATACAACGCGGGTGATGACCAAGATAGACCTAGGCGTCGCAGGGTAGAAAATCCCGAATACAACTCGCGTGATGACCAAGATAGACCCAGGCGTCTAAGAACTGAAAATCCCGAATACAACTCGCGTGATGACCAAGATAGACCCAGACGCCGACGTAAACCAGAAGAATGAAAATTATCTTTGCCTATCAGCCACAACCAAGTTTTAAGGACAAAACTCCTGGAATTATGTCTTTAAGTAATTTTTATCCACCAAAACGCTATGGATTATAAATAAATAGAAACTCTAGACTGCTGAGACTTTTTCAAGATTATAAATTAGGAGACAAAATTCCTTTAGTTATGTCTTATCTCCTCTTTTTAACTATTGAATTCACATTTAATATCGCCGAAGATAGATTCAAGAGTTAAGCAAACAAAAGCTTAATTCTCAGAAAAATTACTTATCCCAGGTAGAACAATCATGTCTAGAATCACAATTTCCGACTTGGCGATCGACTCCAATTCTTTCATCAATGAAGTTGCTGAAAATGAAGCTGCGTCTGTAAACGGCGGTTTTGACAAGCAGGCTGCATTTGGACTTTTAGTTGGAATACTAACCAGCTATGAAAAATTCGCAACAGCATTCCTCAAAACATCTGATAAAGTAGTAGATTTCTTGGTTCAATATTTAGCGAAATAACTAAATAGCCATCTTAATAAGAGTTATACCATTTTGCAAATTTTTTACCAGAAACACTATAATTACATCATATAATTTCTGGTAAAATTTATACAAAAAAATGGTATTTTTTATTTAAGGGCAAAATTTAAATACAGTGTCCCTCGTAGGGTGCGTTACGGCTTCAGCCGTAGCGCACCATCCGTTATGTATAGCGGTGCGTTATATCATGTCCGTTTAATTAATACTAACAAAAACGTCGCAACCGTCGTAGAGACGTTCCACTGAAACGTCTAAACAAAAGTAAGTAATAAACCTGTCATGATATTACGGAGCATCAAGTAATTTATGACTAAAAATTCTGCATTACAAGCTCCGTAACATACCCTACAGAATTCAAATAATTCTGCCCAGATCCCCGACTTCGTAAAAGTTGTCGGGGATCTAAATTGTGAGAATGATTTGGGACTGCTATATATAAAATCAAAAGTTTATGAAGCTATCTTCAGCAACTCCTGGACTGGTTGAGAATAAGAATCTGATTGAAAATGGGGAATAATTTCGACTTGCTTTATTTGTTGCTTTAACCAATTAGAAAACAACTCACTCATAATCTTCAACCGCAACTGCTGGTCTAATTTGGGCTGGATGATTTCCTCAACCCAAATGAGATGAACTTTTTGTGCGATCGCAATAGGTTTAAGTAACTCAGGAGGATGAGCAACAAAGACCGCAGCAGCAATATCTGGTTTAAACTCGTGACGGTGTTTGATTCCACGATATCCACCAGCACGACGAAGTTCTAGATTTTGAATATGTTGACGAGTAACATCTTGGAAAGTGATTTCACCTTCAGTGACTGCATAAAACAGTTCCCAAGCTAAATCTTCATCTTCTAAGACAACTTCATAGGTGACTGCTGCTAGATAATTTGGTTGATTTTCATAAAAATTAGGCTCGATTTTGTCTGCAAATAAGTGTTGCGCTAACTTGACAGATATCAAGTTAATTTCTGCTAATTGTTCAAAATCTTCCACAGAAAGATAATGTTTTTGGAGCCATGTCCAAGTATCTTCAGCTTTGATTAGTCTGTTGGCTGCTCGCAGAGCATCAGCCGCTTGTTGAAGTTCTTCTAATTCTACTTTGATACCTGCTTCTTTGGCTGCATCAGCAATAATTTGACGAGTAGCGATCGCTTCCAATAAACCAGGAACTTGACAGGAGAGTTTGAGTTGGTCAATTATCTCTTTTTGAGACACATTTATTAATTTTAACATTTTTTATTTATTACTTTTAACATTTGTATTTTTCACATATGAACTATTTTCTAAAAGTTTAAACCACCTTTTTGCAGCTTTTTGAACGGATCTAAAATGAAATCAATCACACGTCTATGACGAACAATCACCTCTGCCGTTGCTGTTTGACCGGGAGTTAAGGGAATAGGTTTGTTACCAGATTGATTCAAAGATATTTCCATCTCAAAAACTTCTATTTTTCCTTGGGGAGTTTCCAGTATTTTAGAGTCTGGTGACATGCGAATTACCTTCCCTGTAACTACTCCATAATCTTGAAATGGATAGGCATCAAACTTAACTTTCGCTGCCATTCCTACCTTCAAAAAACCACTTTCTTGGCTTGGCATATTGGCTTTAAGGACAAACGGAATTCCCTTGGGAGCAATTTGAGCGATCGTCTGACCAGTTTGGACAACTACACCAGGCTTTTTGATGGGCAAGTTGAAAATTACACCATCAATGGGTGATTTCATTAATCGTTGCGTTAATTGTAGTCTTATGGCAGCTATCTGGCTTTTAGTTTGAGTAATTTCTGATGACAAGCTGGTAATTTGTGTTTGCATATCTTTCAATTGCTCCTGATTTTTTAAGACAGATATTTGACCAGCATGAACTACACTTTTATAACTGCTTTTCTGTTCTTGCAATCTTAGTTTTGCTTGTTCAATATCTGCTTGGGCTTGGCGTATAATTGATTGATAGCGGTTTTCTTCTTCTTGAAAGCGTAGCTTTGCCTGTTTGATATCAGATTGTGTTTCTTCGTTTATTCTTTGACTTTCTTCTGCCATTTTTTCTAGTTCCACAACTTTGATTTGAGGAACAGCACCCTTTTGCCAAAGTAGACGATAGCGCTTAGTTTCTGTTAAATCTCTATTCCAACGAATTTTAGCTAACTTATAGGCAGTCTGAGTAGAACTCATATTTTGTTTTGCCTGATCAACTAAAGCCAATTTTTCCAATTTTTGTAAGTTATAAGTACTTTGTTTCGCATCTAGATTTTGCTGTACCTGATTAACTTGGGAAACTTTTTCTAATTCTTGGGATTGGTTTTGTTGTTCTTGAACATTAATTGCTAGTCGTAATTGGTTTTTAAGTAGTTCTAGTTGTGCTAGTCGATTTATTAGTCCGTCTAGCTTTGCCTGTGCTTGTTGTAAATCGGTTCGTAGTATATTCGACTCTAGTTCTACTAGTAACTGCCCAGCTTTGACGGTTTCACCTTCTTTCACCTTGACAGCAATAATATTGCCACCAACTGGAGTGTCTAATCTTTGGGTTTCCCCTAATGGTTCAATACGACCTCTAGCGCTTCCTGTCTCATCGACTTGCGACAGCATCGTCCAAGGCAAAGCGATCGCACTAAAAATTACCAGTAAATATAGCAAAGAACGCGTCCAACGTCTTGGTAATGCATCTAGTAGTTCTTCTGTAGCGTAATACCAATTGTGAGAATTTGCAGAATTAGCATGATTTTCTCCAACTGGATTAGTTGTATTGCTGATTGCTTGCTCATCATTAGTTGGGGTTGATACCGATGTTGAATTACTAACTCTATTAGGCATAGTTGAGTGATAAGTTATGAATTCTAAATGATGAGTTATGAGTGAATAATTTCTCACAGCTAACTCTTATAGGACTTACGCAAAAACTCTCTCAAACTCTTATTTCTTGGTGTACTTGGCGGTTCGTTTTTTCATAATTCTGCGTAAATCCTGTCTTAAATCAACTTGCTTGAGCGAATTGTTGTTGATTGAGGTAGTAGTAATGACCTTTTTTAGTAATTAATTCTTCATGAGTACCGCTTTCTATCAATAAGCCGCGATCTAACACCAAAATCAAGTCAGCATTGCGGATGGTAGAGAGTCGATGGGCAATAATTAAGCTGGTACGTCCTTGGAGAATTGTTTTGAAATTGTTTTGAATGATGCGTTCTGATTCTGCATCTAGGTGACTAGTAGCTTCGTCGAAAATCAATAAGCGAGGATTACCAAGCATTGCACGAGCAATTGCAAGACGTTGCCGTTGTCCACCAGAAAGCATACCACCACCTTCGCCAATTTGGGTTTCATAACCCATTGGTAATTGTTGAATAAATTCATCTGCACCAGCTAAACGCGCTACCTCGATAATCTCTTCTAAGGAGGCTTCTGGGAGAGCAATACTAATGTTTTCTCGAATTGTACCGCCAAATAAGAAAGTATCTTGATCGACAACACCGATTTGGGAACGAAGCGATCGCAAAGAAAGACTCGTTACATCATGACCATCAATCAAAATTTTGCCGTCTGTTGGGGTATATAAACCTAAAATCATTTTGGCAAGGGTAGTTTTTCCAGAACCACTACGTCCTACAAGTGCTACCGTTTGCTGGGGGTGAATTTCAAAATTAAGGTTTTCTAGGACGTTAATATCACTATCTGGATGATAGCGAAAGGTTAGATTTTCAAAGCGAATATGACCGCTAATTCTCGCTAAAGATTGACGCGGTTGATGCTGTAAGTCTTCTTCTGGTTCGGATAAAAGAACATCATTAATCCGTTCCGTGGAAATAATCACTTCTTGCACTTGATTCCACAGTACTGTCAGCCGTTTGAAAGGATTAATAACGTTACCTAATAACATATTAAAAGCAACTAGTTGCCCAATTGTTAGTTGATTTTGAATTACTAACCATGCTCCATACCACAGTAATGCTGTAGTTGCTAGAGATTCAATAATAGAACTAAAAATTTGCATTTGGTTGCCAATTACCTGTCCACCAAACATTTTTTTAGTCAAATTATTCAACAGTTCTTCCCAACGCCAGCGCACTGTCTGCTCAATTGCCATCGAACGAATTGAGCGAATGCCTGAAAGTGATTGAATTAAATAACTATTCTCCTTAGCTAAGGCATTAAAAACTTCACGGCTGACCCGGCGAAAGAATGGTGTAGCAACCAATGCCAAAATAAAAAATGGCGGTACAATTGCTAAGGCTAGCATTGCCATTTGCCAGCTATACCAAAACATCAATCCCACATAGATAAATACTGTCAGGAAATCCAGAATGATCGACAGTGCTTCACCTGTGAGAAAGCGCTGAATTTTCTGATTTTCTTGAACGCGAGAAATAATATCACCGACGTAACGCGACTCAAAAAAGGCTAGGGGTAGGAGGAAGGTATGTTTAATAAAACCTACCATCAGCGCTACTCCGATTCGGTTTGCTGTGTGATCTAGTAAATATTGTCGCACTCCGTTAAGAGCGACGCGGAATAAGCCAAAAATCAACAAACCAAACCCAACCGCGTTTAAAGTGAGAGTACTACCCTGGACAATTACTCTGTCTAAAAGTAACTGAGTAAATAAAGGCATAATCAATCCAAACAACTGGATAAATACCGAAGCAATGAAGACTTCTAGTAATACTTGCCAATGTGGTTTGACTAATTCAAACAACTGCCAGAATGGTGTACTTGCTTGTTCGGTTTCTTTCAGAATGGCGGTAGGTTGCGATAATAAAGCGTAACCAGTCCACCCGGCTTGGAATTGATGATGAGTGAGGGTACGTTGACCGATCGCCGGATCGCCGACAATCACCTGTTTTTTGGTAATTTCATAGACGACGATGTAATGATTACCTTCCCAATGGGCGATCGCAGGTAGGGGTTGCTGTGCTAATTTGTCTAGGCTGGCTTTGACTGGACGGCTAGCAAAACCAATACTTTCGGCTGCGGTGGCTAATCCTCGTAGAGAAACCCCGATGCGACTGACGTTGGCTAAATCCCGCAATCTGTTGATGCTAAAGCGCTTACCCCAATAGCGACCAATCATGACTAAGCAAGCAACACCACAATCTGAAGCGCTTTGTTGTTCAAAGAAGGGATAGCGTTTAGTTAGCTGTGCCCATATATGTTTTGCTTTGACTTGAGGAGTTGGGAAATAAGCACGTCGTTGCTTCTTTTTTGGGGTTGCGTTTGTGGGAAAGGGAATGACGTTAGGAATTGAAGATTGGTGATTGTCTTCCCCATTCCCCATCTGCAAATCCCAAGATTCTGCACGCTTCAATAGGCGATCGCAGATTTTGGGGTATTTATCCATCAAACTCTGCAATACATCTGTGTTGAGATAACAGAGTTTTAAGTTAGATGAAGCCCTCGCAGCATAAGAGCTAAAGTCTTCTTCTGCAAACAAGGTCATTTCACCAAATGATGACCCTGCTGCTAGGGTGGAGATTAAATTGCCAGAACTATCTAGTAATCTGACTTTACCCCTAATAACTAGATAAATTCCCGCTTTGGCATCTTTTGATTGCCAGAAGAGTTTTGCTACTGGTGGTTCAACAATTTCAATTTTTGCCCAGCAATTCTGTAATTCCCTATCTGAAAGCTTCTCACCCAAGGTGGTTGTCAGTTGTTCACCTAGTTCTTCTTGGGACAATATTGATGGCATTTCCTCTCCTTTATCCCAAGTTTAGTTATTAATTTTAATTAGATTAAATGACTGATATAAACTAGGATCGCTCTGAGATTGTAAGTCACATATTATAACGCCAGTTGCCTTTGTGTCTTGAGTTGCTGCTTGTTTTGATAAGCGTTTTTTTTGTGTAGCTAGACCCATTTCTTTGAGTAATCGATTAATGTGGCGATCGCTAATTTCAATCCCAAATTCAGTTGCTAAATGTTTGCTCAACCATTGAGATGTCCAACTACTAAATGCGTAGCCATACTTCCGTGGGCTATGACTCAGCAATTCTTTTAATCTTTGGATATATTGTTCATTTACAGTTTTAGGTCTGCCTATTGATCGTTGCTGCCATTGCTCCACTAAACCTGCTTTGGCAATAGTAATCCAATAACGTGCCATTTCCTGAGAACAACCTAAAATTTGGCAGATTTCGGTTTGCGATTTCCCCATATCTGCCAGCAACATAATTTCTAGCCGCCGACGGTATTCTGGTTGCAAATTAGCTTGCAAATTCTTCAATAAATCCTTGTGCTGAAGAGGTGTTAAAAACTTACTTTCATTGTCTTGAAGGGAATTTTGTGACATAGAATTGATTATTAAATCAAAAATCAAAATTTTGTCTAAATGCATCCACAGTTGTGCTGCAATGAAGGTTTTACGAATCCTTTAGGAATACCTAAGAGGATTGTTTTAAAAGTCGCAAAGTTAACCTGCATAACCCCGCTCCCATTCCTCTCACGCAGCTGTGCTACAACTTTCTCGGCACCTTTTGGGGGGAAGCGGAGGAACATAAGCTGCCTTAGGAAAATAAGCAACGCACTGGCTCACCAACAGGGGGAGAGGCTTTGAAAACCCTGATTTCCTGTTCCCCTTTTCTTATAGCGAAGGGGGATTCGTAACAAGTTAAGGTTTTTTAGGTTTTGTCAAGAGCGGG
>JBPCQW010000500.1:0-9697 GCA_050997715.1 Hassallia sp.
TGCTGTGTGAGAGTCCATGCGCGAGCGCTTTCCGTTCTTCTTTTGGCGAAGGGAAACAGAAAGAGTCTGCGCGGGACTCTCATTTTGTCAAAAATCAATGCTTCCACGCTTTACTGTGGAGCTACCGCAGCATGGATCCTTTTCAAATAAGGCTATAGAGTAGCAAAGCAGACAAATCGAAGTGCTAAGCTACTACGATGGAACAACTAAACCGGGGTAGTGATCAAAAAGCAATGCTGCTCAAGCATGGCGAATCACCTCTTGGTTGTAGTGGCAGATGAAATACTTGATCGCACCAATGTGATTCGCCAACTTCTTGGAGAACGAGAGCGTGTCACGCACCAGCCGCGATACTCTCTGCCGCAGCGTACGGTTGAACCGCTCAACCCCGTTGGTGTAGCCTGATCCTTTGGCCGAGACTTGATGTCGAGCCGCAGGGATGACTCCTTTGTAAGCCTCCCAGTCATCAGTGTAGAAGGTGGCACGCTCACGGTAAGCCGGCGGAATGCGCTGCCACAGCTTGCGTGCCGACTTCCGGCTGGGGTCGCCGACATAGAAGGCTAAGACCTGTTTCGTCTGTGGGTCGAAGGCCCGTCCTGTCCCATTGTTTGTTGCGCTTGTTGCCCACAAAGCTCCACAGTTCATCAGCTTCGGCCTCCAACCGGAGCAGCTTGATGCGGTGGTTGGGCGCGCTCTGCTCGACGCCGAGCGAATCGGGCAACTAGTCATAGACGGCGGCGATGAAGTCGAGTAACCACTCCAAGCTGATGGAGAGGACCCGGCAGATGCCACGCAAGCTGATCCGCTCCAAGAGCAGCTTCCTAATCAAGTCTCTGGTGGCGGCGTCAATGTGTTGCGCGTCCTCAACAAACTATCGCCCACAGCGCAGGCACCGGTAATTCTGTTTGCCGTAGTGCGTGTGACCGTTAAGTTTCGTGTGCGATAATTGGCACGGTGGACAACTTGGGTTGTTCATCGGAGCGGCTCCTTGTACAGAAAGTTTGGTCACTTCCTATTACACCGAGTCGCTCCATTCTTTTCAAAGTTCAAGCATTACTTTTTGATCACTACCAATTGCACTTGTCGTATCTTTGAGTCATTAAGTTCTACAGATTTGGTTTTGATTTGTTTAATGTTAACGGCTTTTAAGGTTGATTAGCGGGAGTAGTTACTATTAACTCGTAGAGACGATTTAGATCACTCTCGTCGTAATAATGAATTTCAATTTTTCCACCTGCGCTATTATGATTTGGTAGCAATTTTACTTGAGTACCTAGTACTCTTCTTAGTTTTGTTTCCGCAAGACGCAAATTTGCATCATCGGATTTAAACTTCTGAACGGATTGTTCTGCGGCACCCGTTCCCAAATTGTTATTTTTGACTGCCTTTTCAACATCTCGGACTGAAAGACCTACGTCGAGAGTTTTTTTGGCAATTTTCCTTTGTAAATTAATATCATCTACGCCCAAGAGTGCTCGAGCGTGCCCCATGGAAAGCTTCCCCTCTTCAACCAACCGTTGAATATCCTCTGGGAGTTTTAGCAACCGTAAATAATTGGTTATAAAAGTTCTATCCCTTCCGACTCGTTGTGCAACTATCTCTTGAGTTAGCCCTAGCGTTTCTATTAAGCGTTTATATGCATAGGCTTCTTCAATTGCATTTAATTCCTGCCTTTGTATGTTTTCAATCAAAGCCAACTCAAGCATTCTGTCATCAGGGATATCTTTTATTACTGCCGGGACATGGGATAGACCTGCACGCTGTGCGGCACGCCACCTTCGCTCACCGGCAATAATTTGATATCTGTCATTATGGACTCTTCTGACCAACAATGGCTGGACAATCCCATTGTTTTTTATCGACTGAACTAATTCTTCTAGAAGCTTTTCATCAAATCTAGAACGTGGCTGTACTGGATTAGGATCAATTAAGTTTGTGTCTATCTCCTTTAACTCCTCACTAGAGGTGGTCGGTGATTCTGATAGCAGGGCGCTCAGGCCCCGTCCGAGCACTCTTCTTGTCATTGTCTAGTATCTCCTTTGCTAGCTGTAAATAGCTTTCTGCTCCGCGAGAACGAATATCATAGAGAATAATAGGCTTACCATAACTCGGGGCTTCCGCAAGGCGTACATTTCTTGGAATTATAGTCTCAAGCACCTGTCTCCCATAAAAGTCTCTAAGATCATTGGCAACGGCAGAGGAAAGATTGGTGCGATCATCAAACATAGTCAGTAACAAACCCTCTATTGTTAAACTTGGGTTTAATGAACGTCTAATTCTCGCCAAAGTATCAAATAACTCTGTAACCCCTTCAAGTGCATAATATTCACACTGGATTGGTACTAACAAGGAGTTTGCGCTAGTAAGCGCATTCAAGGTCAATAGACCTAATGAAGGCGGGCAATCAATAACTATATAATCAAAGTCAGCATGTACTTGCTCTAATTGTTTCTTGAGTTTGTATTCCCTACTATCAGCATCTACTAATTCAACCTCTGCTCCTGCAAGGTTCCTATCAGCAGGCGCGACTTTAAGCAACGGTAATTCAGTTGGCAGCAAAATATTATTTAAAGGTTCATTTAAAATAAGTGCATGATACAAACTCCGTCTAAAACTTCCTCGCTGTATTCCAACACCTGAGGTTGCATTGGCTTGTGGGTCAGTATCTACAAGTAGAACTCTTTCTGATGAAGCAGCTAAAGCCGCAGCAAGATTAACAGCGGTGGTAGTTTTGCCGACGCCGCCCTTTTGGTTTGTGATAGCAATTGTTTTCGCCATTTTGAAAATTCTGGCTATTCTCCAAAAAGAAAATTCTACACCGAAATTAGTTTTAGCCAGCGCGAAGTTTTGTTAATGGCAAGATGTGTCACGTGAAACATTTCGGATCTGGTTTAGGACGTTTCAAGTTTACAAGTAAAGTAGACAAGGCAGTTGGCGTCATCCCAGGTATATTTCGAGCTTGACCGAAATTTACCGGCTGAGCACGCTCCAAACGTTCGATCATTTCGTGTGAAAGGCCGGATATAGAACGGTAATCAAAATGAATAGGTATTAATACATTATCATTGTAATGCAGTCGAAAGCGATTGGACTGCTGGTTTTCGATATATCCAGCGTAAAGAAGATCAGCGATTGAAGATTCAAGCTCGGCATCCATCAAATTCGACTTCAACTCAGGTGGCAAAAATTCCCGAATTAATGCCGGCGAAGCATTAGGCCGCTGAGATAATTGAGCTAAAGAAATGCTATCGCCTAAATCAGAATTTAAGGTCGAACTAAGTAAAGTATAGTTTGAATCTGACTTTTTAAACTTCGTATTATGCAGAGCTTGACGAATCGCGGATAGACGTTCGCAACGTGAATTAAAAGAATCCCAATCACAATCTCCAACTAGCCCTAACTTACGCCCATAAGGCGAAAGGCGGGCGTCAGCAGTATCATACCTCAAAGCAAGCCTATGTTCTGCCCTTGAAGTGAACATACGATAAGGCTCATCTACGCCAAATTTGATAAGGTCATCAATTAACACTCCTATATATGATTCCTCTCGCTTGAGGCGAAAACCCTCACGTTTCTGAGAGAAAAAAGCAGCGTTAATACCAGCTAAAAGCCCTTGACAAGCGGCTTCCTCATAACCAGTTGTACCATTAATCTGGCCGGCAAAAAACAATCCACGATACCGATGTGTCCCTAAAAAAGGAGTTAATTCCCGAGGATCAATGAAATCATACTCAATAGCATATCCCGGACGTACAATCTTTGCTTCTTCAAGCCCTGGAATTTTACGAACAATGTTTTGCTGAATGTGTGATGGCAAAGAAGTTGAAAACCCATTCAAGTAAACTTCAAATGTTTCATGTCCTTCTGGCTCAAGAAACAATTGATGCCTATTTTTATCTGGAAATTTAACAATCTTATCTTCGATTGAAGGACAATATCTTGGTCCCACGCCTTTAATTTGACCAGAATACAAAGGGGATTCATGTAAGTTTGAACGGATAGCATGATGTACTACATCGTTTGTGTAACCCACATAACAGGTGATTTGCGGCTGTTTAATGGCGATTGTGGAGAAAGAAAAAGGGGTTGGATGTTCGTCAGCCGCCTGTGGCTCAAAAGCGTTCCAGTCGATAGTTCTCGCATCGATCCGTGGAGGAGTGCCAGTTTTCAGACGACCAACGGGGAAGTTTAAACCTTTGAGGCTTTCGGCTAACTCCGTAGATGCCGGTTCTCCGGCCCGGCCAGCAGTATAAGTTCTTTTTCCTGTGTGGATGAGACCATTGAGGAAAGTTCCAGTAGCGACGACAACAGCTCTAGCTCCAAGTATTCTGGCGTCCTGCAATTCGACGCCACGTATAGTTCCATTATCATTTATTAAATTGACAACCGCTCCTTGCCTTAAGTGTAAGTTCGGAGTTAATTCAAGGGAGCGTCGCATTTCAGAGCGATAGAGGGCGCGATCAGCCTGAGCACGTGGTGCGCGAACAGCAGGACCTCTCGAACGATTCAGAAGGCGAAATTGAATACCAGTCCGGTCAATTATCCGCCCCATCAATCCACCAAGAGCATCGATTTCACGAACAATATGACCTTTAGCAATACCACCAATGGCAGGATTACAAGACATTTGTCCAATTAAATCGAGATTCAAAGTTACGAGGGCCGTTTCCGTGCCCATCCGCGCAGCGGCAGAGGCTGCTTCACATCCAGCATGACCAGCCCCGATGACAATAACATCAAAAAATTCGTCGAAAAGCATGCCTACTTTCCTATACAAAATGTTGAAAAGATATCACTTAAAATATCTTCAGTAGTAGTCTCTCCGGTGATCTCGCCAAGAAAGTGCAAGGTATCATACAATCCGATTAATATTAAATCTTCATTAGCATTTTGATTAATTAAGTCCATGGAAGAATGCATAGCTATGGCAGAACGTCCTAAAAGTTCAAAGTGCCTTGCATTAGTTATCAAAAAACTATTGGAATCTAAATCTTTAAAAGTATAAGAAGCTATTATGGAAGAACGAAGGGTGTCCAACCCATCACCTGTTTTAGCGGAAACTGGCAACGCCTTAACCAAAAAATCATTATTAATGTTTAACATTGAAAAGGATTCTAAATCGCTTTTATTAAGTACTACTAAATAATTGGCTGAAGAAACTTCAGAAAATACATCTTTATCCTCTTTTGTTAGGAGTTGTGTTCCATCACATACAAGCACAACTAAATCAGCATCGGCGAGCGCCTGACGGGTCTTCTCAATTCCCATAACTTCAACCAAATCTGATGAATAATGAATACCAGCTGTATCTGTCAAAACGATTGGTATGTCGTTGATGGTTACTGTCTCAGTTAAGCTATCCCGTGTGGTCCCTGGAACAGGCGTAACTATAGCCCTGTCATAGGATAATAATTTATTAAAAAGACTTGACTTGCCTACATTTGGACGACCTACCAAAGTTACTCTAAGTCCGTTTTTAAGAGCATTTCCCAGACGAAAAGTGTTGGTCAAATTACTTAATTCATTTATTAAACTACTAAGTTGATAGCAAATTTTGTCATAACCAATCTGGGGCAAATCATCTTCGACAAATTCTAACGATGACTCTAACTGAACAATAATTCGGATTAGGACATCTTTAACTGGCTGTAGTCGTCGAGAAAGTTCACCGTTAAGCTGCCGCGCAGCTTGTCTTAAAGCGCCGTTAGTTTGCGCTTCAATAAGATCGCGAATAGCTTCAGCTTGACTGAGATTAAGTTTTCCATTTGAGACTGCACGCATTGTAAATTCACCCGGTCCCGCCGCCCGGGCCCCAAGTCGCAATAAAGTATCTAAAACATTCAACAAAAGCACAGGAGAGCCATGACAACTTAACTCAACTACATCTTCTCCGGTAAAGGAATAAGGTGCTTTAAAGTAAGATATTAAGCATTGATCAAGCTGTTGCGAACTTTCAGGATCATATATATTTTTTAGTACTACACGGTTCGGCTCAAGAGAAAATTTGATATCTTGTGAAAGGGACATGGCGAGACATAGTGAGTCAGCACCACTCAGGCGAATGACGCCAATTCCTCCTTTCCCGGGCGGCGTTGAGATGGCAACTATGGTGTCTAGGGCGTCCATCATCAAAACAAAAAAGACCGCACCGCCAGTAGCGACGCGGTCTGAACAATTTGAAAACTGTCTACTTGCCTAAAACTCTCTGACTGACTTTCAAACGTCGAGCATAGGATTCACCAATTGACTCTGTTTGAATGTCAGCTTCATTTGACAGAAAAACATGAATAGTACGTCTCTCATTGGCATCCATAGGGCCGAAAATAAAAGGACTTCCGGACGCACGTACTCGCTCAACGGCGTGTTGGGCCATCGCATGCAATTCTATCTTTCGCATAGCACGAAAACTCTGGACATCACAAATTAAACGCTCCCCAGTTCCGAGCGACCGTGAAAACGATTGATTCATTAAATGTTCAATTGCGTTCAAAAGTTCCCCCCCTTCATTACGTAATAAAGAAGCATCTTCGCCATTAATATCCAGTAAGCAAGCATCAGCCAAGGCTTCCGCTGATGACTGCAAATCCAGCTTACTTTTAACAAAAAGTTCGTTTAAAAAGGCTTCGGCTTCTGTGTAAGTTTGTCTCATAACGTCACCTAACATTTCAGACAACTAATTCAAGACGAGCAAACCGTTGTGTATTACTTAACTGGACTAACACTCTCCCGCAATTGTTGGCCTCTGTTATTATCTTCGGTTGTAACCAAACGGTTAATGATTAATTGCTGAAGGAATCCGACGATATTGCCAACAAACCAATAAACGAGCAATCCTGCCGGGGCAGTCCAAAGCATATATAACATGACGGCGGGAAGCACCACGGCCATCATCTTTCGTTGAAGCGGATCAGCAGTGGGCGCGGGCGTGATGAACTGTAAAACGACCATCGAACCTGCCATCAAAATTGGTAATAGGCGATATGGGTCAGCAGCAGACAAGTCTGGCATCCAAAGAAAAGAAGACTGGCGAAAATCAATCGAAACAGTAATAACCGTATAAAGGGCAATAATAAATGGCATTTGGATTAGCAAAGGGAGGCAACCGCCCAATGGATTTGCCTCTTTCATTAACTTTAGCTGTTCCATTTGCAATTCCTTTAGGTGAGGGTCTGTTTGTTTTAGACCTTTCATTTTCTCTTGGATTTCTTTCATCTTGGGCGCATGTTTCTGAGCTTTCTTCATAGCCTTTGAAGAACGCCATTTGAGAGGAAAGAATAAAGAGTAAATAATAATGGTAAACAGGATAATCGCAGTACCGTAGCTACCGGTCATGCGAGACAAACTCTTTAAAGACCAGAAGATAGGAGTAGATAAAGGACGCGCGATAATTCCAAGCCAACCGTAATTAATTAATCCCTCTAAATCAACCGGTCGGCTGAGAGAGGTTTCCAAAGCATAACTAGCCTCAAGAAGTAAATCGTGATCCTTTGGACCTACATAAAGCTTTGTCAAGGATCCGTCAGTGGGGATGGGCAAAAAAGTCGAGACAAGATATCTATCCTCCTTTACTCCATCAACCTCGTGACTATATTTGACTGAGCGGGTCTCAACGCCTTGAACGGGAGACGGTGGAACTGCCGCCATCGCAAAGTAAGTGTCACTGATGGCAAGCCAATTAACTGTTCCTGGCACTTTTTGTAAATCTCTATTCTCAGAAATTTGTTGTCCCGTTAGTATGGCGGCATCACCATCAACTTCAAACACAAATTCTGGCGCAACAGCATAAAAACTGTACCGAGAGATACCTTGATCACCAATGCTTGGTCCAATTGCTAGACTGAGTTTCGGTAAAGGTTGTCCTCCACGTGTAAACTTAACACTTACATCAATGATGTAGCTATCGGCTGTAAACCTCAATGTTTTTACAACTTCGGTCTTGGTTGCTTCATCACGCAAGAGAAATTCTAAAACCTTACTTTCACTTGGCTTAATATCAATTTCAACCTTCTCGTTTTGGCTATTAATTCCACCAATAGTGTAATTGCTTGACGCAAGATAATCATCAAGATCACCTTCACCCGCTAGCAGTTGTAAAGGGAGAATTGATTCAGAAAATTTTTTCTGAACATCTTCGGAGGGAATAAGTTCAAGGGGGTGCTGGTTGTGCTTATCACCAGTCACGGAGTAAATTTTACGACCGACTTGATTGTTTTCTCGGTAATTAGTAATTATCCAACTTGTAGCAACCGCACCACGAGAATCGAAATTAATTCGATAAAGAGGGGTATTAATAGCAACATTTTGCCGTTGCGAACTGTTAGCCGGACTCACAGATACTTGTGATTGGGTCGTGGATATGTCACGTTTGCTTTCAGAGGGAGGAAAAGGAGCAGCGTTGGTATTTACAGAATCAGATGGAACATCGGGTTTTTTCTGTTGTTGCGGTTTAGGAACAAACAAGTATGTCCAACCGAAAAGAATTATCGCTGATAAGATGAAAGCTAAGAGGAGGCGCTTCTGTTCCATGTGATTTAGTGCAACGAAGTTTCAATTGCTTTTGCGGAAATAAAATTGTAAGGGTGATATGTTTTTACAAAACGGGATCATAACCACCCGAATGGAAGGGGTGACAACGTGCTAAGCGACGCACTGCCAGCCATCCTCCACGAATGGTTCCATATTTATGAATTGCTTGAAAAGCATATTCTGAGCAAGTTGGAACGAATCGGCAAGCGGGAGGGAGCATCGGTGAAAGTAACGATTTGTAAATCCTTATTAAAACTAAAATGAAATTTTTCACGACTGCTAAGAAATTATTCTGAACACTGACCTAACTCTTCTAACTTTTTTACCCGCAAAATAATCCCATCTAAGTCTCTCAAAACTGTTGCCAAATTTTCTTTCAACAAAGCTCTTTTAGCGTTAATTACCCAATCGTACTGAGATTTGGTACTCACTAGGCTTGCGGTGCTTAGACGAAAAGTCTCGCGAATAACTCTTCTCAATCGATTACGGTCCACAGCACGAGTTGAAACTTTTCGGGAAGCGGTTATACCTATTCTGTGTTCATCCGAATAGTTAGGATGAATAAAAATGGTTATGTATCGCCCATCAAAACGCTCGCCGAATTTATAAACGGCTTGGAATTGAGGAGAATTCTGCAATCTGGAAATCTGCAATGAAAATAAACCTGTTGATTAGGATTGAGAGCTTTCCACAAAAGGCTGTAACACTCATTCTATTGACGTTTACAAACCTGCTGGCGCGTTTGTTTCGATCCGGACAATGCCGTTCGGATTTTCCTTATCACGCAACAGTTTTAATGTGACTCAACCTAATAATGCATTGGAGTCAATCTTTTCCGACCCTTAGCACGTCTTCTTTTGATAACTAAGCGACCACCCTTTGTCGCCATACGTAAACGAAAACCATGTGTTTTAGCTCGCCGACGATTGTTAGGCTGGAAGGTTCTTTTAGGCATAGCGAGTTGTCTCCTCGTTTGACGAAAAAACGAAGAATATCCTTATGAGTTGTAAGGTGTCAAGAAGGGTAGGTGGCTGATACTGTTGGATGGGTGTAATTAAAAGTGTGACTCTGTGTGGTTACCCTCAAGCATGTGCTTGACGAAGTCCACGCCAGTATGATTGCCACTCGCCATTGGCCCGCGTCACTCTCAAGGCCAGTATCTTCTCGGCGT
>JBPCQW010000019.1:0-2815 GCA_050997715.1 Hassallia sp.
GGAAAGATTAGCGTATTTAGAGTGACATAGCCTTTCACACCGCGACGGTGCAAGAATTGCATTAATTCTGGTAAATCTGCCTCAGTAAAGTTTTCTGCCCGCATTCTGGCATTAAACCGCTCCAAACCGAAGTAAATCGCATCTGCACCGTTTTCTACAGCAGCTTTAGCGCATTCCCAATTACCTGCCGGTGCTAGGAGTTCGGGAAGTTGAGGAGTAGTTGGGGTGAGTTCGGCTTTCATCGGTACTAACGCTGGATAAGTGACTCCTTAGTGATTTTATCGTTGCTAAAGGAATATGTGGGGGAAGCGGGCGATCGCTTATTTATTAATCGCAGATGGGAATACTGAGAATACAATAAGTCTTTTTGACAACAAATATGGTTAATCCTTTCACTCAGAAACCAGAAGCATATCCCTTTAAGCATGGAGACGCTTCAGATTACGAGGTGTTTATTGGTAAAGCGGGTACTTGGTGTACGCGACATCGTGCAAGTGGAGAAACTATACAATCTATTCAACCAGGAAGTTTTGATATGTTAAACATCGCTAATCTGGGAATAAATATACTCAATCTTGGTGTCGGTATCTATAATGCTCATCAACTTCGTAAGCTGAAAAAAAAATTAGACCTAGTTCATGAGGATACGCAATTAGGACTTAACAACTTAGAAAATAAATTAGATAAAAATCATGAACAAATTGAGTCCTACTTCAACACGATTCACAATGCTCTTGCTGCTCAACACCGTACACTTGAGTTGTTAGCATCTAATCAGCATAATCTAGCCCAACAGATGAATATTCTACGTCAGGAGATGCATATAGGTTTTCAAAGTATTATAGAAGAGGTTAAAGATGTAGAAGCTCTTAGGAGAAGAGAAGAGTTTGAGACTAGAACTTTTAAAGTCCTAAAAGCATACGAGAGATTTAGCTACATACTACCTGAGCTATTGGAAGCAGACCAACTAATTGAAAGAGCAGAAGATTTAGAAGCTTGGTTACGAACTCAACTCAATCGTATTGATCCAGGAAAGCCTGAAAGATTACCACTAATGGTAGCTCTTGTCTTTAGTGTTCGAGCAAAGGCTGATGCATTTGAAGCTAAAGGAGGAGATTACACAAGTTTTGCTGCCAAAGATATCGGTTTACTAATAAATCAACTTCGAGATGAAGTGCGTTTATTGTGTGAGGGACGCAGCTTATACGCGCTTGGTGTGGAAATGCCTGAAATTCTCTACCAGTATGTACTTTTAACTCGCAGTCTTCGTAAAGGGCATGAATTTAATAAACTAGCCGATTCGGAAGTTATTTTTTCAGCAGAAGAAATGATTTGGGACGATGGAATGGAGGAATTTAGAGAATTATTTAACCCAGACTTTGAGCATCTTGAAATTATGAACGGAAGGCAAACTATCTCTCTCAAAACGCTAGAAGACTACGATTGGTATATACGTTTTGCTTGCGAAGATAGATTGACTTTCAGTGTTCACTCTCGTCCGGCAATTCAACTTTGTGAAATACTACAAAAGATGGGTCATCCAAATCCTCAGAGTGCAGAAATTGGAAAAAACGCCCTCAATACCCTTATGCTTTTTGCTTTGCCTGAAAGAAGTTATGAGATTTCGCATCTTATACAAGCTGAGTTTGGGCTAGAAAATTACCCTAAACTTATTGGCTGTGGAGATTAGACATTCTGCTTGAGATGTTTGCTCACTTTCGTAGCCCCGATCGCCTGAACAGATAAAATGAATTAGGCGATCGCTTTACCCCAGAAGCCGTTAAAAGTGGCGTAATATTTTTCTACTTAGTAATTAAACTGCGTAACCAGATGCATTGCGAGCATAACCATCGAAAGCATCCAGCAAGCGATCGCGCCAATTATAAATTGGATCGTCTTTGGCAAGCAACTGAATAGGACTAACTGCTCTTGCCCATTGAAATTGTCCAAAAACAATATAATCACCAAAATAGGGCTGATCGCCGCCTAAATAAAGTTGATGTTCCAAAACTTCTCTTAAAGGAGATAACGCGGTTTGCAAAGCAGTAACGGTTTCATCATTCGGTTTTGCAAATTCTTCTAGCGTCATTCCTAAAAGTTTCTCCCGACTCTCGCGAAAGTACGCTTTGTCCTTTTCGTGTAAATTCTCAAACAAATCTGGGAGAATAATACCGAAAATTAGTGGAATAATAGCTTGTGTAGACCAAAACTTGACGAATAAAGCTGCCGATTCGCCAATATTCCCGTTAAATAAACTTGGGCGATCGCCATAAATTGTTTCTAAGTAACGAGCAATTTCCCAACTATCATTTACAATCTTGTCACCATCGACCAACACAGGAACCAGTCCCTGCCCAGAAAAAGCGATCGCCTCTTTCTCTGTAAACCGCCAAGGAATTTCTTCTGCCTCAAGTCCTTTGTGTTTTAAAGCCATTTTGACTCGCCAACAAGGGGGACTAAAGCGGCAATCATCCTCTTTTCCAGCTAAATCGTAAAGTTTAATCGGCATATTTTCCTTTTTGACTTTAATATCTAGGGTTTTATCTCTCACAAGCCGTTACAAGTGGCGTAATGTTGTTTGATGATGCCTGCTTAATTAAATCAGGCGATCGCTTTCAAGATTATACTTTTTATGAAGTCCACCTAATCGCGGACTTTGTTTCTATAGCCGCACCCTTCGCTTGGTGTCGGTAAGCGCGAAAATACGCTCAAATGCTGACAATTCCCGACCACTGGACTTTCTTCTGTTTTTCCCGGCGATAAGAAAAGAAGTAATTTGGGGTTTGAAAAGTACAATAAGGAGCGATCGCTATTT
>JBPCQW010000092.1:0-4062 GCA_050997715.1 Hassallia sp.
TGATACAAAATGATTTAATTGCAGATTACCATGCTTTGATTGACTGGCAAAATCAAGAATTAATTATTATTGACCAAAATACTAGCAGTGGTATTAAAATTAATGGCGTACAACTAACTAATGGTACTCCAACAAATGGCGATCGCCTGGAAATAGGCTTATGTTAAATTGTAGTAAATTTTACAGTATCAAGCACAGCAGAGTGCGATCGCATG
The DNA here is from genome assembly GCA_050997715.1 of Hassallia sp. GTDB lineage: Bacteria > Cyanobacteriota > Cyanobacteriia > Cyanobacteriales > Nostocaceae > Hassallia. Next base: position 216 of record JBPCQW010000092.1, read on the forward strand.
GTAGGATTTCTCTTCAAACGCCGTTGCGGACGTACTGATAAAACAAGATGTCCTCACTATAATGAGTCATATGAAGATGATTACGCATATTATGGCGAATATGGCAACTATCGCTCTGAAAATTGGGGTCATAATTATTATGAAAACTGCGATCGGTACTGTAATCGAGCTTTAACTGTTTAATTTCATCAAAAAGCCGATTAGCTTTATGGTCAATTTTTTCTTCTAGAGCGTGCAGTAAATAATCCACCATCTCTCGGTTGTAGCATAAATTACTACATATACTATACGCATAATTCCTTATTTACTCATAGGAATGCTACGTAACATCATTCGGTGCAGATATTCCATAATCCGAATGGAAAGCGTAAATCTCAAGAAAGCAAGTATTATCAATATCTAAAAAATCCAGCTCTGGTCAGTGGTGATTTCGTATCGCCTGGGTTTATCCTAAATACGACTAAAGTTTGGTAGAGCGTAAATCTTGCCACTGAATATAAGCCAAAATTTTTATAAGTAAGAACTCAGGTAAATTCAACATGGATATCAAAAACGGCTTTGTCGGAACTGTAGGTAACACACCACTGATTCGCTTAACTAGCTTTAGCGAAGAAACTGGTTGCGAAATTCTTGGTAAAGCCGAATTTCTCAATCCTGGAGGTTCCGTCAAAGACCGCGCCGCACTTTATATTATTGAAGATGCCGAAAAGAAAGGTTTACTCAAACCCGGTGGTACAGTCGTCGAAGGAACCGCCGGTAATACAGGTATCGGACTAGCACATATTTGCAACGCCAAAGGTTACAAATGTTTAATTATTATTCCCGATACTCAATCGCAAGAAAAGATGGACGCAATGAGCGCTTTGGGTGCTGAGGTTCGCCCCGTCCCCGCTGTACCATATAAAGACCCCAACAACTACGTTAGACTATCTGGCACAATTGCCGCAGAGATGGAAAACGCAATTTGGGCGAATCAGTTTGATAACTTAGCAAATCGCCGCGCTCACTACGAAACTACAGCAGCGGAAATTTGGGCGCAAACAGATGGTAAAGTAGATGGTTGGGTAGCTGCAATCGGTACAGGCGGCACATTTGCAGGTGTGGCGATGTACCTAAAAGAGAAAAATCCGGCGATTAAATGCGTAGTTGCCGATCCGATGGGCAGCGGACTTTATAGTTATATTAAAACAGGCGAAATCAAATTAGAAGGCAATTCGATTACCGAAGGTATTGGTAACAGTCGCATTACAGCAAACATGGAAGGTGCGCCGGCTGATGATGCGATTCAGATTGATGATAAAGAAGCTTTGCGAGTAGTTTACCAGTTGTTAAGAAAAGATGGGCTATTAATGGGCGGTTCCACAGGAATTAATGTTGGTGGTGCGATCGCACTAGCGAAACAAATGGGACCCGGACATACTATCGTCACTATTTTATGTGATAGCGGTTCTCGTTACCAATCACGGATATTCAACCCTGAATGGCTGGCGTCAAAAGGACTGTCGGTAGAATAGTTAGGAGTCGGGAGGTAGGAGTCGGGAGGTAGGAGTCAGGAGTCAGGAGTCAGGAGTCAGGAGTCAGGAGTCAGGAGTTAAGAGTTAAGAATTATTACTCCCCTTGTCCCCCTGTCCCCTTGTCCTCCTGTCCCCCTTGTCCCCCTTTTGTGAAAAAATGTCAAACAATCAAGCATCGCATTCCGCAACTACAGATTCGTCCGCTTCTTCTAGATGCGTGCGGGTATGTCAAAATCGCGCTTGTAAAAAGCAAGGTGCGGCGAAGGTATTAGCAGCTTTTAAGGCTTCAGTAGTTTCTGGAGTGACGGTGACGGCTACCGGCTGTCTGGGACAATGCGGTAATGGTCCGATGGTGTTGGTGTTGCCCGATCGCATTTGGTATAGTGGTGTTCGCCCCAATGAAGTGCCTTTGGTAGTAGAACAGCATTTGCTAGGCGGTCAAGAAGTTGAAAAGATGCTGTACTATCGGTTTCATTCTGAGTCCCAAGAGGATTAAAAATATAAAGGACTGCACTCTTTTTTACTCTTTGCGAGGCATCCTATGAATATTCAGCAACTGCGTGAATCACTGAAAATAAAATGGCTAAATTACTACTTTGATAATCGCCCCTGGTTAGTAAAGATGCAAGTTTGGGGGACTTATGATGGTGAACGGCGTCCAAGCAGTGGTTTTATGTTGGCGACTTTATCTGTTTTAGAACCGCAACTCGATGAGATTTTTCCTTTTATTTTGGATCTAAATAATAATCCCGATCGCATTGTTGCGGCATTAGGTCTTAACTTCAATCCTGATCAACATTTAGATTTAATCAAATCCGAAAATTCGGCAAACACCACAGAGGTGATTAGCAATCGCCTGCCTTTGGTTAGAGATCCTGTTAAAAACGACATTGAAATTAGCATCAAACCTGCACCGCTTGCGGTGACAACCCAAGTCAAAAATGATGACAATGAGCGATCGCTTGAATCTACCAGCAAAGTTGAAAGCAAGGCTAAATCTAAGCCATTGGGATTTATAACCAAAGTTGAAACCAAGGGCAAACATGATAATAAACACAGCAAAACCTCATCTCCTAACCTTTCTCCCTGGCGAAAAGAGGCGAAAAAAAGCGTTGCTCTGCTTCCGGGTGATGTTGTGCGGATGAATCCAACAAGCGAGCGATCGCACTCAGTTACCGCTTTGTTACCTCGCAATGCCAAACCGCTTGCTGTGGCACCGTTGATTCAAAGTCAAGACAAGCGTGTAAAAATGCAACGCAAAGATGTTCCTGTTGAAGTTAATTCATCACCTACCACTAATGCTAGTAGTCTGGCTTCTTGGATAGATGAGTTTTGCGAAGGTGCTGATTAGTAGAAGTTAGGGGAGAGGGGGGGAGGGGGAGGACAAGGGGACAAGGAGACAAAAAGAATAATTCTTCTTTCCCCCCACTCTCCCCATCCCCCCATTGGTCTAAATGAAAAAACTAAATTCCTTACACTCTACTCTGGATATTCGTGAGAAATGAACGGGATTTCTACTATTTCACCCTCGGTTTCTCCGATTTGAACTTTCAAGCCGACGCCACCTGCTTTAGTGCGGATGTAACCTAGCCCAAAGTAACCATCAGCAGTTTCGGTATAACTGGTCAATTTGCCGACTTTTTCATCCCCGACAGCGATCGCACTTTGAATTTCCGCCGGCGCGTTGAGACGAATACCCCAAAGGTGTTGTTTTACACCTTTATATGTATTTAAACGGGCGATGGTTTCTTGTCCGATATAACAACCTTTGCTAAAAGAAATTGTATGCCACAAACCAGCTTCTAGAGGATTGTAATCATCAGTCAATTCATGCTCTGGGGCTGGGCGACCTTGTAATATTCGCAACACATCAAAAGCGCGATCGCTCATTTCTTGCGCTCCAGCTTCGACAATTTTATCCCACACCGTCGCCTTCTCAGAAGCTGGTAAAATCAAAGTATATCCGGGCAAAGCTAAACCACTACCCACCGCAACCCGCACCCCACCATCAAATAGTTGATGAGTGCCGTAAGGTTGACCAATAATAGCTTCAGCACCCAATTTTTCGATAATAGTGTCGCTTGCCGAACCGATGATATTGAAGGTTGCAGTTTCATTTGTCACATCACTTAATTGCACCTTATCCGCAAAAAAGATGTATTTATCCAGCCATTGCATGAGAAATTCCCGGCGATTCGGCGAAACTAGTAATAGGACTGCATCATCTAAAACGTAAGCTGTTGCTAAGTCAATAGTCCGAGCCGTCGATGTCACCATAACGGTATCACAGCCTTGCCCTGGTTTGAGACTTTGGAAATCGTTAGTAGTTTGAT
>JBPCQW010000109.1:0-5550 GCA_050997715.1 Hassallia sp.
TGATAATTTAGTACGCGAACAATGTAAAATTACCCATCAAGCTATTAATTTAATACCTTTGCGACAAAGAGGAATGAGACCAACTAGACGCAATGTTTTAAATGAAAATACAGTTGAATTGGTGCAATATCAAGGAGGTAAGCAATATTTTCCCTCGCTGCCAATTTCAGACCCACATGATTTAAATAATCAAACTCAAATACTGGATAATTATCTTTCTTTAACTAAGTATCCTCAAGATAAACATCCATATACAGTTACAATTGACGATATATTAGATATTCTGAATTTGCAATTTGCCACACCGCAGTCAAGCGGTGCTTGGAAAGATGATTTAATTAGACAAGCGATGTCAGCACTGAGAGATTTAGTGGATTATCAAAATACTGGCACGTTAGTTATTGTCAACCGAAATGCAAACCTTAAAAAGGCGGCAAGTAGGAATTACACTCAGCTTGGCATTGTGCTACCAGGTAATCTTGGTAATCTACCGTATGGTGTGTCTCCCAATCATCCTGCATTATTGATGACTCGACTTAGGGGTGATATTGATCCAACTGCGGGAGGATGGCACGGTGTACCTTTCTGGGTTCCCGTAATAAGATTCCCAGACGGTAATTATGCGTTTTCTGTCAATAATAGCTAGTATCAGTGGAGGTAATGCCGGAAATGAAACTTAAAGTTATCATTCATGAAGCTGAAGAAGGCGGATATTGGGCTGAAGTGCCTGCTATTCCAGGTTGTGCCACTCAAGGAGACACTTTTGAAGAATTGCTACAGAATATTTATGAAGCTGTAGAAGGTTGTCTATCGGTTGATATTGAAGCGATGCGTTACGGCTTCGCAAGAGCGCACCCTACCAAATTAATAGCCCGCGTAGGCGGGCTTTGTTTGTGTAGCCCCAGACTTCCAGTCTGAGGGCTATTTAAACTGCTTAATTATCGCCTCCGCAAACTCCGAACACTTCAACGGTTCCACCGGCGGTTCCAGCAAACGCGCTAAATCATAGGTAACTTGACTTTGGGCGATCGCACTCCCCAATCCTTTCTTAATCAAATCCGCTGCTTCTTGCCAACCCATATATTCCAACATCATCACCCCCGACAATATCACCGAACCGGGATTAATTCGATCCAAGCCGGCGTGTTTGGGTGCAGTACCGTGGGTAGCTTCAAATATCGCACAAGCATCGCCAATATTTGCCCCAGGTCCCATCCCTAATCCCCCGACAATCGCTGCTGCTGCATCAGATAAATAATCACCATTTAAGTTCATTGTCGCCAAAATCGAATACTCATCCGGTCGAGTTTGGATTTGTTGAAAAATACTATCGGCAATGCGATCGTTCACCATCACCTTATCTTTCCACTTGCCGTTGCCGTGAGTTTCCCAAATTTCACTAAGAACTGTTTCAACTTCCTTGACAATTTGCGCTTTTTTCTCTTCAGTTAAACCATCGTAACCAGGATCGATCATCCGGGCATTTTCTTCTGAGGAAATGTCGGAATTTTTCTCTTTGTTACTCAAAATCCAAGATTCCCTTTCCGTGACGCACTCGTTGCGAAACTCGCTCGTTGCCAGTTCATAACCCCAATCGCGAAAAGCGCCTTCGGTGTACTTCATGATGTTGCCTTTATGCACCAAAGTCACCATTTGCTTATTTTTGGGCAAAAGCAAGGCGTGTTTCATCGCACGGCGTACAAGGCGCTGGGAACCCTTTTTGCTGATGGGTTTGATGCCAATACCCGAATCGAGAGGAATTTGCTTTTTACCGTGTTCTGGGGTTGCGGGGATCAATTCTTCGTTGAGGATTTTGATCAGGCGATCGCCTATTTCGCTTCCTTGACGCCACTCAATCCCCAAATATATATCTTCCGTATTCTCTCGATAAACAATCACATCGAGTTTTTCGGGATTTTTATGGGGTGAGGGTGTACCAGCATAATATCGACAAGGACGCACGCAGGTGTAAAGGTCAAAAATTTGCCGCAATGCCACGTTTAACGAACGAATACCGCCACCGATGGGAGTTGTCAGCGGTCCCTTGATCGCTATACCATATTCTCTAATCGCTGTGAGGGTATCTTCGGGTAAATACTGATATGTTCCGTATAATTCGCAAGCTTCATCCCCAGCGTAAACCTTAAACCAGCTAATTTTGCGCGTCCCTTTGTATGCTACCTCAACCGCAGCATCAAGTACCTTTTGGGCTGCGGGCCAAATATCTATTCCCGTGCCATCGCCGCGAATAAAAGGGATAATTGGATTATCAGGCACAATCGGCTCAGTGTTAGAAAAGGAGATTTTTGCTCCGGTTGTGGGGGGGGTAATCTTGTCGTACATATATTACACACTCCTAATAAATACGCTGCCGCTCCGGTTGAGAAAATGGTTCTTTGGAGTGACGGCAGATGTTACTGTGTCTTGTTTTCAGCCATTTATGAGATGCAAAACTTCCCCTTATTCCCGGTGTGAAGTATTGGGAATAAAGGTAAGAGATTCGGTCAAAGCATTGCTTTTTGTACGCTCAAAAATAGTAAACTACATTTCGCATCAGTGCTTCAGCTTACAGAACGCACTGGGCAATGCGATCGCTTGTTCACTCTTAAACGCTAACACTCCTTAATGGCATGACAGACCCAATGATTGTACCAGGCACTGCTAACGACATCGACCTTCTGCTTCAACAGTTAATCGCTGGGTCTATTGGTGTCCAACAACAACTGATTTTACAGCTATCAGACCTCGGTGATGAAGGATTGCACGCATTGATGGAGTTTTTACTAAAACGTCGTGACACTAAAGCGACTTGGATTGATGGCAATGCCTACCAAGTCCTCTACAAGTCTAATGCACCCAAGGCAAAAGAATTTCTGCTTTCTTATTTTCCTCAGGGAATTGTACCTCTAAAATCAGACTCAGGGATTGATTACAATCCTTTGCAACAGCTACTTGCCGTCCAAGACTTTCAAGCAGCCGATCGCTTGACTTTGGAAAAAATGTGCGAACTCGCAGGACCAACGGCTGTCCAAAGAAAATGGTTGTATTTTACCGAAGTGGGAAATTTTCCCATCACTGACTTACACACAATTAATCAACTTTGGATAGTTCACTCTGAAGGTAAATTCGGCTTTTCTGTACAGCGCGAAATTTGGTTGGGATTAGGTAAAAATTGGGAGAATTTTTGGTCAAAAATTGACTGGAAAAATGGCAATAGTTGGACACGTTATCCTAACGAGTTTACTTGGGATTTAAGCGCACCCAAAGGTCATTTACCGCTTTCTAATCAATTGCGTGGGGTGCGTGTGATTGCTTCTTTATTTTCTCATCCAGCTTGGACTAATGCAAAATAAACGCGGGTAAATACATATGACGATAAATACCAGCAAACGCGAATTTTACGTCATCATTGAGCGTGACGAAGATGGATATTATATTGGGGAAGTTCCCTATCTAAAAGCTTGTTATAGCCAAGGAGAAAGAATAGACGAGTTGATGTCAAATATGAAAGAAGTAATTGAATTATGTTTATCAACCGAAAGTGATGAAAATATACCGGAATTTGTCGGTATTCAAAAGGTAGTTATTTGATGCCAAAGTTACCCGCTTTAACGGGAGACGCAGTTATTAACACTTTGAAAAAAGTAGGCTTTCAAGTGGTGCGTCAAAAAGGTAGTACGTATGTATGGAACATGAAGATGGACGCGTAGCAACTATTCCTATTCATGCTGGTAAAATTATTGCTAAAGCATTGCTACGCAAAATATTACGTGATACTGAAATTTCAATCTTATGATTTTATAGCATTGCTTGAATAAAACTCCTCACTCTTAAATTTAATGGCAAATGTTCGTTTAGAAGACATAAAACGCAGGTTTAATAACGTCACGGCTATCGAGGATATTACTTTTGAAATTCCCGATGGTGAATTTTGGGTTTTGGTGGGACCATCGGGTTGCGGTAAGTCTACAATTTTGCGGACGATCGCTGGTTTAGAATCTGCGACTTCTGGCAAACTATTTATAGGCGATCGCTTAATGAACAACATCCCAGCAAGACAGCGGGATGTAGCGATGGTTTTCCAAAATTACGCGCTGTATCCGCACATGACGGTAGCACAAAATATCGCTTTTGGGTTACAGATGCGAAAGTTTGACCCGAAAATGATTCAAGAAAGGGTAATGACGGTAGCGCGATCGCTTTCTTTGGAACATCTGCTAGATCGCAAGCCAAAACAACTTTCCGGAGGACAGCAACAACGGGTAGCATTAGGTAGAGCGATCGCTCGTGAACCTCAAGTTTTTCTACTTGATGAACCTTTATCTAATTTAGATGCCCAGTTGCGAGATGATACTAGGGCAGAGTTGAAGCAGCTACATCAAAAGTTAGGAATTACGACGATTTATGTGACTCACGATCAAGTTGAAGCGATGACTTTAGCTGATAAGATTGTGGTGCTAAATAACGGACGAATTCAACAAATTGGCGATCCACAAAGTATTTATGCGCGTCCTGCAAATCGGATGGTGGCGACTTTTTTAGGTAGTCCACCGATGAATATTTTGCCGGCTAAGTTTCAGGGTAATGCTTTTGATTTGGGTGGTCAGTTGTTGCCTGTTTCTGATGATATCAAGCAGAGGTTAAATCCGCAGCAAGGTCAAGGTTTTGATTTGGGGATACGTCCGGAGCATATTTATCTTAACGAACCGCAGAGGCGCAGAGAACGCAGAGAGGAAGAGTTAGGAGAGTTGGAGGTTGAGGTTAAGGTGGTGGAACCTTTGGGAAGGGAGACTTTGATTCGGGGTGGTTTAGTTGGTTCTCCGGGGGTTTTGGTAAATGTGCAAGGGGGTGCGGATGTGCGCTTGCGCTACTGCGATCGCTTGACTTTAAAATTAGATTTAAATCAGTTGTTTGTGTTTGATGCGACTACGGGTGAGGCTTTATATCAGCCTAAGTGAAGTTATTTAATAGGAGTTTATATGGCTTTCAGTAGTTACAGAATTATCGGTGAAGTTCTCAAAGAGTTTCAGGTTATTTATACTGAAGCTAATTTTCTTATTGAAACTGCGTTTAATGTCTCTAATTACTTTCGAGAAGATTTAGAATTAGTCATGCGCGAAGGTGTTGTTGATAATTCTGACTTTGCTATTTGTGAAAATTTGATTTATCCAGTTCTTAAAGAAGTTTGGAAGCAATATCTCAACAACTTTATTTTATGGAGTCATCAAGCGCTTACTTTTGATAATAAATTATCAGGTTTTCCTGAGTATATTTTGGCGAAAAAGTCTCCTTTAGGAAAGATTGTATTTGATAAGCCTTATTTTATCTTAGTAGAAGCAAAGCAAGATAACTTTGAAGCTGGTTGGGCACAATGTTTAGCAGAAATGATTGCTGCTCAAAGACTTAATGGAGAACTTGAAATAATTGTCTTTGGTATTGTTTCTAATGGCGAACGCTGGCAATTTGGTAAGCTGGAAAAAGAGGTTTTTACAAGAAATACCATTTTTTACAGCATTCAAGAATTAGATAAATTATTTGCTGCTGTTAATT
>JBPCQW010000251.1:0-5355 GCA_050997715.1 Hassallia sp.
TGTCCCCCTTGTCTCCCTTGTCTCCCTTGTCTCCCCTGGTCCCCTCTTAAATCGCCCATTTCCCGATTTTGTAATAAGCGATCGCGCTTTCTCTTACAGCCAACTGCCATACAATTAAAACCAGAGCAGCCTCTAGCAGACTTCCTTTTAAACTGTCAAGTTGTTTAAAGTTATGTAGCCTTTTGCTTACAGGTGCTAGAACACTGCGGTAAACTATGCCTTGATTATGATTCTTTGGCAGAGAATAACACTTCAGTTAGGAGATTTTTTTCAATGTCTCATAGCGTAAAAATTTACGATACCTGCATTGGCTGCACACAATGCGTCCGCGCTTGCCCCACAGACGTGCTGGAGATGGTTCCTTGGGATGGCTGCAAAGCCCAACAAATTGCCTCTTCACCCCGCACAGAAGACTGCGTAGGCTGCAAACGGTGTGAAACTGCTTGTCCCACTGACTTTTTGAGCATCCGGGTTTACCTGGGAGCCGAAACCACTCGCAGTATGGGTCTGGCTTATTAAGAAATTCACCAGAATTTCTGATTCGACTGGCAATTTACACTCAATCGCAAGCAGATAACAAGATTGTAGGGTGGTAATTATACATTATTAATTGGGATAGTGTATAGCTATCACCCTATAAAAATATCTGATGATGGCGAAAGTGGAAAATTAACAAGCACAATCGAGTGATAGAGAAAACAAATTGCTCTTTTTAATTATTCACATATAAAGTTTGTTCAAAGTCAGCGAAAAGCCCGCATCTGTGTTAACAACTATACTGGGTTTATTCATCCTAAAAACAAACTGGTGTGAGCAATGTGCGGCATTGTAGGTTATATCGGCACTCAAGCAGCGACAGAAATTTTGCTATCTGGGCTGGAAAAACTGGAGTATAGAGGTTACGATTCCGCCGGAATCGCCACTATTTGGGAAGGTGAGGTTAATTGCGTCCGCGCTAAAGGCAAACTGCATAACCTGCGTGACAAACTAGAAGCTATCGAAGCCCCGGCACAAATTGGTATTGGTCACACTCGCTGGGCAACTCATGGTAAGCCAGAAGAGTATAATGCTCATCCGCACATGGATACAGCAATGCGGGTAGCGGTGGTGCAAAATGGCATTATTGAAAACTACCGCGAGTTACGCGAGGATCTCAAACAAAAAGGCTACGTGTTTCGTTCGGAAACTGATACAGAAGTAATTCCCCACCTGATCGCGGAATTCTTAAAAAATCCCCCCTCTCCCCCTCTCCCCCACTCTTCCTCTGCGTTTTTAGAGGCAGTGCGTCAAGCTGTGAATAAATTAGAGGGGGCATTTGCGATCGCTTGCCTTTGTGCTGACTTTCCCGATGAACTGATCGCTATCCGACAACAAGCACCCCTGGTGATTGGTTTTGGTCAAGGTGAATTTTTCTGCGCTTCGGATACCCCAGCGATCGTTTCTCATACCCGTGCGGTGCTAACCCTGGAAAATGGCGAAATGGCACGGTTGACACCATTAGGAGTAGAAATATATAACTTTGCCGGTGACAGGTTGAAAAAACAACCGCGCTTGCTCAACTTGAGTCCCATGATGGTAGAAAAGCAGGGATTCAAGCACTTCATGCTCAAGGAAATCTATGAGCAACCGGGAGTAGTCAGGGCTTGTTTAGAAGCTTACTTTACAAATGATCCGTCTTCGCCAATTAATTTAGGCTTACCAGCAGAATTTTACGTTGATTTAGAGCAAATTCAAATCGTAGCTTGTGGTACAAGTTGGCACGCTGCACTAATCGGTAAATACTTAATTGAACAATTGGCAGAAATTCCCACACAGGTGCAGTATGCTTCTGAGTTTCGCTATGCACCATCACCTTTGACAGCAAATACTCTGACAATTGGCGTAACTCAATCAGGCGAAACTGCTGATACACTAGCAGCTTTGGCGATGGAAAAAGAACGCCGCAGCGCTTTAGAACCTAAGTATCAACCGCGACTGCTGGGAATTACCAATCGTCCAGAAAGCACCTTGGGTGAAATCGTATCTCAGATTATCAATACTCACGGGGGACTAGAAATTGGGGTAGCGGCAACGAAAACTTTTATCGCTCAACTGATGGCATTTTACGCATTAGCCTTGGATTTAGCTTATCGTCGTCAAACAATTTCTCCCGACAAATTAGAGGAAATTATTAACTCTTTGCGACAGATTCCGAAAGAAATTGAAGCAACTTTGGAAAAACAGGAAAATATAATTGAACAGTTAGCGCACGACTTTGCAGAAACCACAGATTTTATCTTTTTGGGTAGGGGAATTAATTTCCCCATTGCTTTAGAAGGAGCGTTGAAATTAAAAGAAATCAGCTATATTCACGCTGAGGGGTATCCCGCTGGGGAAATGAAACATGGTCCGATCGCTCTGTTAGATGCGAAAGTACCGGTAGTAGCGATCGCTATCCCTGGTAAAGTTTACGAAAAGGTGCTTTCTAACGCTCAAGAAGCAAAAGCCAGAGATTCGCGCTTAATTGGTGTAACTCCCGTCAACGATGGTGAAGTTGCGGAAATTTTTAACGACTTGCTCCCCGTCTCCAACGTCTCGGAATTGCTTTCGCCAATTCTGACTGTAATTCCTTTGCAATTATTGGCTTATCATATTGCAGCGCGGCGCGGTTTGGATGTCGATCAGCCGAGAAATTTAGCCAAGTCGGTAACGGTAGAATAGTCTATTAATAGAGGTAGTAGCGCGTTATTGTTGACGAATTCTGTTGAACAATATATAAAACCGTTGAACAAATAGCCGTGAAGGAGTAGGCTTGTATTAAACGGGTATGTATGTGTAGGCATCGCTCTCAGGGGTAATTCTTTGTGGACTGGGGGAGAGGGAGAATAAACACAAGCCAAATTTGCTCGTTACTAAAATGCAAGGCTACTTCATTCTAAATGTAGATGGTATATGGTATGATGCAGCGCAAATTCCGCAGAATATTTGCCTTGTTGTAGTCATTGTACAAATGAGCTAGTCTAGCTAGTTGGGCTATATATGGCAAGAAGAGGAAGTAAATGACTGGCAGCATCTCTACAGTAGATCTGTTTTGTGGTGCTGGAGGACTAACTCATGGGTTTGAGCAAGCAGGTCTTCCAGTCAAAGCTGGATATGATATTGATCGAGCTTGTAAATTTCCATACGAGCACAATAACAAAGCAAAATTTATACTGCAAGATGTAGAATATCTTAGCGGTTCTGATCTGGCAAAGCATTTTTCTGGCAGCAGCATTAGAGTTTTGGCAGGATGTGCCCCTTGTCAACCATTTTCAAGTTATTCAAGACGTTATAACGATAAAGGATCAAAGTGGAAGCTATGCCGTGATTTTGCTCGTCTGGTAGAAGAATGTGAACCAGAGATTATTTCAATGGAAAATGTGCTTCAGTTAAAACATCATCCAGTATTTTATGAATTTATCGATAAATTAGAAAATTTAAACTATTTCTTGGAATCTTATGAAGTTAACTGTCTAGATTATGGAATCCCTCAATCTCGAAAGCGATTACTTTTACTGGCTTCAAAATTTGGCAAAGTTAACTTAATTCCACCAACACATAATGCAGAAAGATACGAAACAGTAAGAAAAGCTATTGAACATCTTGAACCACTTTCTGCGGGTCAAAAATCTAAGATAGACCGACTCCATCTATGCAGTAAGCTATCTAATCTGAATCTTTGTCGTATTCGTGCTTCAAAACCCGGAGGAACTTGGCGAGATTGGCCTAAGGAATTAATTGCAGAATGCCACACAAAAAAGAGTGGTAAAACTTATCCTGGGGTATATGGTCGGATGGAATGGGATCGACCTAGCCCGACTATCACTACACAGTGTTTTGGATTTGGTAACGGTCGTTTTGGACATCCTGAACAAGATAGGGCTATATCTCTTAGGGAAGCAGCATTACTACAAAGTTTTCCAGCAAATTACGAGTTTGTCGCTCTTGATGAGGCTTTAGGATTAAGTCATATAGGGCGATTGATTGGAAATGCTGTTCCTGTTAAACTAGGCGAAGTTATCGCTCAAAGCATACTAAATCACCTTGAAGTTGTCCGTTAAGGATTTCCTCTAATAGATAAATCCAAATAGTCCTTATTAACTAAATAATTTTCAATATTTTGTAGAATTTGTCTCAAATATCTAATCACTTTACTCTTAATCTTTAAAAGCTCATCAGCAGTTTTGTCTCGTCCTACCTCTGCAAAAGACTTAAAGCCATGTGCCAAAAGATTTCTATTTGTTTTAATAGTTACTAAATCACTTCCATGTGCTGTTTTAGCATAGTCAGTTGCATGTGAAAATCCATACTCATCCGCCGTAATTCTGATTCGTTTTCCATCAATATTGCCTGAAAATAGATTTTCTTTATCAAATCCAGCAGTAATAATATCAATAGAGATAGCTGTGATGCTCGAAAATATTTTATCAGGTTTTCGTTTTATGAGGTTTTGAAGGACTATTTTCTTAAGTTCAGGTCTAATTTGGTCGTAGGAAACGCCTTTACTGCTAAGTTCGCCAAATATTGTTTCGATAGCATTTCGCATTGTTGCTTCCACCAGATTATAGAGCAATAAAAATCCACTTGCTTTCAAAGTTTTTATTAATTCAGAATCAATTTCTCTGATTTTTTGGTTTCCTTCTTTACCTTGCATACTTAATTTAGTAGTGCCCTCTTCTAATGTCTTCAAAAAAATAAAATATTTGCTTACTTCTTTAGAGCGTTCATTAAAATCCTGAAATAATGTACTGGTCATAATTTACCCAGAAGTTGATCGCGCACATACTCGATACGCCGAATTACTTTAGGTCTGGAGTTACTTGCATCTGATGTGGTGTAATCCTTAAATTCTGGTGAGTCAAGCCAATTCATTGATTTAGGTTTAAGATTGCTTTTTTCTCTTAGAGCAAGTGCAACACCTACGGAAATTGCCTCAAATCTAATTCTTGGTGTTCTTACATGTCCTTCTTTTTTGCTAAATCCATTTGGCAAATATTGTTCAACAAAATCTAACATTGCGTGAAATTCATTTTGCATAGCTTCTCTGTCTATTCCACTATGGTTATGTTTCTCTAGATATTCATTCAGAAAAAGATTAACGCGTCTTTCAAATTTATTGTAGTTATCTAGGTACGCGAAGAAACGTAACACAAATTCCTCTGGTTCACGTTTATTAACAAGTGCTTCGGAGAATGGACATAGCTTGCGAAATTGAGGATCTTTAGCAAGTTCTTCAAGAAGATTAACAAATGGTCCTGGAGATATACCTCTACGCTTCTCCATGTCGTTTAGTTCGACACTACCTGTATTGATGCGTTCAAATAGATCCCTTCTTGT
>JBPCQW010000190.1:0-5207 GCA_050997715.1 Hassallia sp.
GAGAATGGCTACAGCCACAAGGATTTGATAATACTGATCGCGGCTATCAAGGAATTGCGGGGGAGTGCTGAAGCTTTGAATAATGCGAAGATTCGAGGCGATCGCACCCAGGATATTTTGAGCGGTGCTTATGAAGTTTCCAGGAAAGCTTTGACTGCTGCCAAAGACCACCCAAACGAGCAGTGGTTAGAAGAGCTGCTAAACGGTGAATTAAAGGCAACCGAGGATGAGTTAAAAAGGGAACAGTTTTCGGATTCTTAGATAATATGGGCAAGATTTCACAAGCTAGAGTCAGAGAAGCTGCTGAGGATTTGGTGCAGTGGCGGTATGGAGTCGGCACTTTTCCTACGGCATCAGATGGTGGCAGGGATATGCGAGATTGGCAATTATCCGGCAATCGGGTGACAGCAGCGGCTGCAAAAGCAGTTGAAAAAACCAAAAAACAACCGACTAGCAAAAAAGTAAGTAATATTCAATCGCAAATAGCTCAGTCAGCAAAGCCATCTGCGATCGAATGTATTCCTCAGCACTCATACGAGACTCACCAAGTGCTAGCAAATGAATTACGAGATGTAGAGAAACAAAGAATGCAAGTGATTCAAGAAATTAAAAGGGCTGGAGCTAAAGGAGACGAGAAAAAAGTAGAAGAGCTGAAAGCACGCAGGAAAGAATTAGGGGCTTTGTCCAATCAATTGGAATACAAAGTTCAGCAAGAGAGAAGAAAATTAACGAGATTAGATGGTGACGCATAAGCTCTTGTATGGCAATTCGTAAAGCAACCCAGCATCGGTGGAAATCACGCCATCTTGAACCCGTCCCCAAGAAACCGACAGATATAGTATTGCGATCGCGCACAGACATCGGCTTACTGGGTGAATATGTGGCGGGAAAAATCCCCGCACCGCATCACTCGGCATGGTTCCCGCACCTGCGGACTGGGAATGATAGCGAGTGCTTAAAGTTTTACGCTGGCGAAAACACGGATTTGCTTGCTCCACGAGGAAGTGCTAAAAGCACCTGGGCGGCAATTATGGCAGCTGATATTATTGGTCATAATCCCCATGTGCAGATGCTGTATTTAAGCCACAGCCGCGCGATCGCACTGCGTCAAAGTCGAATTGTTAAGCGAATTATCGAATCTCCCAGATACCGGGAAATTTTCCCACACATTCGACCAGGGAAGCGGTGGGCAGATACGGACTGGGAAATTGATAAATCTTGGGCTGGGGTATCTAGCTTTGACTCAGACGCAACTTTTGCAGCTGCGGGGATAACTGGGTCGATTGTGGGGATGCGTACCCACGTTATTATTGGGGATGATTTAATTAAGTCATCAGCCGCGATCGCTAACGAGAACGTGCGAGAAAAAATCGTTTACAACTTTTTTGAGGTGGTGCAGCCGACGCTCGTACCAGGCGGCAGAATGATTGATATTGGCACTTTATTTAGGCGTGACGATATTCACTCCAGCTTTCGAGAAGAGGGGTGGAACATTGTTCAAACCTCGGCAATTCTCAAAGATTCTGACGGCACAGAACGCCCTTACTGGGACAGATACAAGCTGGAAATGTTGCAGAAGTTGCGCGATCGCAAGCCGATTATCTTCACTTATCAATTCCAGAATCAGCTACCACCGGATGATGAAGATGTCATCATCAAGCCAGAGTGGATTAAGTATGAGGCGATTGATGACGCTTGGAAGTTTGACAGAATTGCAGTGGGGTGTGATTTAGCCGCAAGTGAAGATAATAAAGGGGATTGGACAGTGTTTGTTATTGCCGGCGTATTAATCAATCCCACTACAAACCAGCGCGAATACAAGATGCTTGACTTCATCAAAACTCGCGTAGTCGGTAATCTTGAGAAGTTGGAAATTTTGAGAGATATTCGGTCAAAATGGTGCGATCGAGCTTATACAATCGTGTTTGTGCCTGAAACCAACGCTTATCAAAGGTCAATGCTTGGGGACTTTAAACGAATTTTTGTTGACCAGTGGCAACTAGATGACATGCGGGTTAAAGCCACCCCTTCTAGGGGAGACAAGCACGAACGGTTGAACGGTGTTTCAGGTATTTTTGACAACGACTTGGTGCGTTTCAATGAGGCGGTTGGTTGGCGGGATGTGGTAGCGCAATTGACCTTTCAAGAGCTAGACCACGATGATTGTGCTGATGCGACCGAAAAGGCACTATCTTTCTTGCAGAGACGCAAGTAACCAGTGACCAGATTATTCCGTATTCCTGCTGCACTTATTCTCTTATATTCTCGAATATGCTGGGAGCTTCACGAACATAGTAAATCCTCACTCGCCTTCATTGCACAGGGCGATTTTTCTTGTAATTTGATCAACATCCCTGTATTTGTACTGAACGCACTAGAGCGATAACAAGCTTAACATGAAGAGTATTTAATGGGCGCGTTCGCGATCGCATTTAACCTCAACATGCTCAATAATAACGGGGCATACACCCCTCCCAGCACGTTACTTACAGAGTTGCACGATGTCCAGATTCTCACGTTCATGGAGGGTCAGGGCATCGAATTTTATCCATTCTCTGATATTGGGAGCGCGAGGAAAGCTTTTATTGACGATTTGGTAGAACGCAATAAGCTTGATCTGAGGTTAAGGCTGTGCGCTCACTGGATGATGAAAACAGGGGGCGTACTTTTATACTTAAGACCTACAGGGAGGTCTTACGATGTTCGATACTACGATCGCGACGCCTATCGCTGTTATCGCGATGCCGATGGAGACTTGCAAGAGGTAGCAATCCGCTACAGTTACCCCAAAAGAAGCCAGCAATCGAATATCAATTACTCGACAAGCTACAACCAGTTACAGTCTCTGGGAAATTTGCCCAACATGCTCGGTAGTGAGGCTTGGGTAAAAATTAGGCTAACCAAGGACACTTTTGAGCGCTGGGATTATACAGAAAAGCCAGATTGGGATGACAATAAAATACCCGATGTGACGGCTGATAATAGCTTAGGTTTTATTCCTTGTGTGGAATCCCTTAATTACAACAACAAGGGAGAAGCGGGAAAGCCTGAATATGTAGACCTTAGAGAAGAAATTGAAGATTTAGCAAGTCTAGAAGCGGGGGTGCGGGAAAACATCACCGAATTGTGCAACAACGTCCTCATAACTTCCTTGCGAGAGGAACAGCTTTTTGATAATACTTCACCCAATAAAAATAGTGTCGCTCACGCTTCTGGGTATCGTTCAGCAAGCGAACTTATTAGTCCCGCTAACTCCAGCACGAAGAAAAGGCAGATTAAGCGGGTGATTGGTGGTTTTGACCGAGGCAGCGACGGTGAAGCTGGGGATTTTATTTCTCAAGTGCAGATTTCACCTTTGCCACCAAATCAAATTGCTTACGTTGATGATTTATCTCGCAGGCTTCGCAAAGCTTTGGGGGGAAGAGATGAGCGCGAAGTAACCTACACTGCAACTGAGGTGCGATCGCAGCTTGGGGAAGTTTTGGCAACAGCTGCCATGAAAGAGAAAGCGCTGTTTAAATACGGATTTTGTGCCTTACTGGAAATGGCGATTTTAGCTGAAGAAAATCTATTTCTGGCAACAACTGGAAAGTTGGGTCTATCCACAGCGCAATACAACCTTAACCGCAAAATCAAATATCGCAAGGGACCGATATTTGCTCAGGGTTCCAGAGAAAAGCTCGACAATTCAATTATTGGGAGAAATAACGCTCGTGCCGGCGTAAGCCAGTTAGAATCCCTCAAGGAAATTTTCCCAGAGAAATCTGAGGAAGAGATAAAAGCGATGCTGCGTGGAGGCTTCCCCACGGAATATCTGCGTGATTTGATGTCCACAATTCAACTGGCGCAAAATATCACCGATCCAAAAACTGGGCAGCCATTGACTTATTCGATTGACCTAACCCAATACATTACAAACGCACTCAGCTATGGAGAACCAGACAATATCGACATCGGAACAAGCGGTGCAACCGCAAGTCTCGAATCAGCTGCCTACGATGCAGCAGTTCGTACCGCTGCCAAACTCGGCTTCGCTGCAAAGTCCGGTAGTGGGGATGCAGCAGGAAAGTCCCAACAGTCCAATGCAGTTTCTGATGCGGACGGTAGAAAGGCTACTTCCAGGCAACCATCAACCATCGACGCAGAGCAACCCCTCCCCTCAAGCACCGGCATCCTCAACGATAAATCTTCCCTATAACGGTCAGCAGCAACAATACCAGCCGCAACAATTCCAACCACAGCAACATGAAGAGGAATCCAATAATTGGGCTGGCAATCCAGACTTAACACAGTTTTTGGAAGAAAACGGCGTGGGTTCGATTCAAGACTTGCTGCAATACACTGCCGGTCAAGAGCAGACTGCCGGTCAAATGCAGGAGATTTTTGAATATGCTATGCATCCAGATCCAGAGGTGCGATCGCAGTTCTGGAGTCATTATCAAGAAGCATTGGCAGAACAGGGAGTAATCGAAACCCAGGAGAGGAGTGCCCCTAGTTTGCCAGGAACACCCGACAACTACAGCTACAGATCTCAAACCGTTCAAGGATTTGGCGATGTTGGACAGTTTGCACAGCAATTTGCACTAATGAACAGCGGGCTACCTGGAATTACTCCACAAAGTCTTGCTGAATTTGACCGAGCAATTCTCATGACACCTGGTGCATTCTGGGCACAAAACGTTTTCGATTTTGGGGATATTTAATTAGATGCCAAGTTATTTTGTCGAAGGTTTTACCCCAGCTCAAATGGGTGCGGTGCTGCGTGCAGCGATGCCAAATTATGTGGCACGCAAAGCTATAGAGCCGCTGTTTGCGTGGGATTTTATGGCGAATAAGGGCAAGGAAGTAATTGTCAAGCGCCCTAATTATTGGTCGAGGAAGGGTAAAGCGCTGGCTAACTACACCCGGCAGCCAACGCAATTGATTGGGACAGCGAACAACAAACCGCTATCAACAACTGATATTCGTCTCAATTTAAGAGAGTTAACCGGACCAAACGAAGATGGGACAAACGTACCGTCAAGCTTGCAAATTACCAAGCAAGACATGCTGTTTGCACGGTTAAATTTATACAACACCCAGAGTTTGCAAGTTTTTCATGACAGCATTGGCTCTAAGAATCTCTTGGATGATTTTCAGTCGTTTGAAGAGGTCGTGTTATTGCAAGAGCTCATGAAAACAACCATCAAGCGCAACCCGAACGGAGC
>JBPCQW010000197.1:0-2890 GCA_050997715.1 Hassallia sp.
GGATAATGGCGGTACTGATTATGGTGCTTTCGATACTTCAGTCGCGCAAACTTTCACAATTACTGTTAATCCCACAGCTACTAACTTACTGAACGGTACGCCAAATCCTGATAATTTAATGGGAACAGACCAAAGCGATCGCATTTCCGGTTTAGATAATGACGACACTATTTTTGGTGGATTGGGTAGCGATCGCATTTTTGGTGGCAATGGTAATGATATCCTATATGGCGATTTAGGCATCAAATCCGACAATTCGGACATCAAACCTGTTTATGGTGCTTTTAGCATGGATGACACTATCGCTGGTGGTGCGGGCAACGATAAAATTTACGGCAATCTTGGTAATGATAAGCTTTATGGTGATGAGGGAGATGACCTCATCTGGGGTGGTGATGGCAATGATGAAATCTGGGGCGGTTATGGTAATGATACCCTTTATGGTGGTGCTGGTAAAGATACCTTTGTCTTAGTTAAAGGTCAGGGAGCAGATACTATCATGGATTTTCAAAGTGAAGATTTGCTTGGTTGTGCTGGTGCTTTGAGATATAGTTCGTTGTTATTTAAAACGCAAAATGGCGACACTTTAATTACTGATACAGGTACAAGCGAACTATTAGCAACTCTGAAAGGCTTTACCGGAACTCCTAATAATGGAGGTCTGTTTTAAAGACAAATCAGGCGTTTCTAAGTTTACCCTTGGGAACGCCTAATTTGGTAAAAGATGTTTTCAACTCAGGAGTAAAGGATGAACTCCTGAATTGAAGTCACCTCAATCAACTCCTGTCGATGGCTAGTTAACTCGAAGGTGATAGAACCTACATAATCAGAAGGGACGATTTTATTCAGAACGACGAGTTCTGGAATCATTACTCGCAGCTTTTGTGTTAAAGCCTCTATTGTCTCAGCTTCTGTTACTAACCCTGGTACGTCTTCACTGGTTGCAACCCAGACTAAAGCTTCTGAATCCCAAAATGCCTCTACATTGCAGATAAATGATGTCATTGTCAAGCGTTATGTCGAATTTATTTATCTTTCTCTTTATTAGGCAATACACTTTGATTTACACTGGGAATTACGGCGCGAAACTCTTGATTTTCTAACTGCTGAACATTTAGTTCTTGAAAACCTTGGGAAGAATTATCTAATTTCAATGTCATACCACCCACAGGTTTATCATTTATCAATAAATCGTAAGTGCCTTGTTGCAGTCTTTCTAAATAATAAACTCCGGCGGTGTTGGTGACAGAAAATAGCCGCACTTTAGAATCTTTAGAAACAGCTTCTACCCTTGCACCATTAATTGGTTTACCTTGAGCATCGGTAATAACTCCCGAAAAGGCGTAAGCACGAGTTAATGGTAACATTACTGGTGTGTAAGAACCTGCGATAACATCGACAGCATAAGCGTCAGTAGTAGCTTGCCAATCTTCCGGGAAACCTGCGGGATCTAAATCTAAACGATAAGTCCCTGGATTTAAGCGTACCAAAATGCGATCGCTTTGAATATCCGGTTGCAATGATTTGACAACTCGATTGTTAACCAGCAGCAGCGTATCCGGATTTTCTGTATATAATTTCTCACCCGCATCGCGTTTGCCGTTATTATTATTATCAAAGAACGGCTGAATTAATAAACCGCCTTGGGTACGGAAATAATCAGAACGTCTATCCCCTGGTCTAATACCGCTTTGCAAACCGGCGCTAGAAACTAAATCTATGTTAAAGCTGGCTTGGTCGGAAGTCACAGATACGCCTTGATAACGCGCCCGCAACAAAATACCTGGTAAAATTGTAGTTGATAATGAAGCAACAGGTGCGCTACCCTGAGAACCCATGCCGTAGCCTAACTGCGCTTCCCAACGATAATTACCATCGCTAGCGCGTTGTGTAGAACGATATCGCCAACCTAAAGTAAGTAAGTTATTACTCAAATTTTGACTGCGGGTTTCATAACTTACTAGCAGCGAGTTTCCTAAATTCAAAAAGCTGCTGCTTCGAGAGAAATTATAGCTGAATTCCGACAAAGTGCCGATTTCGTTACCGCGTTGATTTAATTCTAATCTGCCGAGACGTTGCAGCAAAGTCCAGCGCAAGCGGCTTTCTGTGTCTAGGCTAACACGGGCGAAGGTAAAAGCGTTTCTGCCACTAAAGTTTAATTGTACACCACCGCCTGTAGCGTCGCGGCTATCGGTAGTAGCAAATAAGCTTAAACCAGGAAAAAGGCGCCAATCTAAGTTAAAACGATTAGAAAAGCGATCGCTTGTAAACGATGCACTCAAACTACGAGTAGGATTAAACCGGATATCTGCGTTCACATCCCATTTACTACCGCTGAGTGCGGAAACTGCGACTTCTAAAGGCAAATTTGACGGACGATAAAATAATTCTGCCAAACCTCTGGCGGAATCGTCGTATACTCCACCTACACCGACTGTGAGATTTTCTGATAAACCCCATCTTTGAGCGACTCCACCGCGAAAATCAGAAAAGTTGCCCAACAGACTGTTATTTAATTCGCGTCGCAAACCACCAGAAAAAACCAAAGCTGAAGAACCTGCGGGTAACTGTCCTGGTACAACGGAGTAGGTAGCTTCGCGAATTTCTGGTTGAGCGGTGAGTCGTCCTTCAGGGTAAAGTAAGACGCGGTAACTACTGCCATAGTATTGATTTTCGCTTCTGACGTTTTCAAAGCGGTAAATTCCCGAAGAATCAACCAAGACTTCGCCAATTACGCGATCGCCAAATGCTTCTGCTAACCTGACTAATGTACCCGGTTGAGCGGTACCTGTAATTGTCCTGCCAATTTCCGAAGCTTGCAACCGCAAGCGAGGATCGACAAAACCACCACCAAACAGTTGCGGTGGAGTAAATCCTTGTCGTTGAATAT
>JBPCQW010000263.1:0-6595 GCA_050997715.1 Hassallia sp.
CGGTTAAACTTATTTAATACGTTTGCGATTGCTGATGCTTGAAAGTAAATAAAAACATTACGGCAAATAATTAAGTCAATATTTTTCATTTCGTCTTCTTCATTAAAGGAATCTTTAACTAAATTTCTATATTGAAATTTTACCATTTGTCTAATTTGCATATCAAGGTGATATTGATTGTTAAATAGAATAAAATATCGCTCCATTATTTCTGGATCAATGCTCCTTAATGACCAGGGTGTATAAATTCCTTTTTTCGCTTTGTTTAGTGCTTCTTGATTAATGTCTACACCCAAAATCATTACTTTCCATTGCTCTGGGCAGGGGATAAGTTCCTTAAAGAGAATAGCTAGAGAATAAGCTTCTTCGCCAGTTGAACATCCGGCACAAAAAATACGGATAGTTTTATTATTTTGGTGTCGTTGAATTATTTCGGGAATAATCCGATCGCGTAAAAGACTAAACTGCTCTTTATCTCGAAAAAAGTAACTTTCCAGATTAGTTAGGAGTAAAACCAAATTTTTCCATTCTTGATAGCTATCTATGGTGGCAGATTCTAATAGTTGATAGTAGTCTTCTGGAAAAAATATCTTAATAGCTTTCATCCGAAAAAATATTTTTTCGCTTAAATCTGCTTGGTCTCTGTCTCTAATCTCTAATCCGGTATGCTGGGCAATTAAGTCAATAAAAGCTTCCGTTAACCCTAAATTTAAAATTTCTGCGTTTGACACTTTGATCTCCACATCTCAAGAAGTCTAATTTTGCAACATATCCAGCAGCCTTGGCGCGATCGCCTCAATTGGTAATATCTGTTTTGCCGCTCCAAGGTTGATCGCTTCTTTAGGCATTCCAAACACTACGGAAGTGGCTTCATCTTGGGCAATGGTAAAGCCGCCAACTTGAGCGATCGCCTGCATTCCCTCTGCCCCATCTCTACCCATACCAGTTAACAATATTCCCACTGTTGCCTTGCCATAAAACTTGGCTACAGACTCAAATGAAACTGTTACAGAAGGGCAATGTCCTGCCACTGCTGGTGAATCAGAGCAAATAAATCGACCCCAAGTATCCAATTCTAAATGCTGCTGTTCTGCGGGAAAATAAATATTCCCTGGTTTTGGTGTATCCCCAAGTTGAGCAATTTGAATTGTCAATCGACAACTAGTTGCTAACCAATCGATTAATCCCTGCAAAAAACCGAAACAAATGTGTTGCACACAAATTATTGGCACAGAAAAATCTCCTGGTAGCTGAGTAAACAGTTCTTTCAGGGCTTGGGGACCGCCTGTAGATGCACCAATAACTACTATTTTGGGTTTGGGGTAGGACTTAAAAGAGAAAGCAGAAAAATTGTCAGCCTCTAAATTTTTTACTTGAGAAGGGGACTTTCGCTTTTTCCTAAATACCTTTACCCCAGATAAGATTTTAATCTTATTAATTAACTCCTGGTTAAATAAGTTATCATTCGTTGCTAGTCCTGCGGTTGGCTTAGGAAAAATATCTATCGCCCCCGCTTCTAAAAGCTGAAAAACATGATGAGTATTATCTTTCTGTACCGAAACACTAATTACTAAAATCGGTCGAGGATAAAGCGCCATTACTTGAAATGTAAATTCCAGACCATCCATCTGAGGCATATGAAGGTCTGTACAAATGACATCTGGCTCAACTTCGGGAATCAGTGTCAAAGCTTCCAAGCCAGTGCGAGCTTCTCCCACCACTTTAATCAGCGGAGATGAGTCCAAAATTCTTTTCAAAATTACTAGAGCAATCCGTGAATCTTCAACTAACAAAACTCGAATAGGCATTGGTAGAGGCGCGATGTTCCTCGCGTCTGTACATGGTTAGTAAGAAAACAAATAATAACTATCAACTAACAACAATTAAACAAATCTTCCCAATATTTCTAAGAGAACATCTTGATTAAAATTACTTTTGATCACGTATGCATTAGCTCCCGCTTGAGATCCCCTCTTGATATCCTCATCGGAAGCAAGCGTTGTTACTAGAATTATCGGCAATGTTTTATATTCTTCATGCTGACGAATTTTGCTAGTGAGTGACAACCCATCTAAATTGGGCATTTCCACATCAGACATCACTGCATCAAAGTTACGGGTTTTTAGTTTGTTATAACCATCTAGTCCATCCACGGCTATCACCACTTCATATCCAGCTTTTTCCAAAAGCCGTTTTTCTTGGGTGCGAACGGGGATGGAATCTTCTACTAAGAGAATGACAGGCTTGCCTTGAATTGTTTTCTTTGGTTTGATAGAGACTACAGATGTGTTATGGTGTTGCAATGATTTGAGCAAATCTGAGGGGTTAAGAATCATACAAACTTCCCCTGAGCCAAGAATAGTTGCTCCCATGACATTACGCACCCGCTGCAATAATTGACTTTGAGGTTTGATCACCACCTCTTGAGTATGCAAGAGGCGATCGACAAAAAAGCCGGATTGTTCTTCTCCCACTTTGAGTAAGATACAAGGACGCAGACTGCTGTTTTGTTGTTCTTTTGCGATGTAGGGATAAGCAGGATTTGAGAGTTCCAGCAAATCAGCTAAATTTGCAACACAAACAGCTTCACCGTCCAAGTCAATAGTTGCTCCTCGATCTTTAGTAATATAAATCTGCTCCGGAGAGACAAGCAAAGTCTTTTGCACAAACTCAATTGGTACAGCATAGACAATACCTTCAATTTCTAACAGTACTACATTGGTAATTCCCAAGGTTGTGTTTAGCTGTATGCGGAAGGTGCATCCTTGTCCGGAGGCTGATTCTATCTGGATATTGCCTTGGAGCCGTTCGATGCTCGTGCGTACTACATCCAGCCCGATACCTCTGCCAGAAATTTCTGTAATAAAAGTTTTGGTTGAGAAGCCAGAAGCCAAGATTAGGGGATAAATCTGGCTGGGAGTCATGGTTGCCAGTTCTTCTGCGCTATAGAGTCCACGCTTGACGGCGGTTTGTTTTATTTTCTCTATATCTAGCCCTCGCCCATCGTCTGCCAGTTCAATTACGATATTAGTGGCGGTTCGGTAGCCCCGAAGCCAAATAGTAGCGACGGGAGGTTTGCCGAGTTTTTCTCGTTCGGTGGGAGTTTCAATGCCATGATCGATCGCGTTGCGAACTATGTGCATCAAGGAATCTTTGATTTCTTCAAGGATGCGTTTGTCAGCGGTTGTTTCTCCTCCTTCAATAATTAATTCCACTTGTTTTGATTGTTGTCTGGCTAAATCCCTGGCTATGCGGGGAAGCAACTGAAACATGGTGGATAGGGGTACAAGCCGTAGCGTGTAAATTTTTTCTCTTAATTCCCCAACGATAATGTCTAGTTTAGTGCTGTTTTCCTGAATTGAAGTTCTCAGGGAGTTGATTGTTTTTTCTAGGCGCTCTGCGTAGGGATTAGTATTTAATGATGAAGAATCAAAATATTTTTCTTGGCTAGAAACAGCTTTCCACTCTTCCCATATGGTTGCCATTGCCTCAATTTCAGCGGCAGCATGGGCTACGGCGGTTTTGGTGAGTGTTAATTCTTCAGCCTGTGTCATTAAGGCATCGAAATGGCTAGTTTGAACGCGAATTGTGTCGATCTGGTAGGGTTGACCAATTTCAGTTTTGTCAAGCTGAGTTGCTGGTTTGGCAGGAATTTCGGCAGGAAGCGAGGGGACTGGTAGTGACTCCGGAATGGTTGGTGGAGAAACTGCTTGCATCAACTGGTTAAGTATTTCAGTTGTATCAATTCCACTCGGTTGACCAGTCATGGCTTCATATACCAATAGACCGATCGCATCTAATCCTTGATAAAGCCTATCGCTCACATCTGGGGTGAAAATAATTTCTTGCCGTTTGATACTTAAAAGAATCTCTTCAACTTGATGGGTGAGAGTGACTACATTTTCTACCCCGACGCTTCTGGAGTCTCCTTTCAGGCTGTGAGCCTCCCGCAGCATCTGTTCCAAGATAGTTTCGTCTGATGGATGCTTTTGTAACTGTAGCAAACCATCTGAGAGTTTCTGCAAATTTTCTTCGCTAGAAATTTGATAAATATCTCGCAGTTCTTCGTCTTCTATAAAGGTTGATGCAAGTTGGGTAGCATTGAGGTTGATTTCTGCTACGGAAATAATTGTATTAGATTGATGAATTTGTTCAACTAATACTTCAACGGCTTCAACGGCATCTGCTTCTGGCTGTGGTTGGGACTCCAAAACAGCTTGCATCAACTGGTTAAGTACTTGTTCGGTATCAACCCCACTTGATTCACCAGTCACGGCTTCGTATACTAATAGACCGATCGCATCTAATCCTTGAGTCATGCGATCGCTCACATCTGAGGTGAAAATAGTCTCGCTTGCTTTGATGCTTAAGAAAATCTCTTCAACTTGATGGCTGAGGATTGCCACATTTTCTACACCGACGCTTCTGGAGTCTCCTTTCAGGCTGTGGATTTCCCGTCGCAACCGTTCTAAGGTAGCTTTGTCCTGCGGATGCTTTTGTAGATATTGCAAACCATCTGCCAGTTTGTCTAAATGTTCTTCGCTAGCAACTTGATAAATATCTCGCAGTTCTTCGTCTTCTATAAAGATTAATTTTGTTTGGGGAGCATTGCCAAGTAATATTTGTGGGTCTTGTTCAACTTCTGGAGCAACTTCAAGTGGAGGCAACCGCATTGTCGTGGGCAGGTTCCCCAAATTAGTTGCAACAACTTCCGTGCGACTGCCAGATTGTTTTGAGTCTAAAAATACTCCCATCAACTGGTCAAGTATCTGTTCCGTATCAACCCCACTTGCTTCACCGGTAACGGCTTCGTGTACCAAAAGACCAATCGTATTTAATCCTTCAGTCATGCGATCGCTCACATCTGGGGTGAAAACAATTTCTTGGCGTTTGATGCTTAAAAGAATCTCTTCAACTTGATGAGTGAGGGTGACTACATTTTCTACCCCGACAATTTTGGAATCTCCTTTGAGGCTGTGAGCCTCCCGTCGCAACCGTTCCAAAGTAGCTTCGTCAAATGGGTGCTTTTCTAGGTGCAGTAAACCTGCTTCCAGCTTCTGCAAACATTCTTCGCCAGAAATTTTATATAGATCCCGGAGTTCTTCGTCTTCTATCATCTTTGGGTAACACTACAGCAATTAGGAAGTACAGCAGATTTCAAGTTGGTGAAGTACACAAGCCAAGTCTCAAAGCCAGGTATAAAGACTGTTTTTCTTCTGAATTCTGACTCCTGACTCCTGAATTATGCTGTATGTATTTCTAAAATCTATTCTCCTGCTAAATCTAAGTATTGTGAGTATTTTGGGCAGGGCAGAAATACTCACAATAAAGCTACACCATTCGTTTGAGTTCGCGAGCAGCTTTGTTAAGTTGCTCGGTGCCGGATCTCGTTTGACCGATGCCACTGGCGGTTTCTTTTGCCCCCTTATTGATGGCATTCATCGCTTCGACGACTTGTTGGATTGCATCTAATTGCTGCTTCAGATTCAGCGATATTTGTTGATTATTCAAAACCATATGGTTAACGGCATTTGTCACCCCTCCGAAGGCTTGCTCTGTGTTTTGAGCGATATGTACCCCCGTTTTTACTGTCTTCGTTCCTTCCTCTGTTACCATTACTGTGGAATTAATCGCCTTTTGAATATTAGAAACTAGGACATTAATTTTTTCGGCAGATTTTTGACTTTGGTCGGACAATCTGCGAATCTCGTTAGCAACCACAGCAAAGCCTTTACCATACTCTCCAGCGCGGACAGCTTCAACTGATGAATTCAGTGCCAACATATTAGTTTGGTTTGCTAAGTCAGAAACAATTTGGGAAATGTTGCCAATTTGACTAGCTTGCTCGGAGAGATGTACAATTTGGTCGGCGATCGCTCCGACTTTCTTTTCTAAGGTGAACATTCCTTCGAGGCTTTCTCCCACTGCTTGGGTGCCACCCTCCGCGAGCGTAAGGGCTTGCTGTGCAGCAGTAGCAGCAGCTTTGGCTTGTTCAGATGACAGTCGGCAAGAAGCTTTAAGTTCATCCATTGTGGTGGTAGTTTCATTCACCGAAGCGGCTTGCTGATTAGCTACACGTTCATGTTGTTCTATGGTAGAGAAAGTTTGCTGACTAGAAGCGGATATTCCATTAACCAGTTGCTTAATCAGATTTACCAGTTGGCGTGCCCTAAATATTACCAGTGGCAGCACCACAGCCACAGAAAAAAGAATAATTAAAATGGCGACAATTTTAAACGAGTTAACGGCAGCAAAAATACTATCTTTTGGGACTTTATTAATAGCCACCAAGAATTCCTTTTGGTTTGGGCTGGGGTCAACTTTATGGTAACTGAAGAGATCGCCTCCCTTATCAATAAATCCTTGGTCATTGCCTAAGATTTGCTTGACAACTTCTGCCGAATAATCTTTTTCTAATTTCTCATTATTGCGTAACTCAAACCCCCACTCCTTATTGGAATTGGGATGAGAGATGTAGTAGCCGTCTTGATTAACCAAAAACTTCTCTTTGCCTTTATATTTATTTTTATTGTCTGCGTTTAATTTATCTTCTTGAAAAGGTTTTATGAATTCTTTAGCAAATATATTGGCGATC
>JBPCQW010000483.1:0-9154 GCA_050997715.1 Hassallia sp.
ATACCAGACCATAGCAAGTGACCAGGATTTGAGGCGATAGACTTAATTTGTTGCTTGTGGTTATCTAAACCAAGACAGTAAAAGCCTTCCTCTTCCATCCAGAATTTTTCATTGAATCGTTGATAAAGTGACTCTGCCTTTTGGCGTAAATTTTTCGCTAGTTCTTTTTCTCCCCACACCTCATAAATTAAAGCTGCTTTGAGCCAAGCATCGTAAACATAACCTTGCACTTCACACAAAGCTATTGGCGGCTCAACTAACTCGCCATTGGGGTAAACTATTGCATCACCAGAATCTTTCCAGCCTTGATTGCGTAATCCGTGACTAGAACGAGTTAAATACTCAACAAACCCATCATTATCAAAATCGCCATATTTATCAATCCAAGTTAGTGCCTTTTCTAATGGCGATCGACATTCATCAAGCATACTGAGGTTAGCGTTCCAGCTATAAGTCTCAGCTAGGGTAATAATCCAAAGAATAGTAGTATCTACCGTTCCATAATAGGGAGTATACGGGAGTTGATTGAGTTTAGTTAATTCGTCACGCCGCAATTCATGCAGCATCTTTCCCGGTTGGGCATCGCGCCAATCATCTAACTCAGTTGCTTGTAACTGAGCCAATCTGACAAGCGTACCACGAGCAAATTCGTGATAAACCGCCATTGTTTGTAAGCTGGCAATAATTGAGTCACGACCAAAAACAGCCATAAACCAGGGAATACCAGCAGCCGGCATCCAAAATTGATGACCATTATCATCTACCTGAATTCGCAATGCTCCCATATCAGCGATCGCTTGCTGATAAAATCCTTGAATCTCTGCATTAGGCGATCGTAACTTTGTCGCATTAGCCAGAAATTCATCCCTTAGCTTTCCGGCTTCTGTAGCGTGAGACACGGTACAGGTTTGTTGAGGCTTGAGGACATCTCCATTAGCTAAGGCTGTAAAGTTGATACAGGTATGCCATGTTTCGCCAGTAGGAATAACAATATTAAACATCAAACGACCGTTAGCATAGCTTGCTGCGGAAGTGGAACAAACTGGCTCAGTCGTGATGCTTCGGACAAAAGAACTGCTATGGTACTTGGTAGTAAGTACACCATCTTTCCAAACTGTTTCAATATTGCCCCGCATCACGATATTCTTTGCTTTCACCTCAAAAATATCCGCAAAGTCGGAACGAATCGCCAACATCAGTTGAAACTCAACTGGTTCTGAGTGATAGTTGGTGATGTCGATATCTTCGTGCATCCCTCCTACAATGTCGCGCCTGATAGTTATAAACAAACTACCATTTGGTAAATTACCGTTGACAGTAGAGAGTTGTGGATTAGTGAATTGATAAATAGCACAATGATGATTGATATTACTAGAAGCTAGCAGCAAAAGTCGGTAACGATTGAGAGAAATTTCGTAGTAAGAAATTAGGCGTGTGTCACGAACAAAAAAACCTTGCGCTTGATTATCATCGATGGAACTATCACTAGCTGTTACAAGAAATGAGGAACCATCGTTAATTGTTATTAAACCAGGGTTAACAGTAACTTGTGTAGGCATGAGAGGCAGGGGGTAAGGGAGCAGGAGGCAGGAAGCAGGGAGCAGGGGGCAGGGGGCAGGGGGCAGGGGGATTAGAAATTAGCGTTTTATGAGCCAAGGCGATGGATTGTTGATTATAGTTACTAGAATGCCTAAAACTCGGTTGTAAACTCCATAAAATTCTCTGCCTGTATCAACGTCTAAATAACCACATTTCACAGCAAATTTAAGCCAAGTTTGAGTTTCTGCTGCTTCAGCTTGTCTGCGACACGCTCCGCGAACACTGTCATTCAACTTAGCTATAAAAGCTGCTTCATAACGGCGTTTTCTCCAAGCTACCCTTCGGGAACGCTCCGCGAACAGCAAAATTAGCACATACAGAACGGGATGATCTACGAATCTGATCCGTTAAAGAATAACGTTCTTCAACAGGAAACTTCTTAGATAGTTCAAAAATTTTCATAGCTACATCAAATGCTATTTTATATACTTCCAAATCTTCATGACTTTTAATTGGCTCTTTTTCCATTCCCCCTGCTCCCTGCTCCCTGCTCCCTTTTCTAGCCATTCTCCGTAAAACCTGGATACAAAGTCATACCACCATCAACAAACATGGTTGTACCGTTGACATAATCAGAATCATCAGAAGCCAGCCACACTGCTGCTTTGGCAATGTCTTCCACTTCACCGACTCGTTTTGCCGGAATCAATTGTAGTAACTTTGCCTCGGCTTGTGGGGTGTCCCAAGCTGATTTATTGATGGGAGTTTTGATTGCACCAGGGGCAATACTATTAACACGGATTTTATGGGGGGCAAGTTCTTGAGCAATACTTTGCATCATCATATTAATACCGCCTTTACTGGCAGCATAATTAACATGACCTGCCCAAGGAATTACTTGATGCACTGAACTTATACAAATAATTTTGCCTGCGGCACAAGAGATATGAGGTTGCACACCTCGCCGCAAAAACTCTTTTGCAGCCTCCCTAGCACACAAGAATTGCCCTGTGAGATTCACCCCAATCACTGCATTCCAATGGTCGAGGCTCATATCTACAAAAGCTGAGTCTTTTTGCAGACCTGCATTATTTACCAATATGTCAATAGTTCCAAATTTCTGGAGTGTCTGCTTAAACATCTCCTTTACTTGGTCTTCCTTACTAACATCGGCTTGAATAGCAAATGCTTCACCATTATTAGCCTTAATATCATCAACAATTTTTTGGGCTTCTTCAGCTTCAGAATGGTAGTTAATTACCACTGCTGCACCTGATAAAGCCAAATAACGAGCTATGGATTCACCAATGCCAGAACTAGCACCCGTTATCAGGGCTTTTTGACCTTTGAGCAGGTAAGGGGAATAGCTCATAATAATACTTTCTCAGAATTTTTATTGACAAAGTTTGAGGATCGCTGATATTGAAAACTTATGATTGAATCCAAATTTAATTAACCTGTTATAGGTTGAACTTTTTATACAGCTTACACCACGTTGTATTTATGTGTTTGATTATTTTAGAACGATTTTTGTGATTCTGGCATCACTCTAGACGTTTTTAAGAATTAATGCTTCTAGCCATTGGAATAATAAATATCTCTACCGAAAGAACTATAAAAATTTCATAACGATTTCATTATTGGATGAAATCTTTAAAGGATGAAGTTAGTTGCGTGTCTTTCTTAAGCAGGAGATAGATTTTATGATAATTTCAAATTTTTGATATAGATTTATTTATATAAGACTTTAATTAATGGCAAGTAATCATGTAACAAAGTTATTTATTTATTAATTGGTAGTTTATTATGTAGTATGTAAATGTATGTTTTCAGGTGTGTATTATTATCTCCAACAAAAGTTAATAATTTTCTTCTGTCATCTACCTTTATTGATAAAATTGCAAAGATGTAACTGACAGAAAATAAATTATTTATTTTTAGATAATTCATCCCTAAGACAGTAGCTTTTTGCTCTATATTTTAGATATTGGTTGTTAGAAATTTTATATTTTCGGAAGTATGTGCAAAATTCAAAATCTCTAAACAACTAATATTGAATTTTATTTTTACCAAAACCCTAAGTAATTACCGTGCCTGATAGCCTAAGGAAAAAGCGATGTCTGTCTTACCTCTTAATAGCCAGAATCTACCATACCCTGATCCTTTGCACCCAATTATCGTTCACTTTGTGATTGCAATGGTGTTATTCTCATTCTTTTGCGATGTGGTGGGGTATTTCACCCGCAACGTGCGTTTATTTGAGGTGAGTTTCTGGAATATGTTTGTTGCTGCGATCGCAATTTTCATAGCGATTATCTTTGGTCAGTTTGAAGCAGGACTAGCACAAGCCCAGCCAGCAGCCCAATCAACATTGAATTATCATACCGTCTTGGGTTGGTCGTTGGCAGCGATTGTTGCTGCGATCGCAGCTTGGCGTTTTGTGATTCGCAACCGCAGCCCCCGAAGAGTACCGCCTGCTTACCTGGGAGCTGCAACATTTTTAGTTTGCCTAGTGTTTTTGCAAGTGTATTTAGGGAGTAAACTGTTTTGGGTGTATGGGTTGCACGTAGAGCCTGTAGTTCAAGCCATGAAACAGGGAGTTTCACCATGAATTCGCAACTGATCGAGCAGTTGAGATTACGGTTGGGCGCTAACGGATTACCATACGAGATTCCTATACATCCGCAGTTAGTACATCTAACGCTGGGTTTGTTTATCATTGCCATCATTTTTGATATAGCAGGAGTGTTGTTTTCTTTAGAAAAACCAATTTTCAAATTTTTGGGATTAGCTACCATCCGTTCTAGCTTTTTTGATGTCGGCTGGTACAATCTGATCGCCGCAGCAACTATCACCTTTTTCACCGTTGCGGCTGGATTTTTTGAGCTACTGTTGGCAAATCCGCCAATCGATCAAAAGAGTGCTTGGGGGTTGAGTGCTGGTTGGACAATGCTTTTACATGGTTTGGGTGGTCTTTTGCTGTTGGGGATCATTGTAGCCATGACTGTATGGAGAGGTTTGCAACGCTACCACTGGCGTAAAGATGCTTCCAGACAAGTGCAGTGGATTTACTTGTTAGCAGGTATTGCAATGCTAGGCATATTATTCCTTCACGGAACTTTAGGAGCGCAATTAGGAGAGGAATTTGGGATTCACGTTACCGCCGCTAAGTAGGTACGTATAATTAAACATCAACAAGATTTCTTTCTTTCTTTCTTTGTGTCCTTTGCGCCCTTTGCGGTTCGTTCCTCATAAACTTTGGCGCATCTTCATACAGAATTGGTATTAATACCATTGCCAAAAATGTTTACAACAAATAATTAAATGAAAAATTATTGAATTTTATGTTTAGTGTTTTTGAATATGTACTAATAGGGGTTTATATAGCAGTGCTACTCGTAGTCAGTCGCTGGATTGGACAACAGGCATTTTCTTGGATGCCTCCCCAAGCTACAGCAGAAGCACAACGGGTAGATGATTTGTTTAGCTTCTTAGTCTCAATTGGAGCATTCATCTTGCTTGGGCTAGTTGGCGTTATGGTGTATGCGATCGCCTTTCATCGCGCCCCTCCTGAAGACTACACTGAGGGACACCCCTCTAGAGGTGATGCGAAGCTAGAAATATTATGGACAGCAACTCCAACTTTGTTAGTAGTATGGATTGCCTTTCAAAGCTTCAATATTTATCAGCAGTTAAATATTTTAGGTCTAACCGAAATCGTGCATTTGCATACACCCCTAGAATCTGCACCCGCCGTTGCTGCAACCGTCAGCGATGTCCCCAAACCTGCATCTGAAACTATTGATGTTTTCGTCAAGCAGTGGGATTGGTCTTTTCGTTATCCAAATAACGTTACTAGCAATCAACTGCATCTGCCGATTAATCAAAGGACTCGCTTAAATCTGCAAGCGCAGGATGTAATTCACGGTTTCTATGTCCCTGAATTTCGCTTAAAGCAAGATATTATTCCAGGGCGCAACATTGATATCGTGCTAACACCCATTCGCCCAGGCAAATATCGGCTGAAAGATTCTCAATTTAGCGGTACTTACTTTGCTTTAATGGAAACCGATGTATACGTTGAATCTCTAGATCAATATAATCAGTGGCTCACCCAAACTGCTAATAGCGAACAAACTCCAGTAAATCAGGCAGTTGCTGAAAATATCCAACCACCAAAAACATTGTTTAATAGCGGCTGGTACACTCTCACACCTGCTCAACCTGGTATTGCCAATAAAAGGAAGCTAAATAATGACACATGATTTTAGTCAAGAAATTACCGGCGATCGAGAATCGGAAAATTCCCAGAACCAGCAGGGTAATACTTGGCGGGAATATTTCAGTTTCAACACCGATCATAAGGTGATTGGAGTTCAGTACATGGTAATGACCTTCATTTTCTTCCTGATTGGCGGGCTGTTGGCAATGCTGATCCGGGCTGAGTTGCTCACCCCAGAATCAAATTTGGTCGATCGCCCGCTTTACAACGGGTTATTCACCATGCACGGGACAATCATGATTTTCCTGTGGATTATTCCCTTCAATGCAGGTCTTTCTAACTACTTAGTGCCGCTAATGATTGGGGCGCGGGATATGGCTTTTCCCTTGCTCAACGCCATCTCATTTTGGATTTTACCACCAGCCGGTCTTTTGCTACTATCTAGTTTCTTCCTCCCAAACGGGACTGCACAAACTGGGTGGTGGTCTTATCCACCAGTTAGTCTGCAAGTTCCAGGCGATCAGTTTATTAACGGTGAATTTATTTGGATAGTCAGTTTAGTTTTGATAGGCATCTCTTCCATCATGGGGGCTGTCAACTTTGTGACTACCATCTTTTGGATGCGCGCCCCAGGAATGACATTTTTTCGGATGCCTGTATTTGTTTGGTCGGTTTTTAGCGCCCAGTTATTACAACTGATTAATTTGCCTGCATTGACAGCTGCATTGATCCTGCTGTTGCTCGATCTCTCCGTTGGTACGCAGTTTTTTAAACCGGATGCAAATGGCGATCCGATCATTTACCAACACCTATTTTGGTTCTACTCTCACCCAGCAGTTTATATCATGGCACTACCAGCCTTCGGTATTTTTGCTGAGATTTTGCCTGCATTTTCTCGCAATCCCCTATTTGGTTATCGGTCAGTTGCGATGGCCACATTAGGTATCGCTTTGATCAGCATCTTTGTTTGGGCGCATCACATGTTCACCAGTGCTACCCCTGGCTGGATGCGGATGACCTTCATGGCTACCTCAATGTTAGTTGCCATACCTACTGGCGTTAAAGCCTTCGCTTGGACAGCCACCATCTGGAGGAGCAAGCTACATCTAGAGACACCAATGCTCTTTGCAATGGGAGGTGCAGCAATGTTTATTTTTGGCGGTGTTACTGGTGTAATGCTTGCTGCCACGCCGTTTGATATTCACGTTAATAACACCTACTTTGTTGTGGGACACTTCCACTACATCGTTTTTAACACGATCACAATGGCAATCTTCGCGGCAATTTACTACTGGTTTCCCAAGATAACTGGCAGAATGTATGCTGAGGGTTGGGGAAAGTTGCATTTTTGGCTGACCTTTATTCCTGCCAATATCACCTTTTTCTCCATGCACCCATTAGGTTTACAAGGAATGCTACGCCGAATTTCTTCCTACGATCCACAGTATCAAGGATGGAACGTCGTTGCTAGCTTGGCATCATTCTTACTAGGAGCATCCACGCTGCCTTTTATTGCCAACATAGTAGGCTCTTGGCTTTACGGGCCGAGGGCAGTTAACAATCCTTGGCACGCTACTGGATTGGAATGGACAACCTCTTCACCACCTCCACGAGATAACTTTGAGGAGATTCCAACTGTGACAAGACCTCCTTATGACTACGGCAATCCAAAGTACTCAGTAATCGTAAATTCTGATAACAGTGAATAAATCAATTTTGAATTTTCAATTATTCAATCCAAAATCTAAAATTCTCTGAGGAGTTAGTCCAATTTTAATTACGAATTACGAATTACGTAGCTTGCTTCTCGCCTTTGGCGAGTATTACGAATTATGCAACGTCGTCATATAGATGAAAGTCCTATCCGTTTCGATCTCTGGCGGCGACGCTTGCCAAATTGGTTACAGCGCTTCCTACCAACTGGTGGCGGTAGTCATGAAGATCATCATGGTAAAGGAATGTTCGGATTTACCGTGTTCTTGCTGTCAGAAAGCATTATTTTTTTGAGTTTTATCTTTACTTATGTTGCTCTCCGACTGACTACTAATAACTGGCTACCACCCGGTATTTCTGGGCCGGAATTGTCTACACCTGTGGTTATTAATACGGTAGTATTACTTTCTAGTAGCTTTGTCATTCAGCCAGCAGAAAACGCCCTCAAGCATAATCAACTAACTAAATTTCGCTGGCTATGGTTGATGACGATCGCAATGGGAAGTTACTTCTTAGCTGGTCTATTAATTGAGTGGAAAGGTCTTGATTTCAAGATTACTACAGGGTTAGTTGGTTCGACATTTTACTTACTAACAGGCTTCCACGGTCTACACGTTCTGGCTGGTGTTGGGCTTCAGACAATTATGCTGATTCGCTCATTCATTCCAGGCAATTATAATAAGACTCACTTTGGTACAAGTGCAACAACTTTGTTTTGGCACTTTGTTGATGTAGTTTGGGTCTTTCTTTTCTCACTTCTCTACCTTTGGCGGACATAAAAACATTCAGAAATCCCAGTGTTTTAAGGAGAAATTCAATGAATTTATACTTGCAAGAAATACCAGCCTCAGAACTCGCCCCAAAAACAATTCAAGAAACTCCAGCACCAGGTAAAGACCCATTAATTGCAAGTGGGTTACAAAAAGAGCAATATGTTGGCATTATTGGGCTAGCGATCGCTCTGATTGCTGCTGTGGGATTTTTTAGTCGCAGAGTTGAATACGCTATTGCATTGGCTGTGTTCCTCAGCGCTATTGTGATAGCTTTGTTTTTCTTCTTATAGCAAAGCTTTGATTAATTAAATATGGTGATTTCATAATAGTTTGGAGAGTATTTCATGAACAGCCAAGTTTATCAAACTGTGATTGTTGGTGGTGGTTTTGCGGGACTATTTACAGCCTTACACCTAGCTCACGAACATTATCCTCGGTCTGTTATCTTAATTGATAAAGACGAGCGCTTTTGCTTTAAACCGCTACTATATGAATACTTTGATGGTGAGATGGATACCTTTCAGGTTGTCCCGCGTTTTTCGGAACTACTTAAAGGTAGTGGTGTCATCTTTGTTCAAGATACAGTGCAATCGATAGACTTGCATCAGAGGGAAGTCAAATTAGTATCGGGAAACTCCTACAACTACAGCAACTTAGTATTAGCTTTAGGTAGTGTTACTGGCTATCATCAGGTTGAAGGTGCTAAAGAATACGCATTTCCTTTCTGGACGCAAGCAGATGCGA
Source organism: Hassallia sp. (assembly GCA_050997715.1). GTDB lineage: Bacteria > Cyanobacteriota > Cyanobacteriia > Cyanobacteriales > Nostocaceae > Hassallia. The sequence goes on from JBPCQW010000483.1 coordinate 8,992, forward strand.
TCGGACTTGACCGACATTTACGTGACTGTTTGCAAAAAGCCGTCCAAACTGAAGATTTAGAACAACGCCGAAAACTATTAACAGTAGCCGTAGTTGGTGGTGGTGCTTCTGGTGTAGAAATGGCAGCTACTCTAGCGGATCTTCTACCACATTGGTATAGCGC
>JBPCQW010000511.1:0-48463 GCA_050997715.1 Hassallia sp.
TTTTACAAGTCCACTCGCGTAATAAGAAAGTTGACAAGAGTGTATCATTAGAAGCGATCGCTCGCCGCACTCCTGGATTCACCGGCGCTGATTTAGCCAACTTACTCAACGAAGCCGCAATTCTCACTGCCAGACGCCGCAAAGAATCTATCACCCTTTTAGAAATAGATGATGCTGTTGACCGCGTTGTTGCTGGGATGGAAGGTACACCCTTAGTAGACAGCAAAAGTAAGCGCTTAATTGCCTACCACGAAGTCGGACACGCTTTAGTCGGGACATTACTCAAAGAGCATGACCCGGTACAAAAAGTCACCCTCATCCCACGAGGACAAGCACAAGGTTTAACTTGGTTTACTCCCAACGAAGAACAAGGTTTAATTTCTCGTTCTCAACTGCTATCCAGAATTACCTCAACTTTAGCAGGTCGCGCCGCTGAAGAAATTGTTTTCGGCAAACCAGAAGTAACCACCGGTGCCGGAGATGACCTGCAAAAAGTTTCTGGAATGGCACGACAAATGGTGACACGTTTCGGCATGTCTGACTTAGGTCCACTTTCCCTAGAAAATCAAAGCAGCGGAGAGGTTTTCTTGGGACGTGACTGGATGAACAAATCAGAGTATTCTGAAGAAATTGCTGCCAAGATTGATTCACAAGTGCGGGAAATTATCAGCCATTGCTACATCAAGTCAAAAGAACTTTTGCAAGAAAACCGTACAGCAATGGAGCATCTGGTAGATTTGTTGTCAGACCAAGAGACAATCGAGGGAGATTTATTCCGAAAAATTGTTGGGGAATATACTCAGCTACCTGAGCCAAAATTAGTTGTGTCTCAATAGATACTTGGGCTAGGGTTTCCTCGCCCTGATTTGTTGTATTGTTTTATATCATCTACGGCAAATCACACATATTGTTTGTAAAGACGTTCTGGCAAAACGTCTCTACAACATAATATTATTCGCCTAGGGAAGATTAAATAACTTAAATTTTAACCGTTTTTTTTGCTTGTGGAAGCTATAAAATAGCGGTATTTTTCTTTTTGATTGTTTAAATTAATAACCGTTTATATACCTAAATCATGTAAATTTACTTAAATTTCATACTTGAGAGATAGAAATATTACTATTATAGATAGAGAAATATACAAACATAGGACTTACTCATTTACAGAAAATACCAAATATGATGTATGGATTTGCGGCATTCAAACCTGATTAGGACTTACGCACTTTACTTTGAGACAGTTACGTGTGTTAACGGCACTGAACTCAGTCTTCTTGGTTGAACTGACCAGAATACTGATAATTTTTCCAGATAATCCAAAACTGCATAAGTTGATTTTCCTTAGACCTATTAAGAATATAGAAGCAAAGGTCATTCATGCTTAACTTTTGTTGGGCAAATCAAGTCACGCTTTATGCATACTAAAAAATTTATGTCAAGGCATAAGTTCTAAAACAAAGCAAACTAGCTTGACTAAAGTTTAGCAACTCGCTCAGTTTGAAACCACATAACTTAACTTATGTCAATAATTTTAGGGATGTAATTTTATTCCAGCAAATCTTAGCTGTGTGTTCGTTTTAGCTATTACAATGTCCAAAGTCCTAGCGGAGCTACTTTAAATCCATAATAAAGGAAAAAATTATGTCTATTAAAGGTGTAGGAAAACTTTTACAGACTCGAGAACCAGATTTTGGGGCAGAGGTTGCTAAAATTGCGGCTTTGGTTTTTCCAAACACTAAGTTTCAATTGTTATATCAAACAATTGGAAGTGGTCATGCGGCTTTAGTTCTCCCAAAAGCTCAGTTTCAATTGTTATCTGAAAAAATTGGCACTGAGAATTTATGTATAACTTTTAAAGGAAAACACTTTTCCGAAAATTTTAAATTGAGGTTTTTTCCCAAAATAAGAACTCTGACTTTATCCGGGTACTACAACGATGGAATGGCTCACTTAATTTATATTCCGGGTAATGATTATAATTGGTTAAATGGTAGAGGATATGAAATAACTTCTCCTGATTCGATTGGAGAAAAATTTGAATTTTTGGCAAATAAGTTATATCCATTTTTAGAAGAATTTTATTTTTAAGTAATACCTGTTTTATTGTTGGAAAAATGCTTTGATATCATGTCTGAGAAATCATATATATATTGAAGTGAGAAATTAATTTTATTGAATATTACCAGGGATAGAGTAGCGAATCAGCCCAAATGCGGTTGACTTTCTGCGAAAAATAGCTTAAATGGTTGATTTAGCTTTGCAGAATTGACAAAATCCATGCTGACTGATATCTTACCTTTCCGAATTGAGTTAGACACGATCGCTATCGCCGGCACAAGTTTGTGGTCTTTGGCGCTATACTTAGCTTTTTTCCCAGTCAGTGAATGGGTAATTCTGCTTCTTAATCGCTGGTTTAACTTTGCCGAGCGATCGCTTTACATGAGCAAGTCAGAATTTGAAAAGACCCGTCAAGCAAGAGAATCCCAAAACGCCTTTTATGCCTCGCTTTTCAGCATAGTGCCGTTTCTAATTTTTGGCGCATTATGCAACTGGGGCGTAGAAATAGGCTTAGGTCGCAGTTGGTCAATCAGCATGGGTATACTTGCCTGTATGGGTTCCGGCGTTTATGAACTAGGACGCAGAGATGGAAAGTCATCCGAATAGTTAGGAGTCAGGAGTCAGGAGTCAGGAGTTTCGAGTTAAAAATTCATAACTTATAACTTCGGATACCATTTGAGCTAATTTTTGCGCTGCTCCTGCTTCACCTCTAACACTCCGCAATTTCGCTTGAATCGCTGCCAATTTTTCTGGATGAGCCAAATAATCTAAAACCATCTCCCCCACCTCTTGCGGTTGAAGTTTTCCAACTAATTCCGGGACTATCATTGACTGCGCCCAAATATTGGGCCATGCTAATAAACCCTTTCGTCTAAGTACTGCTGTGTTAATTAACTTAGCAAAGCTAGAACCAAGTAAAGGCATATTTGCCAAAAGTCCCGGTAAACCATCCCAAGAACGCATCGCGTCAAGTTGTTGCGTTGGTAGCAAAACAATCATCGGCACGCCTAAAGAACCGAGTTCAGCGGTATTTGCCCCGACTGTAGTTAAGCAGATGCTGCATTGAGATAATAAATCATATGCAGGCGTTTGGGTGTAAAGTTCTACACTTAAACCTTTGGCAGTTAGGAGTAGAGACGTTCCGCCGGAACGTCTGTACGGGAGTGAGGAGTTAGGAGTAATAAGAGAAGCATTGCTAAAACCGAAGGTTTTCACAAAGGGGTTTTTTTCGGGATCGGCAAAACTAGCTAAAGTTGGTAAATCCAAAGTTGGAGCGACAGGAATGACAAACTTAGTTTCCGGTCTTTTGCTGTGGATGTATTCAGCGATCGCCAACATCAAAGGCACTCCCTGTGACAATTTAGCCGCTTTCGATCCCGGCAAAAGACCAATCAATTCGATTCTGATAGATGAGGGAGCAAATTCTTCCTTGTCCCCCCCTCTCCCACTCCCCCCCGCTTCCACCATCAAATCGCCGACAACGGTGAATTTCTCAGCATATTTACCAGGTACGCGGTTAGCAACTTCAGATTTCATTACCGCGAATCGGTCAATTAAGCTGTGCCATCTAGCTTCCCATTCGGCGTAAACAACAGTGCGATAATTCAGCTTTTTACCGATTACCACGGGGAAAAATTGATCACCTCCGAGGAAAACTACTACACCGCGACTTCTCCAATCCCAATTTTCAAAAGTCTTTCCCCAAAGCAAAAACTGCCAAAAATGTTCTGCTGACTGTACTCGATCTACTTCTGGATAAGAACGAGCGATCGCTGCTTCTTTACCAGTCGCATTTGGGCAAGGTGATAAAATAACCGAAATCCTTACCAGAGAACGGTCATCACCCAGTTGTTGCCGCAGAGCTTGCACCACAGGACGCACCCAGGTCGTTACCTCCCCAGGACCATTTGAGAGGATGAGAATATCTACTTGACTCATGAGTTAATGGTGAAGAATTAGGGGTTATTAGTCAAGAGGCAAGTATTACCTAATTCGTTCCTAAGTTACATAGGTAGGTTAATACTGATATAATTCCAAGGTATGTTTGATAACGTCTGTAAATTTCTTGCCGAATCATTTTCAACCGACTTTGCAACTTGGTTACTCGGTGAACCGATTACGCTTACCGAACTAAGTCCATCTGAATTATTCCTCGAACCCATCCGTGCCGATGCATTGATTATGCTAAGGTCGCAGGAAATCGTTCTTCATATCGAATTTCAAACCAGACCAAATGCCGATATTCCCTTCCGGATGGCTGATTACCGTTTGAGGGTATATCGAAGATATCCTGAAAAGCGAATGTGTCAGGTTGTTATATATTTACAACCAAGTGAATCTGAATTAGTTTATCAAACGGCATTTGTCATGGAAAATACCCGTCATGAATTTGAAGTAATCCGTCTTTGGGAACAACCAACCGAGGTATTTTTCAATTCTCCGGGTTTGCTACCGTTTGCTACATTAAGCCAAACCGACAATAAAGGAGAAACCTTAGAACAGGTTGCTCAAGTTCTCGGACAATTCAACGATACTCGGATGCGGGGTAACGTAGCTGCATCAGCGGCAGTGTTAGCTGGACTAGTATTAAACAAGGAACTGATTAAACAAATTTTGCGGAGTGAAGTTATGCGCGAATCTGTAATTTATCAGGATATTTTGCAAGAAGAAGCATTTTCGCTAGTTATGCGATTACTTCGTCGTCGAGTTGGTACGGTTACACCTGTGCTACAAGTCAAAATCCAGGCTTTACCTTTACCTGTGTTAGAAAATTTAGGAGAAGCATTGCTCGATTTTTCTGGGTTAGCTGATTTGGAAGCATGGTTAAGGGAAAATACTATTTAATCGATACGCGATTTTTTTGGATAACGCACAAAGCCTCAGATCCCCGACTTCTCCAAGAAGTCGGGGATCCTGTACATCACGAATAATTTATGACTGCTATATTTACTAATTATTTTTGTAATTATCCTTACTGAAACCTCATTAGTCCCACTTTTAATTTCTTTCCTGGAGGTTTTACGCTATCAGCCGTAGCCATTAAAAAAGGTAAAACACCCATATCTCACGCGCTAGATATAAATCTATTTTCCTTCTGACTCCTCACTCCTGAATTCTGCTGTATCTTGTGGGCTTAACCCAACCTACCACTAATACAAAGTTAAAAAAATACATTCAATTGCACCTAATGCACCCAATATTTATGTAAATGTAAACTTTTTGTTACAAAATCTGAGTAAATACTTTTCTATTTGTCAATAATTATTACAAAATATTTCGTTTTATATATCGATTTGTGTCAGATAACCCAGAAAACTCCCACCTGGTAAGCGTTTTCTGATAAAAACAATTCATATCCCTAAAGAGAGGAAGTTTACCAGGAGCATAATTTGCTGTGGAAAACTTCCGCCATGAGAACACGCATTAAAGGAGCTTCATAAGCATGTTCACCCACGTCAAGTCCACCATTCGACATATTGCGCCAGATAATTTACGCGGACGTAATTTAATCAAGGTGGTCTACGTCGTGCTAGAGTCGCAGTACCAAAGCGCATTGTCACAAGCGGTTCGCACGATTAACGCGCAACATCCCAACGTGGCAATTGAAATCAGCGGGTACTTAATTGAAGAACTTCGAGATCCAGAGAATTACCAGGAGTTCAAGCGGGAAATCGAGACTGCGAATATTTTTATCGCCTCACTAATTTTTATAGAAGACTTAGCGCAAAAAGTAGTAGCAGCTGTAGAACCACATCGAGATAAGCTGGATGTTTCTGTGGTTTTTCCATCTATGCCGGAAGTAATGCGCCTAAGTAAAATGGGCAGTTTCTCCCTGGCACAGTTGGGACAGTCGAAAAGCGTCATAGCACAATTCATGCGAAAACGCAAGGAAAAATCCGGCGCAGGATTCCAAGATGGAATGCTGAAGCTGTTACGAACACTGCCGCAAGTGCTAAAGTTCCTGCCAATGGAAAAAGCACAGGATGCGCGAAATTTCATGCTCAGTTTTCAGTATTGGCTAGGTGGTTCTTCAGAAAACCTGGAAAACTTCTTGCTGATGCTAGCTGACAAATATGTATTAAAAGATGCAGATAAACAAAATTTTGCATCTATGACATATCAAGCGCCGGTGGTTTATCCGGATATGGGGATTTGGCATCCCTTAGCGCCGACGATGTTTGAGGATGTAAAAGAATACCTGAATTGGTACACGACGCGCAAGGATATTTCCGCAGATTTGAAAGATCCGTTAGCACCTTGTGTCGGACTGGTATTGCAACGCACGCACCTTGTAACCGGTGATGATGCCCATTATGTGGCAATGGTGCAGGAATTGGAATCACTGGGCGCAAAAGTTATTCCGGTATTTGCGGGTGGTTTGGACTTTTCTAAACCTGTGGAAGCCTATTTTTTGGAATCGACTTCCAAAACAACCCTGGTGGATGCTGTGGTATCGCTGACTGGTTTCGCTTTGGTAGGTGGACCAGCAAGACAAGACCATCCGAAAGCGATTGAGACGTTGAAGCGTTTGAATCGTCCTTACATGGTAGCGCTGCCTTTGGTGTTTCAAACAACCGAAGAATGGCAAGATAGCGATTTGGGTTTACATCCGATTCAAGTAGCGTTGCAAATTGCGATTCCTGAGTTAGATGGGGCAATTGAGCCGATAATTTTATCAGGCAGAGATGGAAATACAGGTAAAGCGATCGCACTCCAAGATCGGATTGAAGCGATCGCCCAACGTGCTTTAAAATGGGCAAATCTGCGCCGCAAACCAAAGCTACACAAAAAAGTCGCCATCACCGTTTTCAGCTTTCCCCCAGATAAAGGAAACGTCGGAACCGCTGCGTACTTGGATGTATTCGGTTCCATCTTTGAAGTGATGAAAGCGCTGAAAAATAACGGTTACGACTTACCAGAATTGCCAGAATCAGCGGAAGCGTTGATGATAGAAGTCATCCACGATGCTCAAGCGCAGTATAGCAGCCCGGAATTAAACATCGCTTATAAAATGTCGGTGCCAGAATACGAAGCGCTGACACCTTACTCCCACCGCTTAGAAGAGAATTGGGGACCACCTCCCGGACATCTCAACAGCGATGGACAAAATCTACTAATTTATGGTAAGCAATTTGGTAACGTTTTTATCGGTGTGCAGCCGACCTTTGGTTACGAAGGCGACCCGATGCGGTTATTGTTTTCGCGATCGGCAAGTCCGCATCATGGTTTCGCTGCATACTACACATACTTAGAGCAAATTTGGGGCGCAGATGCTGTACTGCACTTCGGTACGCATGGTTCCTTGGAATTCATGCCCGGTAAACAAATGGGCATGTCTGGGGAATGTTATCCAGATAACCTGATTGGCATGATTCCCAATCTGTATTATTACGCAGCCAATAATCCGAGTGAAGCAACGATCGCCAAACGTCGCAGTTATGCAGCGACAATTTCTTACCTGACACCACCAGCCGAAAACGCTGGTTTATACAAAGGTTTGAAAGAATTAAGCGAGTTAATTGCTTCTTACCAAACCTTGAAAGATACCGGACGTGGTGTCCCGATTGTCAACAGCATTATCGATAAGTGTCGGTTGGTAAACTTGGATAAAGACATCATTTTTGCCGAAACCGATGCTAAAGATATGACCGCCGAGGAGCGGGATAATATAGTTGGCAGCGTGTATGGCAAGTTGATGGAAATCGAATCGAGGTTGTTGCCTTGTGGATTGCACGTTATTGGGAAACCACCATCAGCAGAGGAAGCGATCGCTACTTTAGTCAACATCGCTAGTTTAGATCGTCAAGAAGAAGAAATCGTCGGTCTTCCCCGGATTATTGCTAACAGCATCGGACGGGATTTGGATGAGATTTATCACTCAAGCGATCGGGGCATTTTAGAAGATGTCCAATTACTGCAAGATATTACTCTAGCAACCCGTGAAGCCGTCAGCGCCCTTGTAAAAGCGCAAATCGACGCAGAAGGGCGAGTTTCCCTCGTTTCTAAGTTGAATTTCTTCAACATGGGCAAAAAGGAACCTTGGGTAGAAGCATTGCATCAAGCAGGATATTCCAAAGTTGATTCAACAGCACTTAAACCGTTGTTTGAGTATTTGGAATTCTGTTTACAGCAAGTTTGTGCAGATAACGAATTAGGTGCTTTACTCAAAGGTTTAGAAGGGGAATACATCCTCCCCGGTCCTGGTGGCGATCCCATCCGCAACCCGGATGTATTACCGACAGGTAAGAACATTCACGCCCTTGACCCCCAATCGATCCCGACAACTGCGGCAGTCCAATCAGCTAAAGTCGTCGTAGACAGGCTTCTGGCACGTAATAAGTCTGAAAACGATGGAAAGTATCCCGAAACCATCGCCTGCGTCCTTTGGGGAACCGATAACATCAAAACTTACGGCGAATCCCTAGCCCAAATTATGTGGATGATTGGTGTTCGTCCGGTTCCCGATGCTTTGGGACGAGTGAACAAGCTGGAATTAATACCTTTACAAGAGTTGGGAAGACCGAGAATTGATGTTGTCATCAACTGTTCTGGTGTGTTCCGCGACTTGTTCATCAACCAGATGAATCTGTTAGACCAAGGTGTAAAAATGGCGGCAGAAGCGGATGAACCTCCATCAATGAACTTTGTTCGCAAACATGCTTTGCAACAAGCTGAGGAAATGGGAATCAATTTGCGTCAAGCAGCAACTCGCGTCTTTTCCAACGCTTCCGGTTCCTACTCGTCCAACATCAACTTGGCGGTAGAAAACAGCACATGGGACAGCGAAGCCGAGTTACAAGAAATGTACCTTAATCGGAAATCTTTCGCCTTCAATTCTGATAACCCCGGTATGATGGACGAATCGCGGAAGATTTTTGAAAGCACTTTGAAAACTGCGGAAGCGACTTTCCAAAATCTCGATTCTTCCGAGATTAGCTTGACCGATGTTTCTCACTACTTCGACTCTGACCCCACCAAGCTTGTAGCAAGTCTGCGTGATGATGGCAAGATGCCAGCATCATACATCGCGGACACGACTACAGCCAACGCTCAAGTGCGGACATTATCAGAAACCGTGCGTTTAGATAGCCGTACCAAGCTGTTAAATCCGAAGTGGTATGAGGGGATGTTGTCGCATGGTTATGAAGGTGTGCGCGAACTCTCCAAGCGATTGGTAAATACAGTGGGTTGGAGTGCGACAGCCGGCGCGGTTGATAACTGGATTTATGAGGATACAAACACCACATTTATTCAGGATAAAGAGATGCAGGAAAGGTTGATGAATCTGAATCCGCACTCTTTCCGCAAGATGGTATCAACTTTATTGGAAGTAAATGGTCGCGGTTATTGGGAGACTAGCGAAGAGAATTTGAACAAGTTGCGCGAGTTGTACCAGGAGGTTGAGGATCGAATTGAGGGGGTTGAGTAATTGGTAGGTATCAATATCTCTGCGTGTAAATGCGTTCAGGAGACAGAACCTACTATCATCTATTAGTAGCAAATAGTAGCAAAGCCTCTTGAGTCGAGTTGCCAGGCTAAAGTTTGCAAACGAAAGTATAAAAGTTATCAAAGTTAGTATTTAAGCTGCCTTCTGCAATGGTGTAACACCCAAAGCTGAGGTGGCTTTTTGTTTGCACAAACAAATTAATTATTTTGCTTTAAAAAGCAATCAATGACTAACTTAATATTTTTAATTTTCCAAATAAAACACAGAAACCTCTATAAATTTCTTTACAAGAGCTTGATTTTTAAATTTTATATAAAGATATTTTTGTATAACTTAAATTAATTATAAAGTTAGCGAATATTTGGCTATTTTATCTCTGATGATGTTATTTTCAGAAAAGCATTTAGAAACAAATCAATATGCAGAATATAGGCATCATAAAATTTGACAATTCCAAAGCTTTAGTAGCTTTTGCGATCCAATATTTGCAAAATTTGGGTGTAAAGCCTGAATACTTTTCTGAAAAGGATAAAAATTATATTTTAAATCGAATTAATGAGTATCGGAAATTACTAGATCATAACGACAAAGTTTTGAATAAAACTTTACCTAATTTTTTTCATGTCATCGATTGGAAATTGGAATGAATGCTGTTAATTTTTATAATAAGCCCAAATAAATAGGCTTTTCGTAAAAAAGCATAGCTTTTAATGAATAACAAGCTAGTTTTTAAATGACTAACTTGTTATATTATCATTTTTTTTGCAAACAGAATATATCAAATATAACTCAGTTCATTACGGAGGTAGTAAATGGCTTTAGTTATCGCCGGTATAAAAGGACGGATGGGTAACACTAACTTTTATCAAGCAACGATGAAGGCTCGTGACCTAGTGCAAGGAGTACGCGCAGCGAACGAACTCGATGAATGGACAACAATGAGCATTGAGGATCGACTGCAAAGAGAACCCGATCTTAAAAGAATTCAAGAACAAATTGCTCCTTACATTGCTGAAGCCAAGGATCGTTTCTTCGGTTCCATGATTGTGCTGGTTTACAACGGAGAGATTTACTTTGACAGCATCAAAGAATGGGTAGATAAAAAAGCCCCACGCGCCTACCAATCCGTGGCGGATAATATAGGTGTCATCACCATTGAGGGTGGTGCTTTGATTATGCTAGATGGTCAACATCGTCTTCTAGCTTTGGAAAAGGTAGTCAAGGGGGAGGTAATAGGAGAGTGCCGCGATCAAGTACCAAACGATGATGTTTGTGTTATTTTTCTTCATCACGAGAGCAATGAAAAAACGCGGCGCATCTTCAACAAAGTTAACCGCTATGCCAAACCAACCAGTCGCGGTGACAATATTATCACTAGTGAGGATGATCGCAGCGCTATCATTGCCCGTAAGTTGCTGAGTGACGGTGCGCCACTTGGTGTAAAGACAAAGGGCAGTAGTGATGTAATTGTTGAGTGGAAGAATAATACTATTGCCGTGCGAAGCACAAAGCTGACAACCATCAGTGTTGTCTACGAGACTATAAAGCTCATTCTTAGCGATAAGAGCGTGCCACTTGATCCCAATTCTCGACCATCAGAAGAGGAACTGGAACAATACTATGAATTTGTTGAACAGTTCTGGAATACTGTACTGGAGGGGTTGCAGGCTTACAAAAAAGCACTCTCTGACAGTAGCAAAATTCCCGAAATGCGTAAGGAGGATCACTCATATTCACTACTGTTTAAGTCAGCTGCACAGATTGCTTTATTCAAAGGTCTGATCGCAGCAACACGCAACAATCGTATAAGCCTTAATGAAGCTGTACGACGATCTGATGAAATTGACTGGGCTATGTCCTCACCTATTTGGACAAACGTACTTGTAACTCCCAGCGGAACGATGGCTAGGGCACAACAAGCACAGAATTTAGGAGGAAGACTGATTGCCTACCTCATTGCTGCTGACAAAATGACAGAACAAGAAATAACCCAGATTCAACGGGAATACAGCAGCGCACAAGGAGTGGACATTAATGATCCTGATATTAAATTAATGTCATTACCTCAGCCTGTAGTAAAGCCAGTATCCGAACCCGTAGAAGCTTTAGTCTAATTGCTACTTTTACAACTTTAACTGCTTTTGCAGGAGACTACTAATACTGTAGTTTCCTGCAAAATTGATATGTAGGCAATCGCATCTACCACAAAAGCAACCTGACTAAAATTCGTGAGTCAACAAGACAAACTCCTGGCTAAAATTCTATTGGGAGCTTCTGACGCTAACATACCCTTTGTTGAGTTATGTCAACTCTTACGCAAACTAGGATTTGATGAAAGGATTCGTGGTAGTCACCACATCTTTAGCAAGGAAGGCGTTGAGGAAATCTTGAACCTCCAACCCAAGAGAGGAAAAGCCAAAACCTATCAAGTTAAACAAGTCCGTGCAGTGATTCTTAAGTACCAGCTAGGAGGACAAAATGACACTTCATTATGAAATAATTCTCTATTGGAGCGAAGAAGACCAAGCATTTATTGCCGAAGTACCAGAATTACCTGGATGTGCTGCTGATGGCGAAACTTATCAAGAAGCACTGCAAAATGTAGAAGTTATTATGCAAGAGTGGATAGAAACTGCGAACGTATTAGGACGTACAATTCCCTACCCTCAGAAGCGGTTAATGTCCGCGTAACTGATGAATGCAAAAGTGCGATCGCCTGAATCTTCCACAAGAAGCGATCGCGCTTCGCTAAAAGCACGACAAAGATGCGAGAATATCGAGATAATGGTGCTAGTTTGGGTTGGCTAATTAATCGCAAATCTCGGCAAGTAGAGATTTATAGAATTGAGCAAGAAGTTGAAGTGTTGAAATCTCCTGTTAGTTTATCAGGAGAAGATATTTTACCTGGATTTGTGTTAAATTTAGAAGCAATTTGGTAGATTGTAGCGATCGCAAGGCAAATGGAAACAGGTGTTTATGCTCAACAATTAGAATTATTTCAATTATTTCAACCTGTAAATACTATAACTTGCCAATCTAAATTTACATTTGTAGACTTGTTTGCTGGTATAGGTGGGTTTAGAATTCCTCTGGAAGAATTAGGAGGAAAATGTTTAGGCTACTCAGAAATTGACAAAGAAGCAATTAAAGTTTATCAAAACAATTTTATTAAATCTGCCAATGCAGACGAAGCTTATTTAGGAGATATTACCCAGCTAAATCAACTACCTTTTGAAATAGATATATTAGTTGGGGGAGTTCCCTGTCAACCTTGGTCTATTGCAGGAAAAATGCAAGGTTTAGATGACCCAAGGGGCAAATTATGGCTTGATGTTTTTAGAGTAGTAAAAACTAATCAACCGAAAGCTTTTATTTTTGAAAATGTTAAAGGTTTAACAGAACCAAGAAATAAACCAAGCCTGCAATATATAATTGATAATTTGACAGCATCTGGCTATGTAATTAAATATCAGGTGCTAAATTCCTCTGATTTTGGATTACCCCAAGATAGAGATAGAATATTTATTGTCGGAATCAGAAATGATATAGAAAATTGCTGGGGTTTTACTTTTCCTAAACCTCTAAATACAAAGCTGAAGCTATATGATGTTATTTCTGATTTACAGCCAACTAAATTTATTAAAAAAAAGTTTCCCACAAAGGTTTTATTTGATAGTAAAATACCTGCTTCTAGAGGCAGATTTCAAAAAATAGATGAATTAAATGATTTCTTCTTGTTTGCTGACATCAGGGATGGACACACTACTATTCATTCTTGGGACTTAATCGAAACAAATACAAGAGAAAAATTAATTTGTCAAACTATTTTAAAAAACAGAAGAAAGAAGATTTACGGACTTAAAGATGGTAATCCATTAAGTTTGGAAGTCTTAAAGACCTTAGTGAACGATTTACAGCGAGAAGAAGTGGATAATTTGATTTCCAAAGAAATTTTACGTTTTATAGAAGGACAAGGATACGAATTTGTCAACTCTAAAATATCTTCGGGAATTAACGGTGTATCTAAAATTTTCTTACCACATGCTGATGCTATTGGGACTTTAACTGCAACTGGAACGAGAGATTTTGTAGCAACAATATCGATAGAATGTCAAGAACCTGAAGCATATAAGCAAACATTTATTACAGAAATTTATCAAAAGAAAAAATTCAAGCCTTTAATAGCACAAGATTACGCCCGATTGCAAGGCTTTCCCGAATGGTTTCAGATTGCTAATAACGAGTCAGCGGCAAAGCATCAATTTGGTAATGCTGTATCAGTACCTGTTGTTTATTATCTAGCTAAAGAATTGTTAAAAATAATTTCGTAATATTAAATTAAAGATGACAGCAATTAGTGCAAATACACGAGTATTAATTAAAGGTTATTTAGAGGGATTTATTCAAGGTCTTATAGATGCATATAAGGGTCGTGAAATTATTAAGCCAAATAGTGCTGTAGAGTATTTGTTGCGGACTTCATCGAAGGGACAATTGAAACCGTTTCAAGCCGCATTGATTCCACCGGAAATAATACGTATTAATGAATTTGAGCGTGGCTTAAGCACGAAATTAGGAAATTCTCTTGAAGAATGCGCTCGTTTGATTGCGTTGGAACATTATCAAGATGCACGTCGTAGTTATGATATTAAGGCGGAAGTAAGTCTTGCAGCTTTTGCTGAAGCTGAACGTCAGAAAGAATATTATGAATCTGCGGCTAAAAAAGGACAAGCTAAACCATGTTTAGAAGAAATGATAACAGCAGTGCTGAACTCTCGCCGTTCAGATGATTTAGAAATCAAAACAGTACGTGCTGATTTATATATTCTCACTAATGACGGCACAGAATTTTTATTTGAAATTAAATCTCCCAAACCAAATAAAGGACAATGCTTAGAAGTTACCCAGCGTTTGTTGAGATTTCACTTGTTGCGGGGCGCAAAACGTCCGCAATTACAAGCTTATTATGCTATGCCTTATAATCCTTACGGTGTCAAAAAAACTGATTATAAACATTCACTAGCATTAAACTATACGCCTTTTAAAGAAGCTGTTATTATTGGCAATGAATTTTGGAATATTATCGGTGGGGCAACAGCTTATGAAGAATTACTGGAAATTTATCTAGAAGTTGGACATGATAAAAGTAAGTATATGCTTGATGCTTTAGCGTTTGGGTTTTAAGAGTGTTTGCCTGCTTGAAACGAATAGAATAGTTATTGTAGCGTACGCAATATGCTTGCCTTAATCTCTTATCTAAAATCTGACTATGAACGCCTTAACAGTCAACTTCAAGCCTATTCTTGAACTAACAGATGAGCAATTTTTCCAGTTATGTCAGGTAAACGAAAATCTCAGATTTGAACGCACAGTCACTGGAGAATTAATCATTATGCCACCCACAGGGGGAGAGACAGGAAACCGTAACGCTGGATTAACTGCTCAAGTTTGGATTTGGAATGAGCAAAATAAATTAGGTAAAGTTTTTGATTCTTCCACGGGGTTCAAACTTCTTAATGGTGCGGATCGTTCTCCTGATGCTTCTTGGATAAAATTAGAAAGTTGGAATGCACTGACTCAAAAACAACAAACCAGATTTTTACCACTTTGTCCTGATTTTGTAGTTGAGTTACTTTCTCCGACTGATAGTTTGAGAGAAACTCAAGAAAAGATGCGAGAATATCGAGATAATGGTGCTAGTTTAGGTTGGTTGATAAATCGTAAATCTCGGCAAGTGGAGATTTATGGCATTGGGAAAGATGTTGAAGTGTTGGAATCTCCTGTGAGTTTGTCTGGGGAAGATATTTTACCTGGCTTTGTGTTGAATCTGGAAGCTATTTGGTAATAATAGTTTTACTCAGAGATGATAGTATTATGTTTGCTTAATGGATTTAAAAAATTATGCGATCGCCTGAACATAAAATAGTTATATTCATTATTTAATTCGCAGTCCCATAATTATTAAATCGCGTTCAATACCGTCAAGTTGTGCGACTTGAGGTAAGTAACCCCAAGATTTAAAACTGAATTTTTCAAACAGTTTTAAACTAGGTTGATTGTGGGCAAAAATCAAACCTAATAAAGTGTTTAAACCCAAACTAGGACTTTGATGAATTGCTTGTGCTAAAAGTTGCTGCCCTAAGCCACACTGATGATATGCAGGGGCAATATAAATACTAATTTCCGCAGTGGTATGGTAAGCTGGTCGCCCATAAAACGATTGGAAACTAAGCCAGCCAGCAACTATACCTTCTACTTCTATTACCCAAATTGGGCGTTTTGAGGGCGATCGCTCACCAAACCAAGCCAGCCGACTTGCCACAGACACCGACTCTAAATCAGCAGTTGCCATGCGGCTAGGAATTGCGGCATTGTAAATCGCTACAATTGCAGGCAAGTCAGTTTCAGTGGCATGGCGAATAGTCATTGCAGCCGTGTGTGAAAAAATATTGAGAAAATATTTAAGAATAATACAGCATACTTCGGTAGCAATTCTACACCTTTTACCTTTGGCTGCGATGACTCAATTTTCTCCAGGCTTTTCACAATTACTATTTTTGCGTAGACGAGCCTGCAATGCCTCTTGATAAGCCTTAACTGCCTCAACATCAGTCTGTGCTGCGTCTATGTGCCCCTGTGAAGACTCTAAAAACGCTTCTGTTGAGTAGCCCTCTTCGGGAATTTTCTCTGCCTTCTTAAGGGTTTCCTGCGCTTGCTTTTGGATACTTTTTCCTTCCGCTTCAAGACGTTTGCCAAGTTCTACATCGGGATGCTCACCCTGTTGTAAAGCCTTACCCACTTCTTCAACCGATTTTCCATGCTTTTGTGAAGCAAGAGCGTGTTTCTGTGCGGCTTGTGCAGTCTCTTGTGAAATTTTATGCATGATACCAATACTTAGTATTATTTAACGTTATGATACCGCTTAATATCATTTTTACTTAATACTTAAATCTTCAGTCTTAAGTGAAAACTTTATTTATAAATTTGGCTTCATAACTCATCCTTTAGAAATAAATATTGGCTAAATGAACAATTATATATCTGTGGAGTTAGGAGTTTTTAACTTATAATTCAGAACTCCTAACTTTTATAATTATGCTCGTGCTAGTAAGGGAGCAGCAGCTAGTAAGGTTTTGGTGTAGGGGTGTTGAGGATTGGCAAAAATCTGTTTTGTTGCACCTAGTTCGACGATTTTACCACCATTCATCACGGCAATCCGATCGCATAAAAATCTCGCTAACCACAAATCATGAGTGATAAACAAATAAGTTAAATCAAACTCTTCTTTTAGTTGCAACATCAAATCTAGCACTTGCGATTGCACGCTAGCGTCTAACATACTCACCGGTTCGTCGCAAATCAGCAGTTTGGGACGAGTAATTAAAGCTCGTGCGATCGCTACTCTTTGTTGTTGTCCCCCAGATAAATCGGATGGATAACGCTGATAATACATTTCTGCCGGTTTTAAACCGACTTTCTCTAACATTAACAGCACTTGTTCTTTTGCTTGTTCCGCATCGGTGATATGATGAATTAGCAAAGGGTCAGCTATACTTTGCCCTACAGTCATCGCCGGATTTAGACAAGCATGAGGGTCTTGAAACACCATCTGCATTTGTCTTCGAGAAGAGCGAATTTCTTGACTTGATAAGTTAGTTAAGTCTTTTCCGAAAAACTCGATTTTACCACCAGTAGGACGAATTAATTGCAAAATTGTCCGCGATAACGTACTCTTACCGCAACCTGATTCGCCAACTAATCCGAGAATTTCCCCTTGATACAATTCTAAATTTATACCATCAACTGCTTTAATTGTCTGACTATGCGCTTTAAATAGTCGTTCGATAAAGCTGGGTTCTATATTATAATGTTGCTGTAATTCTGTTACCCGCAAAATTGGGGTAGACTTTTGTACAGACGCGATAACCTGTGTCTCTACTCCCCCACTTTCTAACTCATCCACTGATTGAATGTGCAAAGCTGCTTTTAAAAGCGATCGCGTGTATTCATGTTGCGGTTCTCTAAATACAGATTCGGTAGCACCCTTCTCTACCATTTTACCGTCATACATCACCCCAATGCGATCGCAATATTCTGCTACCATTGCCAAATCGTGAGAAATTAGCAACAATCCCATATTCTCTTCACCGCACAATCGTGTTAACTCTTGTAAAATTTGTGCGGAAACTGTGACATCTAAACTGGTTGTCGGTTCATCGGCAACAATTAACTTGGGGTTGAGAAGTAAAGCTAAAGCGATCGCTACTCTTTGCCGCATTCCCCCGCTAAACTCGTGAGGATACTGACTCCAGCGAGTAGCGGGAATTTTCACCTTTTCTAAAGTGGCGATCGCTGTTTCTTTGGCTTGTTTAGTTGATAAACTAGGTGAATGCGCCTTCAAAGTTTCTAAACAATGCTTACCGATTGTCATCAACGGATCGAGCCGTGTCATCGGATCTTGAAAAATCAGCCCTACCGCTTCTCCGCGAAATTTTCGCAACTGATTGGGATTTAAATCAAACACCGATTGCCCCTGAAACATCACCCGTCCTTCAATACGGCTAGATGAGGGTAATAAGCGCATCGCTGCTCGTCCCAAAGTTGACTTACCACAACCCGATTCTCCCACCAATCCCATTCTTTCACCGGGTTGGAGAGTGAAAGAAACATCATCAACCGCCCATTTAAGTTCTTCATTGCCATGCTGAGGATAGGCAACGCGGAGATTTTCGATTTTGAATAAATCTTCATTCATATTTTATCATGTAGGCGATCGCTACAATCGCTTTTATAACTTTAAATTTAAGATAGTCTATCAGATGTATTTTCGTAGTGAGCGATTTATCGCTCAATCTTAGATTCGGTGACAATTTTTACGAAGTCACCGAATCTAAGGTATACTAGACGGCTGATTTTCCTTAGCTGTTTCTCGCTTGCATTTGTTGACGAATTGCTGCTTGAACTTTAACATCAAAATCAGGATCGTCTAAAGTCGCAATTACATTGCGTGGACGTGTACTAAGTCTATCTAGATATACCTGAAGTGCCATTTTGTCTTGCCGATGTTGGAGAAAGTATTGTCTCAATTCTTCATCAGACATATCAGCATAATTAATCTGACTCATCAGAATACCTCTCCATTCGGTGCAATCACTCTTCTTCGAGTTCTTCACTATTTCCAGCAAAAATATACAAGTTACCAGTTCGATTATCGATACAAATAAGGTGTACGGGTTGGAGCATGAGCTTTTTAATTGAGCTTCAGTAGGCATCCGAAACACTGACTGTACACCAGGGCTATTTTACCATTCGTCCTAGTATTCTCTAAAAAACTGAACAAACCCCAAGCTAAGCGCTGAGAAATGTCAAATTTTCCACACCTTAGCAGATGAAATATATTATTCTTCTGGGTAAAGCTTCTTTACAATAGAAGTAGAAAAGGTAAAAACAGAAAGAAAAAACCTCTTTTCAATTTTACCTTTTTATGCTTCGTCTCCTTGTTGCAGTATTGCTTCGCAGTATTGCATCAGAGTTGTTAAGCGATCGCTAATTGTCTGAAGTCTAGCTTGAGCAGTAGCTGGTTGCCTCGCTCCTTGGAAAAACATCACATCCAATTCCAATAAGCGCAGTTGCTTGCTCATCTCGGTTTGATAAGACTGTTCCCTTGAATTATGAGGCATCTGAGCATCTTCCAGAGCCAAAGGCACAATCTGAACAAGAAACATTTGCTGCAAAGATGCCACACGCAGCCTTACTTCGGACGCATTTAGTTCAGTAGTCGTGCTATAGTCACGTAATTGCAGGAGCAATGTTGCAAATGCGTCATACTTCTGGCGATTTAGAGACATTAAGTGCTTCTTGAGATACTATTAATGTCAAGATTTTATTCTTATAAAGACTTTTTAAACTTTTATTATAATTACTCGCCTCAAATGATGCTAGGGGGCTGCATCTGCCATAATTCCATATTCCCAACTATGATTGTTGACACACAAACCGGATAATTAGTAATTCTTCTTGCCAGTAAATCCTTCTAACACTGCTTTTACCGCCTAATTATGGCAACTTTTGGCGGCAATGGCATTGTCTTCGTACATCCACTTAACCACAGATTACCTTAATTTCGATTTTATGAGCGGTATACTTATAAATTCCCCAGTTGAAATCACCCTTCCGGATTGGCTTAAAAAATGTTTACAAGAGTCATCCGCACCTAGCGCCCAAGAAGATGACCGAAAGCCTTATGATACAGCTTTGATTTGTCGAGCATTTAAATTTGCTTACGAGTTGCATCAAGGTCAATACCGCAAATCGGGAGAACCATATATTTATCATCCCGTAGCTGTAGCAGGATTGTTACGCGACTTGGGGGGGAGTTCTGCCATGATAGCAGCTGGATTTCTCCATGATGTCGTCGAGGATACAGATATCACAATTGAGGAAATAGAAGAGCATTTTGGAGCAGAAGTTCGACAATTGGTAGAAGGTGTTACCAAGCTTTCTAAATTTAACTTTAAAAGCAAAACCGAAAGCCAAGCCGAAAACTTCCGACGCATGTTTTTGGCAATGGCACAAGATATCCGAGTAATTGTGGTGAAGTTGGCAGATCGGCTGCATAATATGCGAACTTTGCAGTTTATGTCCGAAGAAAGTCGTCGCAGCAACGCTCAAGAAACGCGAGATATTTTTGCTCCTTTAGCTAATCGGTTGGGGATTTGGCAAATTAAGTGGGAATTGGAGGATTTGGCATTTAAGTATCTTGAACCAGAGTCTTTTCGCCAAATTCAAACATATGTTGCCGAAAAACGAGCAGCACGAGAAGAAAGACTCGATAAAATTACGAATACTTTGCGCGATCGCTTGGAGCAAACCGGTATTCAAGTCATCGACATCAGCGGGCGCCCGAAGCATCTTTATAGTATTTACCAAAAAATGAGTCGGCAGCAAAAA
Source organism: Hassallia sp. (assembly GCA_050997715.1). Taxonomy (GTDB): domain Bacteria; phylum Cyanobacteriota; class Cyanobacteriia; order Cyanobacteriales; family Nostocaceae; genus Hassallia. Next base: position 20,456 of record JBPCQW010000511.1, read on the forward strand.
GAATTTCACGAAATTTACGATTTGGCTGCATTGCGAATTATTGTTAAAACTAATGAAGAATGTTATCGCGCTTTGGCTATAGTTCACGATGCCTTTCGCCCAATTCCTGGTAGATTTAAAGACTACATCGGACTGCCCAAGCCAAATCATTACCAATCGTTGCATACTGGTGTGATGGGTTTTACCGGTCGTCCTTTGGAAGTGCAAATCCGAACGCAGGAAATGCACCGGATAGCCGAGTATGGAATTGCTGCTCATTGGAAGTACAAAGAAACAGGGGGTTCTAACAATACCCAGGCAACAGGACAAGATGAGAAATTCACTTGGTTGCGGCAGTTGTTGGAATGGCAAAGTGACCTGAAAGACGCTCAAGAATATCTAGAAAGCATCAAGGACAATTTATTTGAAGATGATGTTTATGTCTTCACCCCTAAGGGGGATTTAGTTTCCTTAAGTCCGGGTTCGACAACAATAGATTTTGCTTATCGGATTCACACAGAAGTAGGAAATCATTGTGCGGGGGCGCGGGTAAATGGGAGAATGATACCACTGTCAACGCGCTTACAAAATGGCGATATAGTCGAGATTTTGACGCAAAAGAACTGCCATCCGAGTTTAGATTGGTTGAACTTTGTGAGAAGTTCTGCGGCGAAAAATCGGATAAAACAATGGTACAAGCGATCGCGCCGTGAAGAAAATCTCGCTCGTGGACGAGATTTATTAGAAAAAGAACTGGGTAGAACAGGTTTTGAAACTTTGCTCAAATCAGACGCGATGCAAGCTGTAGCCGAAAAATGTAACTATCATAGTGTTGACGATTTATTAGCGGCTTTAGGTTACGGTGAAATTACCTTGAACTTAGTATTAAATCGTTGGCGAGAAATAGTCAAGTCGCAACAACCGGCGACAAACGTCATAGAAATTACATCGATACCTTCAGCCAAAGCCTTACGAGACGTACCTGCAACCAGCGGACGTGCTAGCGATTCGCCAATTGTTGGGGTAGAAGGATTATTGTATCATTTATCAGGGTGTTGTACGCCAATTCCCGGAGAGTCGATTATTGGTGTAGTCACACGAGGTAGGGGAATTTCCATCCATCGTCAAGGATGTAATAATTTAGAGCCTGTGGAGTGCGATCGCTTAGTTCCAGTTAGGTGGAATTCAGCCAGGGAAAATCATAATCGTCCGCAAACTTACCCAGTGAGTATTCAAATTGAAGCGCTGGATCGAGTGGGAGTATTGAAAGACATTTTATCACGCTTGAGCGACCAAGGAATCAACGTCCGTCACGCTCAAGTAAAAACCGCTTTTGGACAACCGGCATTAATGGATTTAGGAATAGATATAAGCGATCGCTTTCAGCTTGAGCAAGTATTTATCCAAATCAAGAAAATGAGCGACATTCTCAACATCCGTCGTGTCGGTCAAATTGACGAGTAGTCACATAACTCGTAGTGACGCGATTAATCGCGTCCTTCTTTTTCCATAATTATCATCTCTCCAGTTTTAACTATCAATATAATCACTAAATAAATTTTTAACTACGTATTATATTTTACGTAAATTTTCTCCTCTATTTTCTTTACCAGTAAAGTTACATTGGACAGATTCTAAAATTATAAAGATTTTATAAATCATGTCCAAACTTCTGGTTAGTCAATATCATACAGAAGTAGAAAAAATAATTCAATATGGTGGTTCTCGTAAAGAAACATTTATAAGAGTTGCTTTCCAAAACTTAATTAACGAATATTGCAAACCCAGAGATTTTCAACTTATCCCAGAATTAGATTATAAAACCCGAAACGGCAAAATAGTTTATCCCGATGGCACAGTAAAAGACGCATTGCGTTTAGATTGGGGTTACTGGGAAAGCAAAGACCAATATGACAACTTAAACCAAGAAATTGATAAAAAGCTAGCAAAAGGCTACCCAGATAGTAATATTCTGTTTGAAGATTCGCAAACAGCAGTTTTAATTCAGGGTGGTAATGAAAGCTTGCGGGTTTCCATATTACCTTATTACATCGCTAACTTGAATATTGAATACACCTATAAACAAAAGATGGGTGTATATGAAGAGTTTGAAAATATATGTTTTGTCGATACGCTTGAGCATACATCTTTTGCAGGCAAGCAAATGAACTTGTTTGCCATGAGTGTAGAGAATACAAAGAGAATCAAACAACAAAATGAAAGTAAAATATCAGTGATTATAGGCAATCCACCATATAATGCGAATCAAGCCAATGAAAACGATAATAATAAAAATCGTTCATATCCAGTAATAGATAAACTGATTAAGGATAGTTACATTAAGTACAGCACTGCCCAGAAAACTAAAGTTTATGATCCGTATGCTCGGTTTTTACGCTGGGCAACTAACAGATTAAATGAGAACGGGATTCTAGGTTTTATTACCAACTCATCTTTTATCAATGCGAGAACTTTTGACGGTTTTAGAAAGGTTGTTAATGATGAGTTTAGCGAGATTTATGTTATTGACTTAGGTGGAGATGTAAGAGCTAATCCTAAAATATCAGGAACTAAGCATAATGTTTTTGGTATTCAAACTGGTGTCGCTATAAGTTTTATGGTAAAGAAGAAAGGTAGCAGTAGCACACCATGCAAAATATTCTACACCCGTAGACCAGAATTTGAAAGCGCTGAAGATAAGTTGAAGTTTTTGGCAGCAACTAAGTTTACTGAAATTAATTTTGAACACATTACACCGGATAAAAGTAATAACTGGATCAATATTGCTGATCCTGATTTTGATAGCTTGCTGCCATTGGTTGATAAAGATACTAAGTTTGCTAAAAGTAAAGCAAATGAGAAATCAGTATTTAAATTGTATTCTAATGGTGTAGTTACTGCTCGTGATGAATGGCTTTATCATTGGGATGCAACTAATCTTGCTGAAAAAATACAATATTATTTGCAACATGTATGAGCAAGAAAGAATGAGATGGCAATATTCACATAAAAATACTCGGACTAATGATTTTGTTGATAGAGCTATCAAATGGACTTCTGAGTTAGAATCTCATTTAATAAAAGGCTCAAAATTAGAGTTTAATTCAAAAGTTGTAATAGCATCAGCTTACAGACCTTTCATAAAGCAATATTTATATTTTGGGAGAATTCTAATTCATAGACTGTATCAAATAGAGTTATTTTTCCCAATAGCAAGAGAAAATTTAGCAATTTGCCTGACTATTCATAAACAAGTTCCCTTTGTTGTTCAGGCTACAAAGTATCTTTATGATTCTGGTTTGGGTTCAAGAGTTTCTCAAGGACTATCCCTCTACCGCTACGACAAAGACGGGAACCGCATCGACAACATCACCGACTGGGGATTAAAAGAATTCCAAAATCATTACAACGACACCACAATCATTAAATTAGATATCTTTCACTACACCTACGCAGTCTTACACAACCCCGTTTACCGACAAAAATACGAACTCAACCTAAAACGCGAATTTCCCCGCTTACCCTTCTACAATGACTTTCAGCAATGGGTTAGCTGGGGTAAACAGTTGATGGATTTGCACATCAATTATGAAACCGTCGCACCCTATCCTTTAAAATGAATTGATTTACCTTTTGATGAATGTAAAGACGCGAAATTTCGCGTCTCTACACCCAAAGCGAAACTAAAAGCCGATAAAATTAACGGAAGCATTATTTTAGATGATGTCACAACTCTAAAAGATGTCCCCAAACTCGCTTGGGAATATCACCTGGGCAATCGTTGCGCTCTGATGTGGATTTTGGATCAATATAAAGAAAAGAAGCCCAAAGATCCAACTATTGCCGAAAAATTCAATACTTATCGCTTTGCAGATTACAAAGAACAGGTGATAGATTTACTACAACGAGTCTGTACTGTGAGTGTGGAGACGATGCAGATTATTCAACAGATGGAAGGTGAATAAAGACGCAATCCTGGGAATTTACATAAATATTGATGCAAATAATGTTATTTTATACAATAAGCGTTCCAATGAAAACATATATACCCTAGAAGCCTGCGGGTGATTTTTCTGCCAAATATAATCGGATTTCTATGATATTTGAACCACCATTGATAACAAGCGATCGCCTATTATTACGACTTGCGACCACATATGATATACCACAAATTCTCAACTACTTCACACAAAACAAAACTTATCTTACACCATTCTATCCTCAGTGGAGCGAAAACTTTTTCACAGAAGAATACTGGCAGATACAACTAGAAATAGATTTGCAAGAATTTATCAATATTATATCATTAAAATTATTTATTTTTATTAAATCAGAACCAACAACAATTATAGGTAATATCAACTTTCGTAATATTATCCTGGGAGCCGCTCAATTTTGCTCTGTTGGATACAGTATTGCCGAAGCTGAACAAAGCCAAGGTTATATGACAGAAGCACTAAATGCAGCAATTGAATATGTATTTCAAGAATTAAATTTACACAGAATAATGGCAAACTATATGCCTCATAATCAGCGTAGCGGCAATTTGTTAAAAAGGCTAGGATTTGTTGTTGAAGGGTATGCTAGAGACTATTTGTTAATTAATGGGCAATGGCAAGACCACATCCTTACAAGTCTCATAAATCCTAATTGGCAAGCGTAAAAAGCAAAAAGTAAAAATTTAAATCAAGATTTTTTCAAATGTAATACCAATTTAAAAAATAAATTCTACCTCTGATAATCAAAAATCCAAAATCTAAAATTCAAAAATCGTATAAGATGCACCCATTCGCCTAAATTAGGCTTTCATTAAAGACTTTGCAGTAGACTTTGGTTGAGCCAGTCTTCATACCAATCATAAAAACTCAAAGGCTCCTGTTCTTCTTCACATGATTGAAAATCATCTGGATCGTCTGCATGGAAATAATGACAAAAATTCAAAGTAGCAGGATAAATTCCACCATCATTAGTCCGGTCATCTATCCAAATTTTTCCTTTTTGTTCTCCACTAACAACTAACATAGCGTAAATACCACAACCATAATGTGCAATGGTGATAGTTCCCTGAACAAATTTGCTATCAAAGTAAGGGTTGTTTTCAGTATCAGCTTTGTCTTTGATCATCAAATTCAAATCATTCCACGCTTCTTTCAAAAGAAATGGTTTGCACAATAAACCTTCGTTTTTTTTACTAGGTATTGCTGTTATTTCATTTTCATTTTCCAAACCTGGTAATCTGTATAAACCATATCCAGGTCCAGTACCACCATTACCAACTTCTAGCAAAAAGTTTCGATATTCAGAGGGAAGCCGAATATTGTATTTAACTTCAAAAGCTTCAATTTGTGCTTCCTCCAAACAAGGGTTGAATTGATATTGGTGTGATTCTGAGCCAAAAATTTGAAATGTTGTATCTAAAATTGCTAATTGAGTCAACTTGTTTCTTATTTGCCAAAGTTTATCCATTTTGCGCTCCAGATTTTAAAAGTGGCGCTGCCATAGAAAAATTTTAGCCACCCTTGTTCAATTAAAGCTAACAAAAGCGCTCTCATTTGCCACCAGAGGTAGTATTAAAGAAAGAATATACCAAGTTTGGCTCGTAATGACTTTGGCTGAAACTCAAAACGACGCTTCTAACAATCCTTTTGTTGCTCTCAACTACGAACCAGCCTTAGAATCTCTAGGGGATGACTACTACGACGAAGTTGCAGCAGCAGAATTTCCCCAACACATCCTGCGATGGCGCAACGACGCACTTTTGCCGCGTTTGGGGCTAAATCCTCAAATAGTCTCAGACGAAGATTTTATCGTCGCGTTTGGCAAATTTGAAGGGCGCAAACCGTTGTTAGCGCTGCGTTATCACGGCTATCAATTCGGTGAATACAATCCCCGCTTGGGTGATGGCAGAGGCTTTCTCTACGGGCAAGTACGCGGCACAGATGGCGAATTGTACGACTTTGGCACAAAAGGTTCTGGGACAACGCCCTACTCCCGTGGTGGGGATGGAATGCTCACACTCAAAGGTGGTATGCGAGAAGTTCTCGCGGCAGAAGCGCTGCATTATATGGGCGTGCGAACCTCGCGCTGTCTGAGCTTGGTTGAAACAGGTTTACCTTTGTGGCGCGGGGATGAACCTTCCCCGACTCGCTCATCAGTAATGATCAGGATGAGCAAATCTCATATTCGCTTTGGCACTTTTGAGCGACTGCACTATTTTAAACGTCCAGATTTAACCAAAAGGCTTTTAGACCACGTAATTGAGCAGTATTACTCAGAAATCGCTACAGAACAAGATAAATACGCTTTATTTTATGCAGAATTAGTTAAGCGCGTAGCAGAACTAGCAGCGCAATGGATGGCAGCGGGCTTTTGTCATGCGGTGTTAAATACTGACAATATGTCGATTACGGGTGAGAGTTTTGACTATGGACCTTATGCATTTATTCCAAGTTACGATCCGTACTTTGTCGCTGCATATTTCGATGCTTATGGGCGCTACTGCTACAGCCAGCAACCAGGTATTTGTAAGTTAAATTTACAAATGCTTCAAGAACCATTAAGAAGTGTTTTTGCTCAAGATGACATGGAGTTTGCAATCTCAAGTTTTGATGAGCATTATCGTAACGAATATTGCTCTTTAATGTTGAAAAAATTGGGTTTTGAAAAGTTGCCTATATCAGAAGGTGAAGAACTTGTAAAGGCAACTATTGAATTTTTAAAGATGTATCCAGTTAGCTATCATCACTTTTTTGCAGAAATTGCTAGCAGCTTTTCTAGCAAGTGGGGAGATAATGCCAGTGATATACTTAGAGATTCCGAGATTGGGCAATCTTTAGGAGCAACAGAGTTATTTGTCAATTGGTCTGGTATATATCATCGAATTTTGACTAATTTAACTTCTGAAGAGGTAGAAAAGGTTGGTAAGTGTTTAACTCGTTATAATCCGCAAACGCCGTTATTAAGACCTGTGATTGAATCTATTTGGGAAGCGATCGCTCAGGAGGATAATTGGCAACCTTTTTATGAGCTACTTGAGAAAATTCGGTCGGGTAAATAGAAAATTTGGGCATTGGATAACCTAGGGATGAATCGTACAGACGTTCCGCCGGAACGTCTGTACAAGCGTGTAGAATGGGTTTTTCTACTAAGTCCAGTATAGAATGCGACCTTGAGGAAAACGCCGTTGAATCTCGCTTTCAAAAAAGCGGCGTAGCATCTTCATTGTGTCACCATCGTATACATACTTCGTGCCGCCAAACTTGTTACGCTTAACGGTGCGTGTCGCTTCGTCCATATCTAGCTTTGATTGAGGATACCAAGTTTCTAATACTTCTTTTGACCCAGGTGTGAAGCGATGGGAAATTAACTCAAAAGTCAAGTCACAATCAAAATCTAATGCTTCACTGATAGAATCAAATAAACGAGTATAATGTGCTTCCCAATCGTCTATAGGCATAATTGGGGCAATTACCAACCCCACCGGATAACCACCACCACCCCTTGACTGAGGTAACGCCAAGCGCCGCAAGGCATCAAGCCGGGAAGCTACTGATGCAGTACCGCCCTCGAAGCGACCAGAAACAGGAGCAGCATTGACACTCATCCTTATGCGCGTATGACCGTTGTGCGGTAAGTTGAGTAAATTATCTACTCCGTCAAACTTGGAAACAGTACGCAGATATCCGTTATCGCGTGTGCCAAAGTAGCGGATGCATTCAGCGAGGCTGCCTGTCAAATGCTCAATGCCTAACGGGTCAGTATAGCAACTAACTTCAAAACTCGTGGCTTTATTCGGTTGCTCGTATGCTGCGAGATTTTGCAAGATTTGCGGCAAGTTGGCAAAGACGCGGATAACTGGCGGACCTTGCAAACTACCTGCGAGATAGCAGTATTGACAATGTGCCGGACAACCTTCAGCGATGTGAAATTGCCAGTCGGCTGATGGGGGGATGGGACTAAGTTTGAAAGAACTGGGGGGTGCGGTGACGACTGCGAGAGTACGCTTGGCAATATTGTAAGTGTCGCGATCGCTCTCACCCCGCAAACCAGTCAGGCGATTTCGCTGCAACTCTTCTACTGGTAAATTAAGAGACTTGAAGCGTTGTAATATCTGCTGCCCATAAGACTCTTCTAAGGCTGCGGGTGTAAATACAACGCGCTCAGGCATCCACAAACGAGGCTGACGCGCAACTTGATTATCTGCAATTGCCTGCATATTATCAGATTCTCCGTGTTTATTGGCGCTAAAAATCACTTCCGACATTCATAGCGGTTCCGTGGTTCGGGAAACGCCCATTATTTAACTAATTCTCTAAAACTTGGCGGATGCGCCGCTCCAACCGCTCAAGATCCAAACCGCCTTCATCACGACTGATCCGCCGCACAGTTGAGTTAACGTTGCCTAAATCTACCAACAAATCTTGGAGAATTTCTTGCTGTTGACGTGCTTGAGTAACTTCTCGCGGCTCCTGCACCAAATCACGCACGATGGTGTCTTCAGCCCGCGAAGCGATAAGTGGGTCGTTTTGTCCCTGTAGATGAACGAAGGTTCGCCGTCCAGGTCCGCGCTCTTCCTCAATTGGTACCACTGCTGTTACCTGATCTGAGCGCACGTATTTTCCGAATCCCAGATGGACTAGCACCGATGACTGTATTTTCATGTAGAAGAGTGTTTATTTTCTGACTTACTTCTATTTTAAATTAGAGTTAAATGACCTAACATCTATAACTAGAACGGGTTCTACCCAATGCACGAGTAGTAGTTACCCATTGCAAATTCTCTACTATTTCTTTGTGATGTTGCGCTTAAGCGCCCTGCGCCGAGCGCACGCTGCGCGAACAGGCTGGAAGCCTGGGGCTATACATACGAAGCCTGCCTCCGCAGGCTATGAGTCTTTAGGTGTGATGTTGCGCTTTGTCGCCACGCTGCGCGAACAGGCTGGAAGCCTGGGGCGTTGCGCGTACAAAGCCTACCTTAGGCTATGAGTCTTTAAGCCTGGGTCGGCAGGCTTTGTCCGTTTAGCGATACCCTTATAGGGTATTGCTACGCTCCGCAGCGATGCTCCCATAACTAACAAACTTCTTTTGGTTGATAAACTGCACCAAAACTATGGTCAGTATTAATCTCGATAACTAAATCAACCAATGTCGGCATTGTTACCAACGGTTTGATGAATAATTCGGGATGGAGAGAACGCCAAAAATAATAAACAAATTGCTCTATCTCTTTTTCGCTCATGCCTGATTTACCAGCAGCAATCATCTGCTGTTCTGCCTGGAGGCGCCACTCTAAGGAGCATCGATAATCATTGGGATACAGCACGATTAAGCTGTCCAATCGCTGCCACAGTGGTAGATAATCGCTTAATCTGCGATTCATGTCACGAGCAAATGCTTTATCTTCATCTGTAATAATTGGTGGTGGCGCAGTATCCAATGCTGTGGCATCGATGGGTTGCACGCCAACAAACCAACCTTCAAATAAGACAATATCTACACCTTCGACAATTTGTGGAGTGATTCTATCACCCGCACCGTTGTGAGCAGATTTATCAAAGCGAGGAACTGCTACTGGACTTTGTAAGTGGCGAATTCGATCTAATACAGTTAAGCCTAAGTCTATATCGTGGGTTCCTGGGGGACCGCGCCAAATTAAACGGGGGTCTTGCTGTGTTAATTTCAGGCGATCGCTATAACTTTTGTATAAGTCATCTAATGATAAACTCAGGGTATGATATCCCAATTCTTTGAGAATCAAGCTGAGAACCGCACACATTGTCGTTTTCCCGGTTCCCTGTCCTCCTAAAATTCCCTGTATAAATGGACGACCCAACTTTTGTCGGCGTGATGCTAGTTGCATTGCCAAAGGTAGCCACAAATTTGACAACACATCTAACATCGTGTCGGGTTGACGATGTAAACTTGTTTTGCAAAACTCACTAAAAGCCGGATAGATAGATTTCAGCAGACGTAATTGGTAATTGGTCAAGAGTTAGTGGGTAGTGGATAGTGAATACTTGTCCTTCTGTCCGGAATTCCTCACGATCCCAGCTTGAAGGCTTCGAGAAATAGGCTGTAGGTGAAACCAACTTTTAAATAGTTTAGTGATTCTATCCAGAGCGATCGCCTTGCTAAAATACTGCTACGATAAAATATTCTACTACTAACCTCTGTCACTACCACTAAAATTCCGGCTACCACAATATCCAATTCAGCAGTTTGTCCGGCTGTAGTAATAATTGCCGATCCCAAAAAGAAACCGAACAAAAAACTAATCAACAGCAGCGATATTCGACGCCAAGGATTGAAAAACCATTCCCTTAGACGGGTAGCAATGACATTCGACAAATTATTGAGACGAGTATTTTGCATTTTCTGAGATTTTTATGCAAAAATCAAAATATCATCAAAGACTTCTATATTAAGAATATAGGTTTGAGCAGAAGTTTGTTTGAATAGTATTGTAAATGTCTCTTGGTTTTTTTACGTAAATAAAAAATTATACATTTTGTCATCCTGAGTTAACGCGAGAACCTTGTTGGGACTACTTTCCAACAGGTATAGTTTTTCTCAAAATGACATTTTTGATACACTTTATTTGCTAATTTCAAGAGTAGCCCATAATAGGCAATTTTTTTGAGTTGCTTTTTTGCATAATAGGCTACTATTTGGGCAAGCCTAAACAAAATACTTATTTCTAATAATTATCAATATGAAATCGTCAGTGTATCGTAACGCTACTGTCGTAGCTTGTGCTTTGGGGCTGCTTGGACTGCTGGTGGCATACTTTCAAGTAAGTGTGTCTTTCGAGTCAGAAAAGCCAGAAAGGTCTTTTCTTCCGCCTACACAAAAGCCCGAAAACAAAATAACAGATTCTGCACCTGTTTTTGATAACAAGACAGACAGCAGTAAAGAGACTGGTAATTCCCTCTTAACATATAGTAATAATAACTCGGCTCCTAAAGCGGGGGATCAAGGCAGTTTGCGAATGAGCAATCAAACAGATCAACCTGTAAGATTGGCAATGCTTCAGCGATCGCCAATCAAAGGCGCCGCTAAAACTAGTTACGATGTGCCGGCGCATTGGGATTTTGCTCCCAGAGAAGGCAATGAGAAGGGACTGATTCTTTCTTTGCCTCAAGGTAACTTAAAGCTAGAGAAGGGAGATATTTTAGTCGCTTTTGCCCAAGATGGTTCTCGTAGTTACTGGGGACCATATGTTGTCGGCGAAACTTCTATACCTGTTTGGAATGCTCAAGGTAAAGAATGGCAATTAATCTTAAGTAAATAGGGACTAGGGATTGGGGAATGGGGAATGGGGAGAGACAAGGAGACAGGGGGACAAGGGGACAAGGAGACAAGGAGAAAGGGGAGAAGCCCGATGCCCGACTTTGCCCAATGAGAAAGAACAAAACATAAGCAATCAACGACTATTGACTAGTTGTCGCTGACTAGTAACTATTGATTGTTATGAGAGCGATCGCCGACTAGTAACTAATGACTAATGACTGATGACCAATGACTAATCCCGCAGTTGACCGATGGTTCAACAATTTAGGAAAGCGTCCGGCTCTTTCTGTGACTCTATCGATTTTATGGCTGATTTTGATTGGTTGGGTGGGTTATGGATGGAATTTGGGCAGTATTGGCTTAATTGATGAGACTGAGCCGCTGTTTGCCGAAGCTTCTCGTCAAATGTTCGTTACGGGTGATTGGATCACGCCGTTTTTCAATGGTGAAACTCGTTTTGATAAGCCTGCTTTGATTTACTGGTGTCAGGCGATCGCTTATGCAATTATTGGCGTGAATGAATGTGCCGTGCGTCTGCCAAGTGCGATCGCTGCGCTCGCAGTGATTAGTCTGTCGTTTTACACTTTGCAATGGTATCTGGCAATACAAGACGAGTTAGAGCATATTTCTCGCTCAACTCGACGTTGGTTAACGGCTGCTTTAGGAGCCGCTATCATCGCACTCAGTCCAGAAATGATTGTCTGGGGAAGAACGGGTGTATCAGATATGCTGCTAACTGGATGCATAGCAACAGCTTTGTTATGCTTTTTTCTAGGATATGCAAATGAGGGACTGGTGAGCCAGCGCGGTCTTGGGGGTCTCCCCCATGAGCGACTTCTGAACCCCGAAAAGGGGAATGGGGAATGGGGAATGGGGAAGAGGGTTATTCCCAATATTTCATCACGATCGCCATTTCCGAATAAATGGTATTTAGCTTTTTATGTGCTAATTGCTGGGGCGATTTTGACTAAAGGACCGGTGGGAATTGTCTTACCGGGGTTGATTATCGCGGCGTTTCTGCTTTACGTAGGTTCGTTGCGAGAAGTGTTGCGAGAAATGCGCCTTTTCATGGGGATGCTGATTGTCTTTGGTTTATCAGTACCCTGGTATGCGCTGGTAATTTGGCGCAATGGTTGGAATTATATTAACTCGTTTTTTGGCTATCACAACCTAGAACGCTTTACAGAAGTCGTGAATGGTCACAGAGCGCCTTGGTATTTTTACTTTATAGTGGTACTGCTAGGCTTTGCGCCATACTCAGTTTACTTGCCGGTTGCGATCGCAAGGCTGAAGTTTTGGCAAATAAAATACTGGCGCTCTCAAGAACGCTCTCAACAACTTGCTTTATTTGCCTTTATCTGGTTTGTTGTTGTCTTTGGCTTTTTCACCATTGCTGTCACCAAACTCCCCAGTTATGTTTTACCTTTAATGCCAGCAGCGGCAATTTTAGTAACGCTGTTCTGGAGCGACTTTTTCTTAGACAAGGGGACTGGCAGAGAAGGAGGACAAGGGGACAAGTGGACAGGGAGACTTGGGGGAATTTCTTCCCCTGCTCCCCCTGCTCCCCCTGCTCCCCATCCCCCCCTCTGGAGTGCCTGGGTAAATGTTGCATTTTTATCGGCGGTAGGGGTGGCATTATTTCACTTACCCCAATTATTAGGTAAAGATCCAGCTGCACCTAACTTTCCTCAACAACTTCAACAGTTAAATTTACCGATGTTGGGGGGTGTAATTTGGCTAGTTTCTGCGGTAATTATTGCGGTTTTAATACTACGTCGTCTTTGGCTACCGATTATCGGCGTAAATTTAGTGGGATTTACTGCATTTTTAATTGTTGTGCTGACGCCTGCTTTGTTTTTGGTAGATCATGAGCGTCAGTTGCCCTTAAGAGAATTATCGGCGATCGCAGTCCAAGCAAAACAACCAAATGAAGAATTAATCATGGTTGGGTTTAAAAAACCAACCGTGGTATTTTACACTCGTGAAAATGTAATTTTCCTCAAATTTACTGAACAGGCTCAAGAGTATATCCAAAACCAAGCAGCCAAGAAAGCACACCCGGACTCAGTGCTGGTTCTTTCTCAGCCGAAAAAGTTGATACAAATGAATTTGCAACCAGCCGATTACGAAAATTTAAGCAGCAGTGGTGCTTATCAACTAATTAGAGTGCCTTTTAAGAGGAGCGGAGTTAGGAGCTAGGAGTTAGTTGTTGGTTAACAGTCAACAGTTCTTTACTAACTACTAACCATTTTTCAAAGCTTGATTAATCTGGTTTAACAAATCTTCCATTGAAATTGAGCGGGGCAAAATCTGAGTAGCGATCGCATCCACAACCGTTTCTATTGACTCCAATTTATCCTGAGTTTTTTTCTGGTTTTTCTTATGCGCTGAACTAACCTCTTGGGGATTTAATCGGTGGTCAAGTACCAAAATCGGTGGCAAATCAAAAGGAAATTGTCCTAATGTTTTCAGCGCTGCTCGCGCTTCTTTTTCATTAGAAGATTCACCTAAACTAATCAGCAATAAATCAACGCTGTGGTGGCGAATTTGTTGCAGCATTTCTGCCCAAGAGCGACCCATTGCGGCTTTCAAACCTGCTGTTTGCAGATACTGAATTAAAGCTTGAAACCACTCCGAACCACGCTCGGCTGTTAAATTGTTGAGTGCGGAATTATTGGACGATCCATAATGGCTAATCTGCTTGCGGGTTAACTGTGGCAGATCGGGCAACATGGTCAAATCAACTACTAACAGACTGGGTGGACAGCACATCCCAGAAGCAATTTGCAGCACTGACAATAAAGCGTCTGTTCTCCCTGTTTGACTATTGTTATCGTTACTAAATGACCACAAGCAAGGAAATACAGAAAGTCCATCCACTTGTGAAGCTTCTAATGTCGTTGCAACATCGCAGGTAACTAATGGTAAAGCTGCCAAACGAGGATGTTGACTAAGTTGTTGCAAATAAGCTTTTGCTTTTGAAACTTCTTTATCCAGCAATATTACATCGAACTGCCAAACTCGCGCCAAAAGTTCTGCCTGATCTAAATCATCAACTTCGATTACCCGATGTTCTCGCAGTGATGGATGGGGATTGACAGATTCTAACTCGGAATTGACTAACCGAAGAATTCGCAGTGGAGTGTGAATATTGATTTTTGTACCATCTTTACTTGGTTGCTGCGCTTCGGGTGCTGCACACAACTTTTCTAAAAGTGGTGCCAAAACCTGATGCTGCACTGGTAAGCTAATAAAACCATCGGCACTATTAGTAAATGCTTGCTCTTTTTCAGCTCCTGTAGCTGTCACAATGACTGGGATGTGACGAGTTGCAGCATCTGATTTAATTAAAGTCAGCACATCCCAACCCGATAAAAGGGGTAACAATGGATTCAAGAATACAGCTTTCGGTTGCAAGCGACGGGCTTTTTCAACTGCTTCACATCCCGATCGCGCAATCACTACCCGATAACCCAAACCTGTCAACTGCTCGCTGAGTTCTTCAATATATCGAGCTACTGCCTCAACTACTAACACTAAACGTTGTTCGCTAGCGGCAAGATTGGCAGGAGTTGAAGACACGCAGTTCCGAGAACGAGGCAACACGGGGAAACTATCCGCGTCTTCGATTTTATGCGCCACACTGTCTTCTAGCCCCATATCTTGATCACCGAAGTTAGCTTTCGGAGGACTGGGGGGTAGTAGTAAAGTAAATTGGCTGCCTTTGCCTTCACGAGACAGAAAGCTCACATCACCACCGTGGAGACGAGCCAAAGCTCTAGTTAATACTAGCCCCAAACCTGTGCCTTCAAATTGGCGGGTGAGGGGATTTTCTAGTTGTTGAAATTTTTGAAATATTAAGTGCTGTTGATGTTCAGGAATACCTATACCTGTGTCCCAGACTGTAAAAGCAATCCAACCTTCCCAACGACTTACCCGCAGCCCAATTTCTCCACCTGTTTCGGTGAATTTGAAGGCATTGGAAAGCAAATGTACCAACATTTGCCGCAAGCGTAATTCATCGGCGATGATTTGATCTAAACCTGGTTCGATGGTAAGGGTAAATTCATAATCGGGTGAACGTGGAGCTTGAGGTTGGACGTTGACTGGAGTTTTACTGTTTTGAGTGTGAATGGCTTTCGCTTCTGATGCAGCGCGATCGCATACTGCACGAATTTTTGCTGGTGTAAAAGTCAACTCCATCTGTCCGGTTTCCATGCGGGTCAAATCTAAAATGTCATTGACCACACTCATTAAATGTCGTCCGCTTTGATGAATCAATGCCGCGTAACGCGCTTGACGCTCGTTTAATTCTCCTAATTGTCGATCTACAAGCAACCTTGATAATCCTAAAACCGCAGTCAAAGGTGTTTTTAATTCGTGACTAATACAAGCTAAAAATTCATCTTTTAAACGATTTAATTGTACTAAGTCGGCATTTTTTGCTGCCAGTTCTTTACAAAGTTGCTGCTGTTCTGTTACATCAGTTGCTAAAATTAACCACAATTTATTGCCTGTTGATTCCTGTGTGCAAGGCATCTCTAACTCAGTACCCAGGATTTTAAATTCAATGCTATCTAAGGGAATTCTCGCAAATTGCCAAACTCGCTCTTGACCATTCTGCACTTCCAAAATGCAGGTACATATTCCTAAATTCCTATCAAATAAACATCGATTTGCGGCATTAGTTTCAGTAAATATTTGCTCAGGTAATTTTTTAATTATTGGTATCGTTTTTCGCCGTGGCGACAAGCTTTTTTTAATTATTACTTGATTCAGTGTCGAGGAAGTATTTTCTCGACAATTAAGTTGAATATCTTTATATACCTCGTCGTCAATATCGTTGCATGTATTAATGATATTGCCAATCGTTGCTGTAGAATATTCTGATTTTTTTGTTTGGGAATTTAATATTTCTCCTACTTGTTGCCTTACTCCTTCTGGATCTTTCAATCCACCTAATTGTTCCCACCATGCTGGGTTTTGGGTGATTACGTCACCATTACTAGTTTGCAACATTAAGGGCCAAGGCAATCGTTCCAATAACTGCACCAGTGGTTTGTGTCCCTGTGGCTGATATTCTTTTTGTTTGGGGGATGTCTGACGACAAGCTCCTCCGGGTCTACGCTTGGCAATTAACGTACTACTAGCATTTTTCTGCTCTACAGTTTTTTTGCAGTTTCCGCGATCGCTCTCTGTTGCGTCAATTTCCACTTCCGCTAACAATCGTAACAGGCTAACTGTATCTAGCAAGCCCAAATATTTTTTATTTGCATCTATTAGCACCCAATTTATGTTATTGTTTTCATCACTTTGAGAACGCAAAAATAACCCAAATTGATCCACATTATCAGATGCGGTCAATATTTGGATTGGTTCAATTAAAGCTTGATCTAAAATTGAAATTGGCTGCTGTAAATCTAAAAATTTAAAATTTCCTTGGCGTTGTTTTGCCGCCAAAAATTGTGGTATTAAACGGGATGAGTAGAGCAACCCTATTGGGTATTCTTGCTCATTAACTACTACGGCGCGATCGCACTGTTCTTGAGCAAATATCTCTAGCAAAACTGCCAGACTTGTTGTTTCTCTACAACTCGGTACGGTTGCCACAAAATCATAAAGCGGGTACTGTAACATTGGCATAAAACTTTGGTTGTCATTCTTCCTGTGGAAGCTCCAGTATCACCATCTGCTTTAAAAGTAGCCGATGGCGTTTCCGGCTAAAGCAATATCCGACGAAGCAAAGCGCGAGCTATATTGTGGTGACAATTTCAACGCCATTCTTTCAGGCAACAAATCCATAGTGTCTGTTCTGCACTCAGCAGAAAAGTTAACAATTATTATGGCGGTGTCAAAATAAGCCGATCATCAGTTCGGTCAAGCATCCTTAAGTGTATCCTCCTAGTGTTGAAATCGAGAAAGCAATATTCTGTAGCTAGAACAATTATGGCTCTAAAGATTCGCTTTTGAACCTTGAGGAATTATAATGATTTAGAATGCGACAATCCTTTAACTTCGTTTAAATATCTTATCAAGGAGTAAATTCCCAAAATCTACATTTAGATAGATATGTTGATGCTAACTATAAATTCAACATTGCCCTCTCTACCACCAATGCTCACTCAACAACTACCTAAATTTTAGAGTTTAGTAACTGCCGATTTTTTCAGTAATTAACATAAATTTTTCATATAAAATGTTACATGTTACTAAACTAGAAGTTGACTTCGCGCTCAGTCTGACTTGCAGGCTTTGCCACTTGTTATCCTAAGATAATTTTTGGTGGGTAAAATTTACGCTAATGATAAAAGCAAACTTTCAGCACTCATTATGTGTGAGGTGATTTCATACATAATTACCCATCGCCATAGAATAAGTAAATAAATGCAAAAAAACTATATGAAAAACGTCTTGACAAATATTATGCTTTATTTACATTGACCCAAAAATAAGCAATTTTTTTAGCAGATGACGACAGCCGACCAGCAGGCATTGTTGCAGGAACTTAAATCAGATTACCGAGAAATTCTTATAAATTACTTTACCACAGACAAAACACTCAAGGAAAAAATTGATAAATTCATCAATGGAGTATTTTGTGCTAATATTCCTGTGCCCCAAATTATAGAGATTCACATGGATTTAATTGAAGAGTTTTCCAAACAGCTAAAATTAGAAGGAAGGAGCAATGAATCGTTACTTGATTATCGGCTGACACTGATTGATGTTTTGGCTCACCTGTGCGAAGCATATAGAAGTTCGATTTACAAATAAATTGAACAAGAGCGAACACCAGTACAAAAGTTACCGAGGGTCGAAAACGTTCTTTTAAACATGCGATCGCTCTCAATGCCTGAACCGACAGTGCGTGGACTAAGATCGACTTGTCGCTACTTAGACGGCACTTGCGCGTAGTTTCATTTTCCACTATAGCCTGTACTTTTATGAATAAAGTTAGAAAGACCTATGTTCTCAAACTTTATGTAGCAGGGAACACCGCCAACTCAGTACGGGCGTTAAAAATACTCAAAAACATATTAGACCAAGAATTTCAAGGTATTTATGCTTTGAAAGTAATCGACGTATTGAAAAACCCCCAACTAGCAGAAGAAGATAAGATATTAGCGACACCTACATTATCGAAAATTTTGCCTCCACCAGTTCGCAAAATAATTGGTGACCTTTCAGATAGAGAAAAAGTGTTGATAGGATTGGATTTACTTTACGAAGAACTAACTGAAGAAGACTATTTTGGGGAATAAATTATTTCATCAAAAACTAGCAACTTTAGTCATAGAGATAAGTTTGATTTTGATTTGTTAATTTAACTGGCAATGAATGAAAACGAGCAAACAGAGCAAAACAATACCTCCCCAAGTGGGGGTGTAGAAAAAATTCGCACAATGATCGAGGGGTTTGATGACATAAGTCATGGTGGTTTACCTGTTGGTAGAACTACTTTAGTCAGCGGAACCTCAGGAACCGGCAAAACTTTATTATCTCTTCAGTTTCTCTATAGCGGTATTACCTACTTTGATGAAGCGGGAGTATTTGTCACCTTTGAAGAATCACCCAGTGACATAATTAAAAATGCGGGTATTTTTGGTTGGAATTTACAGCACCTAATGGCTGAAGGCAAATTATTTATTCTTGATGCTTCTCCCGATCCGGAAGGTCAAGATATAGTAGGAAACTTTGACCTTTCAGCGCTCATTGAACGACTGCAATATGCAATTCGTAAATATAAAGCAAAACGAGTTTCAATAGATTCTATCACAGCGGTATTTCAACAGTATGAAGCTGTCGCAGTCGTCCGGCGAGAAATTTTTCGCCTTGTAGCACGTCTCAAACAACTAAATGTCACCACAATTATAACTACCGAACGTGCCCAAGAATATGGTCCTGTAGCCTCTTTTGGGGTAGAAGAATTTGTTTCTGATAATGTCGCAATTGTTCGCAACGTTTTAGAAGGAGAACGTCGGCGTCGCACAATTGAAATTCTCAAATTGCGCGGTACAACTCATATGAAAGGTGAGTATCCTTTTACTATAACCAATGCCGGAGTTAATATTTTTCCCCTGGGAGCAATGCGTTTGACGCAAAGGTCTTCTAATATCCGTGTATCTTCTGGAGTGAAAACTTTAGATGACATGTGCGGTGGTGGTTTCTTTAAAGATTCTATTATTTTGGCAACAGGAGCTACTGGCACTGGTAAGACTTTATTAGTTAGCCAATTTATCCAGGAAGCCTGCCTCAACAACGAACGCTCAATATTATTTGCTTATGAAGAATCACGCGCTCAATTGTCTCGTAATGCTAACTCTTGGGGAATTGATTTTGAAGAATTAGAACATCAAGGTTTGCTGAAAATCATTTGTACTTATCCGGAATCTACTGGTTTAGAAGACCACCTACAAATTATCAAGTCAGAGATTGCCGAATTTAAACCGGCTCGGATTGCGATTGATTCTCTTTCAGCATTAGCAAGAGGAGTGAGCAATAATGCATTTCGGCAATTTGTAATTGGTGTTACGGGTTACGCTAAACAAGAAGAGATTACGGGATTTTTTACTAATACAACTGACCAATTCATGGGTTCTCATTCAATTACAGATTCTCATATTTCTACAATTACTGACACAATTATCATGTTGCAGTATGTAGAAATTCGCGGCGAAATGTCAAGAGCAATTAACGTATTCAAAATGCGCGGATCTTGGCATGATAAAGGTATCCGGGAGTACAATATTACCGCCGATGGTCCAGAAATTAAAGATTCTTTCAGGAACTATGAAAGAATTGTCAGCGGTGCGCCAACCCGCGTTAGTATCGATGAAAAGGCGGAACTTTCTCGCATCGTCAAACGTTTTGAAGACAAACAGAGTTCCGATTCCTAAACTTGGCATCGTGCTATATTCTGTGATGAGTAAAGGGTTTCTGCCGCTTGATTTCGTGTGAGGAGATGCGGTGAAAGTACAGCAATTATTCCATAGCTTCTTGCCTGGTGTGATAGTAATATTAGCAATTCAGCCTGCTTCGGCTGAAACTGTAAAAGCTCAAGGAGTACAGCTGGCTGCTTCTGGTAATGTCTCAAGTTCCACTCATAGTGAAACTTCCGTTACAGACATCATCAATAGAGGACTGCTCAATACTGCCAGATATACTATACCAGATGTAATTACATCCTGGACTACAGTTACAGTTAAACCTTTAATTAGTAACAGGCTACGTGGAACAGTAACGGGCAAGACTGGTGTGTTAATCGGACAAAGAGGTATAGTATCCAGTTGGGTGCCTAGTGAACATGCTTTTGAGTTAGGAGATAAAATTGGTTCTCGCATCGCTCCTGAAAAACAAAACGCGATGTCTGACGATAAGTTGCTGCGGGTCTACGCATTCAAATTGGCACAAAATACACCGACTTCAGCTTCCCACAAAGCAACTACGTTCCCGGCAGCGTTGAGTGTACATGCACAAAAACCAGCAGCAAACAAGAAAAACCCGGTTACTAAGTTGCAGAGAGTATCACAAGTTTCAACTTCTGATTCAACAGCAGCAAGTTTGTTAGATAAAATGCAGTTTTGCCCCCAGGAACGACAAAACAGCCAAAACTTTTCCTTAACCGATGGGGTGATTGACTTAAAAGCCTGCCGACAAAAAAATTCTACTGGTGGTAATTCGCTAGCTCAGACACGGACACCCAGAACCGCACCAATAACACCCCTTCCTACCCCCGCACCCGGAGGAGGAGTGCAAACACCAACACCAACACCAGTAACCCCCCCACCTACAGGGGAAGTGCAAATTCCCGATTACCTCAATCAAAACCCAAACCCGCTACAGTTTCCCACCAAACCAGAAGAAGTGAGGCTACAGGGAATTCAGCCGATTACTTTAGCACAAGCGCTGGAACTAGCACGCCGCAATAATCGCGACCTACAGGTGTCATTATTGCAGCTACAACGCAGTCAATATGCGGTACGCGAGGCTCAAGCTGCTTTGTTACCCAATTTTGATGTTAATGGTAGTGTAACTCGTCAGCAGTCTGCCAGCGGTCAGCTTTCAACGGAGCTACGGGAACAACAAACAGGGATTTCTGTCAATCAAGACGAACCTAGTACCGGTTTCAATGGTCAAGCGCAACTCTCGTACAACCTTTATACCTCTGGGAGCCGGCAAGCTGTTATTAGACAGGCTGAGGAACAGGTACGGTTTCAAGAGTTGGATGTTGAGCGTCAATCCGAAGTAATCCGGCTGAATGTCTCCACTGATTATTACAATTTGCAACAAGCAGATGAAAGCGTGCGGATTAACACTGCGGCTGTGACTAACGCCCAAGCTAGTTTACGAGATGCACAAGCTTTAGAACAAGCTGGGGTGGGTACGCGCTTCTCTGTACTGCAATCACAGGTGAATTTAGCAAACACCCAACAAGACCTGACTAATTCTATCTCGCAGCAGCAAATTGCCCGCCGCCAGTTAGTGGCTCGGTTGAGTTTGAGTCAGTCTGTGAATGTCGTTGCCGCAGATCCGGTGAGATTAGCAGGTCTTTGGAACCAAACGCTGGAACAAAGTATTATTTTAGCTTTTCAAAACCGTCCGGAATTGCAACAGCAGTTAGCACAACGTAACATTTTTGAGCAACAGCGACGCGGAGCGCTTGCACAAATAGGTCCACAAGTTAGTTTAGTAGCCAGCTACAATCTGCTAGATCAGTTTAATGATAATGCTAGCGTTACCGATGGTTATTCAGTGGGAGTGCAAGCAAACTGGAGGTTGTTTGATGGAGGAGCAGCAAGAGCAAGAGCGAATCAACAAAGAAGTAATATTGCGATCGCTGAAACTCAATTTGCTCAACAGCGCGATCAAACCCGCTTTGAGGTAGAACAAGCCTTTTCTAACCTCCAATCTAATTTGCAGAACGTCAACACCGCCACTGGTGCCCTAGAACAAGCTAGAGAGTCTCTGCGGTTAGCGCGTTTGCGATTTCAAGCTGGTGTAGGTATTCAAACCGAAGTAATTGACGCTGAAACCGCACTCACTAGAGCCGAAGGAAACCGAGTCCAAGCTATTTTGGATTACAACCGCGCTTTAGCTAATTTACAACGCTCCGTCACCTCTAGAGCGTTGCGCTAGTTAATGTTGGTGGGAGCGTGGATAGTGGGCATTGGGCAATTTTGTTGAGTGGGAAAGGGGAAAGGGGAAAAATAACAAAGAAGAAATATTTCTCCCCCTGCCTCCTTGTCCCCCCATCGTCTACTCTTCCACTCCACCCTCCTCTGTCTTACAGCAGATTTTTTCATTCTGGTAGTCAAATTGGAATAACATAGCTGAGTGGTCAACCGCTCGAAAGAGTAAAAAATAATCTCATGACTACTGTTACATCCCAAGAAATTGCACAGTTTCGTTCTCAATTGGCAGATAATCCAAAAGCGATGGAAGCACTTGACTTAATTGAGGACTGTGAGGGAGATTTAGAAGATGCAGCAATGACGCTAGCCATTAAGGCGGGACAAGAACCAGAAAGAGCAAATTCAGAATGGTTAGACGCTTTGGCGAAAAAATGGCGTGCTGTCATTTGCCAAGAAGAATTTCGAGACAACTTGCTTGATGGCTCAGTTAACCAGATGATGGAATATCTCAAAACAATACCCGCGTTTCCTCAGATTTTAGCGGCACCAGTTTTAATTTATGTCCTTAAACAAAGCGTGAACAATTTTTGTGAGCCTTTGGATTTGCTGAAGTAAGCAGAAGTAGGGAGACAGGGAGACAGGGAGAATTCAAAATTTAATACTCTCCTCCTGCTCCTCATCTCCCCACTCCCCTTTCCTCAGGCATAGGAATTGATACGACCAGCACTGGTAGGCTGTTAGTTAAAGCGAAATTTTTATTAGAGAATAGTTTTTAGACCAATGAATTACCTTGTTGCCGTATTACGCGATCGCATCCAAGCCGAAGCTGCTTATTTAGCGTTAGAAAGAGAAAACATAAAAAGTAGTATTCTGGGTAGGGGGTACAAAACTGCGGACGAGTTTGGCTTGATTGACCCCAATGAAGAAGCCAAAAAGCAAGTGCGGCTGATGGCTGTTTGGCTTGTCCCATTCGGCTTTTTTGCTGGTTTTACTTTCAGCTTTATCACCGGTTTAGAAACCTTTGCTTGGGCAGGTCAAATTGGCAATCATATTATTGGTGGATTGCTAGGTGCTGTTAGTGGTGGTTTGGGTAGTGTCGTTTCTGGTGGTGGAGTCGGTTTAATTATTGGTGGTGGTGATGCTTTACCGTACCGCAACCGTTTGGATGCTGGCAAATACTTGATTGTGGTTCAGAGTTCTGAAACTGTTACCCGTCAAGCAACCCGCATTTTACGTCAGTTTGATCCAGAAAATCTTCAGGGTTATGCTGACACAAGTAGCGTATAGCTGAGGTGATGGGGGGAGTGGGGAAAGCGTATTGTGGGAAAAGAAATTGAGCTTTTTTACCCAGCTAAAAGCTAGAATCAAGAAGTTTGTTGCAAATTAATTCCTAACTCCCGTTAAGACGTTCCGTCGCAACGTCTCTACGCCAACTCATAACTCCTAATTTTTAAGAATGTTGCCAAGAGAAGAAATTTTAAAGGGTGTTGAAAATCGAGATACTGTAGCGCGTGTAATTGATCAGGCAGATCAAGCAATCAAAACTTGGGAAGTTGTTTTGACGGATTTTTTGTCTCCGCCAGAGTTGGCAGAAATTCAGCGGGTATTTAGCCGTTTAACAGAGGTACAATTGGTGGCGTGGGGTGGATATCCACAAGCTGAACGCCAAAGAATAGCGCTCGCTCGCTCAGAAATACCTTTAGATCAATCTCAAGTTGCGATCGCTGTCTTAGAAATTGCCGGAAATTTTTTGTTTGATACTGCCTCTCACCGCGACTTTTTGGGCGCTATGCTAGGTACTGGCATTGTCCGCGAAAAGACTGGTGATGTGATTGTACTCGGCGAACGAGGAGCGCAGGCAATTGTTGTGCCGGAGTTGGTAGAATTTTTAGGAATGAATCTCCAACAAGTGCGATCGGTTCCGGTAAAAACTCAGCCGATTGATGTCAGCGAGTTAAAGATTCGCGAACCGAAGAAGAAAGAATTAACCACCGTGGAAGCTTCTTTAAGGTTAGATGCGATCGCTTCCGCTGGTTTTGGCATGTCTCGTAGCAAAATGGTTGATATAATCGACTCCGGTGATGTTCGCGTCAACTGGAAGGATATCACCCAAGCAAGTTCTCAAGTTAAATCAGGAGACTTAATTGCCATTCGCGGTAAAGGACGCTTAGAAATTGGCGAAAT
Organism: Hassallia sp.; assembly: GCA_050997715.1. Taxonomy (GTDB): domain Bacteria; phylum Cyanobacteriota; class Cyanobacteriia; order Cyanobacteriales; family Nostocaceae; genus Hassallia. The sequence continues at coordinate 45,040 of JBPCQW010000511.1, forward strand.
TGCCGTCACCAAAAAAGATAGATATCGCGTGCAATTAACAAGGTACGTGTAAGTGGATAGTGGGAGCGTGGTTAGTAGATAACCAACAACTATCAATTAATAACTAACCCGCCTTAAACTGCTTTTCTAACAAACTTACTAAAGTTTTTCGCGGTATAAATCGACCTAATCTAGTAATTAATTGTGAGCCAATTCCGCCACTAACAACTATAGGTTCTCCTCTTGACAAAGCTTTGAGAGAATCGATTACGACTGTTTCTGGAGAAGCTATTTTACTTGCCGAATTTGCCAGTGCTGGGGGAAACTTCGCTTCTGTAAAAAAGTTAGTTTCTGTTGGTCCCGGACAGGATACTAATATCCGGACATTATAGTTACGATTTTCTGCCCATAATGCATGACTGAAACTGATAACAAAAGCTTTGCTAGCAGCATAAACGGAAATGTAAGGTATCGGTTGAAACCCGGCAATGGAAGCGACGTTAATAATACTTCCCGAACGTCTTTGACGCATCAATGGCAAGAATTTGTGGGTTAAATCTACTAATGCTAAAACGTTCAATTGCACTATTTTAACTTGCCGTTCTCCATCGCGATCGGCAAAGTCGCCATAGTCGCCAAAACCAGCATTGTTGATTAATAAGTCAATTGTCAATCCCCTTTCTTTCGTAGCGTTAAAGACAGCATCACTCGCACCGATTTCTGTCAGGTCTTGTACAATAACATCTACTTGAATTTTGTGTTGTTCTTGCAATTGTGAGGCTAATTCCTTCAGCTTTTCTTCGGAACGAGCGACTAAAACAAGGTTTGTGTTGCGTTTAGCGAGTTCTTCGGCAAAGGCTTTACCAATACCACCAGAAGCACCAGTAATTAAAGCAGTTGACATAATAATTTCGACGATAATTTTTCTAACATTTTTCAGATATTAACAACCATCAAGCCACGTTTCCCCCACTTAAAGGAATATATCAAGTTGTGCATTTTCCTTTGCGTGTGGGCAAACTAAATATAAGTGGCTGTTAATACTTAATTTTATGAACTTTTTCCAGAATCTGCCTTTTAATATCCTAGGTAAAAAATCCCAGACTAATTTGGAAATTGACCCGTCGCTCAAAAGTCAACAACCAACTGTACTGAATCCATCAGCACCTGTACCATCCGCACCCAAAACCCTTGCAGAACTGGAAAAAGAAATGGAAGCACAGGGGCAGATTCCCCGTATTTACCCCCATTTTGAAGGTGCAAAAAAGCAGAATCGCATACTGAGTAAAACTATCTGGGCAGTCATACTGCTTGGGATTCCTGTTGGTGCAGTATGGCTGGCAAACTTGCCTTACTCGATAATTCGCGGTACAGTATCGCGGAATGCTCCGATTTTGCTGCTACCCAGCTATATAAGCATGGACAGTCATTATCGGCAAGCGATCGCCAAAGTTGAACAAGCCCAACAATTAATTGAGCAACCCACAAGTCCAGCCGACTTAGAATTAGGCGAAGATAAGGTAAAACAGGCACAACAACATCTTGATGGTTTGCCCATTGGATTTTTAAATGATTGGTCAGAATACAAATATTGGTGGTACGATTCACGCTTGAGCATTTACGGATTTAATAGCGCTCGTACCAAGGTTGGGCACCTAGAAGCTAAGGTGTTTCAAGAAAAGAATGCTCAGATGTTGCTTACCGATAGCGAACAGGTACTTTCTCAAGCCAAACAGCAATATCAACAAGCGCTAACATCAACTGATAAAAAAGCAGCGATCGCTTCTTGGCATTCTGCAATTGATAAATTGCAGCAAATCCCCAGTCAAACTCTAGCTGGAAAAACCGCACAAAACAAACTAAAATCTGACAAACGAGAATTTGAAGAAATTGTCGGTTTAGCGGCAGGTAATGAACGCATTAGCGCTTTAATCACGGCAGCACAAAAGTTTTCTTGGCAAGCTGCTAAAGCTGGACAAAACCCACCCCATCCAGTTGCGGAATGGCAAGAGATAGAAAACTTATGGCAAGAGGCAATTAATCGGCTTAGACAAGTTCCCTCACAAGATTTGGCAGGGTATGCCCAAGCACAGGAATTACTGGCAAATGCCCAAGCAAATTTAGCCGCAGTAAGTATCCGACGACAAGCACAGCAGGATTCGGTATACACTTTAGACTCTGCACAACGTCAAATTCAAAGCTTACTAGCTTCGACTCCCACAAATCCTCAATCTTTGGATCGCAACCGTACCATCAGCCAGTTACAAGGAATTATCAATCAACTCAAGAAAGTACAACCAGGTACAACAGCTTACCTTGAGGCACAACAACTACTGCTGTCGGCTAATAATAAACTTAGCCAGCTTCAAGCAAAATAAATTAAGTGACTTGTTATTGTCAATATAATTGAGTCTATGGTATAATTAATAAATTGCGAACGTATAGCTCAGTTGGTTAGAGCGCTACGTTGACATCGTAGAGGTCACTGGTTCGAATCCAGTTACGTTCATTTGAAGTGTACAGTGACTAATTGTTTGTCATCGGTGACCGATTAGTGTCGTTGTGACTATTTACTTGTCGTCGGGACAAATTGATGTCGTTGGACTGCCAGTGACAGATTAATGTCATTTATTCACAGAGACTATAGCGATAATGTCAACGTAGCGCTCTCTTTCAACCCTCCCTAATAAAAATTATGATAACCCACCCAGTACTAGGAGGGTTGTTGTCACCAAGGGTACAGTACCGCTCGACCAAGATCAGCGAAACTTTCAACCCACCCAGTACTAGGAGGGTTGTTGTCACCCATTCACTAGTACTAGCCTGGGAAAATTTCCCATCTTTCAACCCACCCAGTACTAGGAGGGTTGTTGTCACGCTTGAATCTGTTGATCCAAGTATTGTATCTTCACTTTCAACCCACCCAGTACTAGGAGGGTTGTTGTCACGCTTTAAATTTTCTGAACTCATTCTGCCTGCTGTTAACTTTCAACCCACCCAGTACTAGGAGGGTTGTTGTCACATGAAAAATGCCTTGCGAAGGCGCGAGGCATTTACTTTCAACCCACCCAGTACTAGGAGGGTTGTTGTCACATGTGTATTGTATTCGCGGAGGAATGTCATCATCCTTTCAACCCACCCAGTACTAGGAGGGTTGTTGTCACACTCCACCATTGACAGGAGCCGGATACCCATCAATACCTTTCAACCCACCCAGTACTAGGAGGGTTGTTGTCACCAAACGCATCCACTTCCCGCGCTTTTGGTGGTATTCTTTCAACCCACCCAGTACTAGGAGGGTTGTTGTCACTTGAGGCGAAAAACGATTCTCATCTGGGTTTTGAAACCTTTCAACCCACCCAGTACTAGGAGGGTTGTTGTCACTGGTACACCCTGGCGGATTATTAATTACAGCTCATCTTTCAACCCACCCAGTACTAGGGGG